>NZ_CATKPN010000101.1:0-254359 GCF_949767245.1 Pseudomonas sp. IT-P176
TGCCGAGTGGTGGGGTAAGAGCGTTTTGCTTACTTTTGCGCTGTTCAAAAGTGAGCCGCCGTCAGGCGGAACCCATATCAGCCGTTACCGCAAGAATGGATATGTACTCCGCCTAATCCAACACCCCAGAGGCCGCCACGCGAGCAAGCGCCCTCGCCACAGGCCGCTACAACGTTGTGTAGATTCCTATGCTGCAGATGTGCAGGACAGGTGTCACTTGCCATGCCGGATACAGCGACAGTTGCCGGAGACACCTGTTACATCCACCGTCGCGCCAGATGCCCTGCAAGAAATAAATGCATTCCTGCAGGCGCTGTTTTTCCTTGTGAAAACAGCTGGTTGAGTAGCAGCCTGGGTTGCCGCCAGGAGGACTGCGTCATTCGTGGCACCCCAATTGCTATAGCTTGCTTAGCCAGTCGCCGGCATAACGGCCATTGATCCATAAAAACAATAAAGTCAGGAGAACCAAATGAGCGACTTTTCGCGCCGCAACTTTCTCAAAACGGCCACCCTTGCTTCTGCCGCCGTTGCCGCCGCCGGGCTCGGTCTGTACAGCGGCAAGAGCCAGGCTGCCGAGTTCAAGCTGAAGTTTGCCAACAACATGCCCATCAGCCACTCCATGAATGTGCGGGCGCGGGAAATGGCCAAGGCGATTCGTGAAGAAACCAACGGCGCGGTGCAAATCCAGATCTTCCCCAGCAGCCAGTTGGGCAGCGACACCGATACCCTGGCCCAAGTGCGCTCGGGTGCCGTCGACATGTTTGCCCTGTCGCCGGTGATCCTGGGCACGATGGTGCCTTCAGTGCAGATCAGCGCCGTCGGGTTCGCCTTCAAGGATTACGAGCAAGTATGGAGTGCGATGGACGGTGAGCTCGGCGCGCATGTGCGGGCCGAGATCGCCAAGACCGAGACCCTGTTTGCGTTCGACAAAATCTGGGACAACGGTTTTCGGGTGACCACCACCAGTACCCGCCCGATTGCCACCCCCGACGACCTCAAGGGCATGAAGCTGCGCGTGCCGCCGAGCCCCATCATCATGTCGATCTTCCGCGCCTTTGAAGCGGCGCCGACCAGCATCAACTTTTCCGAAGTGTACTCGGCACTGCAGACCCGCATCGTCGAGGGCCAGGAAAACCCGCTGACCCTGGTGGCCTCGGCGAAACTCTATGAAGTGCAGAAGTACTGCTCCCTGACCAACCATGTCTGGGATGGCTTCTGGATGCTGGGTAACAGCGCCTCCTTCAAGCGCTTGCCCGCGGACGTGCAGGCCGTGGTCAGCAAACACATCAATACCGCCGTGCTCGCGCAGCGCGATGACCTGGCCAAGCTGCAGGGCACCATCCGCGATACGCTCAAGCAGCAAGGCCTGGAGCTGGTGGCGGCGCCACCGGAACCGTTCCGCGAGCGCCTGCAAAGCGCCAATTATTATGGCGACTGGCACGACAAGTTCGGCGACGCCGCCTGGTCCATCCTCGAGAAATATGCCGGGAAACTGGCATGATGGTCGCGCCAGCGGCAGTGGCCCCCACGTCTACCATGCGCCTGCCGGCCCGGGCGCTTGTCTGTCTGAACACATGGACCATGCGGGCAGTCGGGTTGATCACCGTCGCGTTGATGGTGATCGAAACCTGCGTGCTGCTGGCGGGAGTGATTTACCGCTACCTGCTCCACAGTCCGCTGATCTGGTCCGATGAGCTGGCGTCTTCGCTGTTTATCTGGATGGCCATGTTTGGTGCGGTGCTGGCGCTGGACCGCGGCGAACACATGCGCATGTCGGCGCTGGTGAACAAGCTGCCGCAAGCCTGGCGCGGCTTCTGCGAGACGCTGTCGGCGCTGGTGGTGTGCCTGTTCGTGGTGATGATCATCGCCCCGGCCATGCAGCACTCCCATGAGCAGATGTCGATCACCACCCCGGCGCTGGGCATTCCCGATGGCCTGCGCGCAGCGGCCTTGCCGGTCGGTGCGGTGTTGATGCTGCTGGCCGCCGTGTCGCGCATGGCGCGGTTTTCCACGGTGCGCCAGTTCATGGCCGGGATTGCCGTGGTGGCGCTCGTGGCCTCGGTGTTGTGGATCAGCCAGCCGTTGCTGGTGGACCTGGGCAACTACAACCTGATTATCTTTTTCCTGGTGCTGCTGGGGGCCTGTGTCTTCGGCGGGATTCCCATCGCGTTCGCCTTCGGCACCGCGACCATGGCGTACCTGGCGCTGGCCACCCATGCACCGTTGTCGATTGTGGTCAGTCGCATGGACGAAGGCATGTCGCACATGGTGCTGCTGGCGGTGCCACTGTTCGTGATGCTGGGCGTGGTGCTGCAACTGTCCGGCATGGCGCGCACGCTGATCGACTTCATGGCCTCGTTGCTCGGTCATGTGCGCGGCGGCCTGCAGTATGTGTTGCTGGGGGCGATGTTCCTGGTCTCGGGGATTTCCGGTTCCAAGGTCGCCGACATGGCGGCCGTAGCACCGGCCCTGTTTCCTGAAATGAAAAAACGCGGTTCCGAGCCCGAAGAACTGGCCGCGCTGCTGGCGGCGACCGGGGCGATGACCGAGACCATTCCGCCAAGCCTGGTGTTGATCACCATCGGCGCGGTGTGCAGCGTCTCGATTACCGCGCTGTTCATCGGTGGGCTGATGCCGGCGGTGGTGGCCACCGTGGTGATCGCGCTGGTGTGCTGGTGGCGCTCACGCAAGGAAGCCATGCCCAATGTTCAGCGTGCGCCGCTGTCGGTGGTCGCGCGCACGTTCATGATCGCTGTGCCGGCGCTGGCCCTGCCGGTGCTGATCCGAGTGGCAGTGCTGGAAGGCGCGGCCACCGCGACCGAGGTCTCCACCATCGGTGTGGCATATGTGGTGATGGTCGGGCTGGTGATGCACCTGTTCATGCGCCACATCGAGTTCAAGAAGGTCTACCCGATGATGCTCGAAGCGGCGGCACTCTCCGGCGCCATCCTGCTGATCATCGGCATGGCGTCCGCCATGGCCTGGGCACTGACCCAGTCGGGCTTCTCGGCATCGCTGGTGGACCTGATCAGTGAAATCCCGGGCGGAGCCATCGGCTTCATGATCGTCACCATCGTCACTTTCGTGATCCTGGGCAGCGTGCTCGAAGGCATCCCGGCGATCGTGCTGTTCGGGCCACTGATGTTCCCGCTGGCCGAGATGCTTTCGATTCACCCGGTGCATTACGCCATGGTGGTGATCCTGGCCATGGGCATCGGCCTGTTCGCACCACCCCTGGGGGTTGGTTTCTACGCCGCCTGCGCGATCAGCAAGGTTTCCTCCGACCTGGTCATCCGGCGTGTATGGGGCTACCTCGCGGCATTGATCCTGGCGTTGATTATCGTCGCCTGTTTCCCATGGATTTCCATCGGTTTCCTTTAAGAGAGCACTTGTCATGAGCCAATCAGCCAAACAACAACTGCCAGGCGCCGCGGAACTTGGGCGCGTGGCCCTGGTGACCGGGGCCGCCATGGGGATCGGTGCCGCCATCGCCGAACGCCTGGGGCACGACGGGCATACCGTGGTGGTGGCCGACATCAACCTGGCGGCGGCACAAGAAATGGTCGCCGGGCTGGATGCCCAAGGCATAACGGCGATGGCCCTGGTCATCGACGTCGGTGACGCGCAGTCCATAGCCGCGGCGTTTGCCTTGCTGCAAGCGCGCTTCGGGCGCTGTGATGTGCTGGTCAACAATGCCGGGGTGGCCAAGACCCAGGCGTTCCTGGAGTGCGACCTCAGCGACTGGCAGCGGGTCCTGAACATTAACCTGACCGGTTCGCTGCTCTGCGGCCAACACGCGGCGCGGCTGATGCAGGCCAATGGCTGGGGGCGGATCATCAACGTCGCCTCGATCAGCGGTCTGCGCGCCAGCTTGGGCCGCACGGCCTACGGCACGTCCAAGGCCGCGCTCATCGGGCTGACCCGGCAGATGGCCGTCGAGCTTGCCGAGTACGGGATTACCGTCAACGGCATTGCCCCAGGCCCGGTGGATACCCCGTTGACGCAGAGGCTGCACTCGGCCGCGACGCGCGATTCCTATGCCCGCGCCGTACCGATGCGCCGCTATGGCACTCCGGCGGAAATGGCTGGGGCGGTGGCCTTCCTGGCATCCGATGATTCGTCGTACATCAGTGGCCATGTGATTCCGGTGGACGGCGGTTTCATGGCATCGGGCATTCTGGAGATCTGAAGGGGCGCGGTGGACAGGAGCGCGCCTGGGTCCTTATGCTGCCGGGTTCATACAAAAACAAACAAAAAATTATGAACCCCAACGCTCCAACCTCTGTGCTGTGGCACTGGCTCGCGCGTCCGCGGCGCAGTCTGGTGGCGCGCTACACCCTGCTTTCCGTGGTGGTCATGAGCATCGCCCTGATTGCCCTGGCGATTTTCTACGAGCAACTGGCCAAGGATTTGCTCAACCGCTTGACCGGTGAGCGGCTCGATGCCCAGGCGCTGTCCACGGCCAACCGTCTGTCATCGTTTCTCGATGACCGCTTCTACCAGCTGTCGGCGTTGTCCAACCACCCGAACATGCCGGACTTCATCACCGACCAGTCGCGTCCCAGCAGCGATGTGGATTCACTGCTCAAGCTCGAGGGTGACCTGCCGTTCCTGTACGGCGTGCTGTTCTTCGATGAGCACGAGCAGTTGCTCAATGTGCTGCCCGGCCAAGCGGCCTCGGGTGAACCCTACTGGACCAATTCGCAGTGGTCGGTCGCCGGTTTGCCGAGCACCCGCGTCGGTGATGTCGAGGTGATCGGGCCGTTGCTGCCCAAGGCCGGACGTTCCGGTGGATTTTTGATTCGCAAGCTGATTCGCAGCGGACGCACCGATCATGGGGCGAGTATCGCCTTGCACCTGCGCCTGGCGTCGTTGACCGAACTGCTGGTCAGCGCCGGTATGAGTGGGGTGGTCGCACCGTTGTTGCGGGTGCCGGGCGGGGTGTTCATCGATCCCACCGGGCGCGTGGTTCCGGCCCCCACGCAGTGGCGCGAGGGACCGCAGATCCTGCCGGGTTGGCAACTGGTATTCAGCGTCCAGCCGGGGGCGATCCTCGAACCCTTGAACGATGCTCGCCAGTGGTTGTACTGGGTGGCCGCGAGCTTCATCGGGTTTATCCTCATCGTGTTTTTCACCCTGTCGCGGCAACTGCGCGCACGGGTCAGTACCCTGCTGCAGGGGGCTCATCAATTGTCGATGGGCGACCTCGGTTATCGCCTGGCGGAGCAGCCGCACAACGACGAGATCGGGCATGTCGCCAGGGCCTTCAATGTGATGGCCGAGCGTTTGGCGGCTGTGATGGAAAACACCGTGCGCAGTGAAAACCTGGCGGTGTTGGGTACGTTCGCCACCGGCGTTGCCCATGAGGTGCGTAACCCCCTGGCAACCATGAAGACCACCGTGCAAGCGCTGCTGCGGCGTGAACAGGAGCCGGAGCGGCGGATGCTGTTGAGCGATCTCGGTCAGGAAATCGATCGACTGTCCCATGTCACCAGCGACCTCCTGGAGTACGGCCGGCCACACCCGGCCCAGCCCCAGGCAGTGGACGTGGCGCAGTTGTTCGAGCGCATCGCACGGCAGGTGGCGGCGGATAGCCAGGCGCACAATATCGAGCTGCGCTGTTGGACCGAACCCGGGTTGCAGCTGTACGTCGACCCGGAGCAAGCCCAGCAAGTGCTGCTCAATCTGTGCCTGAACGCGGTACAGGCCAGTCCCGATGACCAGGTGGTGCACCTGCGCGGCGAAGCCTCGGGCGAGCGCGTTTGCATCAGCGTGCTGGACCGTGGTTGCGGGATATCCGAGGCCGACCTGCAACAGATTCGCCAACCCTTTTTCACCTCCAAAGCCCGGGGCACCGGGCTGGGCTTGAGCATTTGCCAACAACTGCTGGAGGCCAACGCCGCCCGCATGGAAATCGTCAGTACGCTGGGGGAGGGCACGCAGGTCACGCTTGATTTCCCTGGCCTCAGTGCACGCGCTAAGTGAGCCGTTGATGTCTGAAATTCACGTTTTGATCGTTGATGATGAAGAGGCGCTGGTGCGCTCTCTGAGCTATGCCTTGCGTGCGGAGGGCATGCGCATCAGCACGGCCGGCAGTGGCGAGGCGGCGCTGGAGCGGGTCAAGGGCGGGCCCGCCGACATCGATATGGTCCTGCTCGACCTCGGCCTGCCGGGCATCGATGGCCTGGCCACGCTCGACGGCCTGCGCGCGCTGCAGCCCGGGTTGCCGGTGATCATGATCTCTGCGCACGGCGATACGCGTGCGGCGGTGCAGGCGGTGAAAGGCGGGGCGACCGACTACCTGACCAAACCCTTCGAACTGGATGACCTGTTGGCGACCATCGCCAGCACCCTGGCCACACCCGGGCCCGTGGCCGAGTCGGATGGCCAGCGGATGGACGCCGGCCTGCACGGCCAGAGCCCGGCGATGTGCACCCTGAGTGCGGCGGTGCAGCGCATCGCCCGCAGTTCGGCGACGCGCATCTTGCTGCTGGGCGAGTCCGGTACTGGCAAGACATTGGTGGCGCAGGCGCTGCATGCCCATAGCTCGCGGGTGGCCCACGCCTTTATCGAGGTCAATTGCGCCGCCTTGCCGGAGCAGTTGATCGAGGCCGAGCTGTTTGGCTCGGAGAAGGGCGCCTATACCGGTGCCCATCAAAAGCGTGTGGGGCTGGTCAGCCAGGCCGATGGCGGAACGCTGTTTCTCGATGAAATCGGCGAGTTGCCCCTGGCGTTGCAAGCCAAGCTCCTGCACTTCCTGGAGAACGGCAGTTACCGTGCGGTGGGGGCCAATCGCGCCAGCAACGCCGACGTACGGGTGGTGGCGGCGACCAATCGCGACCTGGCGGAAGATGTGCGCCTGGGGCGGTTTCGCGAGGACCTGTTTTATCGGCTGAACGTGATCACCGTGGACATCCCGGCCCTGCGCGAGCGCGGCGATGATGTGCTGCTGCTGGCCGAGTATTTTGCCCGACGCCAGGCCCTGGAGGAGGGCGTCGAGGCGATCCGGTTCGAGGCGGACTGTCTGGCGGCGCTGCGTGCCCATCGCTGGCCGGGCAATGTTCGCGAGCTGAAGAACCTCATCGAGCGCCTGACCATCCTGTCCCCGGGCCGGGCGATCAGCGCAGCGTTGTTGCCGGCACCGATGCACGGCCCCGAACTGGCGAGCGAGGCCCAGGCGCTGGGCGATCAGCTGGAGCGCGCCGAGCGCGAGCTGGTGACCGATGCCCTCAGCCGGACCGCCGGGCACAAGGGCCTGGCCGCGCACCTGCTGGGGATCTCCCGGCATGCGCTCAAGCGTCGCTTGCAACGCCTGGGCATCGAGCGCTAACCGCTCAACCTTGCGCGGGGGATGAGCGCTAACCGCTCAACATCCCCGCTACCACCACACCCGCCAAACCCTTGTGGGAGCGAGCCGGGCGGCGCTCCGCTTGCTCGCGATGGCGGTGTGTCAGGCACCGTTGATGTTGGCTGTGCCTGCCCCATCGCGAGCAAGCCGCAAGCGGGCGCTCGCTCCTACAAGGGTTTGGCTGGTTCGCTTTGCCCATCCTTGAGACCTTCCCCAACACCTCTGGCACAGCCCTTGCTCTAGCAACCCGGCTGTCCAACAAGAGGCGTTATCAACGCCCAACAGGAATTCATTGTATGTCCCTGCCCCGTCATTGGTTTCAGGTTGCCCTGGCCTTCAGCAGTGTGCTCGTGAGCGTTGCCGCCTGTGCCCAGGTTGGCCGGCTGGAGTTAGGCGTGGCCGCCGGTCAGGCCGACCTGACCATGGGCTGCCTGTACCCGATGACCGAGCGCGCCGCGATCTACGGCCAGGACAGCATCGTCGGCATCCAGGTGGCCCTGGACGAACTGCATGCCCGGCGTGAGGCGGGCGAGTTGCTGCCGCGCCTGCGGGTGATCGTCGATGACGACCAGTCGAAGGCGTCCTATGGCGTCAGCCTGGCCAAGAGTTTTATCCACAAGGACGGCGTGCAGGTGTTGTGCGGCATGGTGTCTTCGGGGGTGGCGCTGGCGGTCAGCGAGCTGGCCTACCAGGAGCGGGTGCTGATGATCGGCACCGACCATGCGTCCTCGCGCATGACCCTGGAAAACGGCCATCCGTATTATTTTCGCGTGACCAACGACACCTGGACCTCGATGGCGGCCGGTGCCCGTTATCTGCAAGCGCTGCAGAAAACCACGGGGTGGAAGCGCCTGGCGTTCATCGGCCCGGACTACGAGTACGGCCACGTCTCCCGTGATGACCTGCATGAAGCCTTCAGCCAGTTGGGCGTGCAATTCGAAGATGTCACCGAGCTGTGGCCACGGCTGTACGAGCCGGACTATTCGGCGTACATCGCCGCCCTCGAGCAGGCCAAGCCCGACATCATTGTCTCGGCCCTGTGGGGCGGCGACCTGCACGCCTTCATCAAGCAGGCAGCCGGTACCCGGTTGTTCGAAACCTCGCGCCTGGCCAACTTCGACACGGGTGGCAACTACGACTTCCTGGTGTCACTGGGAGCCAAGGCGCCGCCGGGGTTGATTCTCTCGGCCCGCCACCACAACAACTGGCCGGCCACCGAGCGCAACCATTCCTTTGTCGAGCGCTTTCGTGCCCTGAGCGGGCGATACCCGACCTACGCCGCCCAGGGCGCCTACACCGGCGTGATGGTGCTGGCCAAGGCCTATGAGAAAGCCGCCGGGGCCACCGACAGCCAGGCATTGATCAAGGCGTTGGAGGGGCTGGAGATTGCCCTGCCGGAAGACCCGGACGGTTTCGCTTCACGGATTGACCCGATCACCCACCAGATCCAGCAAACCCAAGCGGTTGGCACTCCTGTGGCCAATTCCGATTTTCCTCCGGCGCAACTGATGCTGGGGGAGTGGTCGGTGTATTCGGCGCAGGAGCTGCAGCTCGATGACGCCACGCTGGCGCGGCGACTGGCCGCACGTAAACGCAGTACCGAGGGCCAGGCACCTTAGGCCGTTCATTCATCCACCGAGACATCAGCCCATGTACAACTATAAAAAAACCATGCTCAAACACCCCCTGGCCCTGGCCATCGCTGCCACGGGCCTGGCCCTGTCCTTGACCACCAGCGTCCAGGCAGCCGAGAACGGCAAGTTCCGCATCGGTATCGTGACCTTCCTCTCGGGCCCTGCGGCCGGCCCGTTCGGCGAACCCTCGGCGAATGCCGCCAAGGTGCTGGTGGAAGGGCTGAACCAGGGCAAGCTGCCCGCGCCCTACAACACCATTGGCATCAACGGTGCCGAGATCGAAGTGGTGATCATCGATGAGGCCGGTGGTGCGGCCAAGCAGGTGGAAGAGTTCCGTAACCTGGTGCAGCGCCAGAAGGTCGATGCAGTGGTGGGCTACATCTCGTCCGGCGACTGCCTGGCCATTGCCCCGGTGGCCGAAGAGCTGGGCGCGATGACGGTGTTCTACGATTGCGGCACTTCGCAGTTGTTCAATGAAGACAAGACCCCGCAGTTCGTGTTCCGCACCAGCCTCGATGCGGCCGTGGACAACATCGGCGCGGCGCGTTACCTGGCCAAGGTCCGCCCGGACGCGCAGAAGGTCGCCGGGATCCAGCAGAACTACGCCTGGGGCCAGGACAGCTGGAACGACTTCACCCACTCCATGGAGCAGTTGATGCCCAAGGCCAAGGTGGTCGAGTCGCAAATGCCCAAGGTGTTCCAGGGCCAGTATGGCGCCGAGATTTCCGCCTTGTCGGTCAAGCGCCCGGACATCATCCACTCCAGCTTCTGGGGTGGCGACATGGAGGCCCTGGTACTGCAGGCCAACGCCCGTGGCCTGCTGGAGGATGCAACCGCCGTGCTGACGTGCGGCGAGTCGGCGATCGACCGCTACAAGGACCAGGCACCCAACGGCATGATCATCGGCGGCCGTGGGCCATTCGGTGCGTTTGCCCCGGATAACGAGCTCAACCGCTGGTTCAAGGGCAGCTACCAGGCGGCCTACAAGACCGACCCGACGTACCCGGCGAGCAAGATGGCCCAGGCGATTCTCGGCCTCAAGCACGCGGCGGAGAACGCCAAGGTCGAGTCGGGCAAGGTCCCGGCACCGCTGGAGATCGCCAAGGCCTTCAAGGGCGCGACCTTCGAGTCGGTCTCGGGCCAGGTGCAAATGGCCCGGGCCGGTGGTCACCAGGCGATGCAAGGCATTGCCTACGGCGAGTACCAGTACGACGCGGCGAACAAGAAGGGCGGCGTGCAGAACGTCATCGCCTTCAACGGTGAGTGCGTGACCCCGCCGGACGGTACCACCGCGCTGGAATGGATCAAGGCCGGCTTCCCGGGTGCCCAGTGCAACTGAGCCGCGCCGCGTGATTGATCCACTGTGGCGGGCCTGCGGGCGCCGCCACCTCTTTGCCAAGGTAGGACCCCTATGATGAGTCTTTTTGCGGTGCTGATTGACGGCACCATCTATGCCTCGTGGCTGTTCCTGGTAGCCGCCGGGCTTACGGTGATCTACGGGGTGATGCGCATCCTGAACATGGCCCATGGCAGCTTCTACGCCATCGGCGCCTATACCGCCGCGTCGCTGGTGGGCTGGTATTTCAACAACGGTATCGGGCCGGTGTGGGCGGGGTATCTGTTGATGCTCGGCTGTGCGCTGGTGGCCGGTCTGATCGTCGGGCTGATCATCGAGCGCGGGTTGTTGCGCTTCATGTACGGCCGCGACGAAGTGCTGATGGTGATCATCACCTACGCCTTGCTGCTGGTCCTCGAAGACAGCATGAAGATGGTCTGGGGGGTGAATCCTTACTTCGCCTATCAGCCGTATGCCGAGATGGGCCGCAGCGCCCTGGCGGGGCTCAAGGTGTCCAACTACGACCTGATGCTGGTCGGTGTGTCGGTGGTGCTGGGCCTGTGCCTGTGGCTGTGGCTGGAGCGCACCCACCAGGGCAAGGTGCTGCGCGCGGTGATCCATGACCGGGAAGTGGCGATGGCCATGGGCGTCAACGTGCGCCGCATGTTCACCCTGGTGTTCGTGCTGGGCACCATGCTCGGCACGCTGGCGGGTGCCCTGACGGCGCCGGCGATTTCCGTGGTGCCGGGCATGGGCGTGGAAATCATCGTGCTGGCCTTTGCCGTGGTCGTGGTCGGTGGCATGGGCAGCATCGAAGGGGCCGCTGTTGGTGCCTTGCTGGTGGGCCTGAGCCGCGCCGCCGCCGTGCACTACGCCCCGGAATTCGAACTCTTTGTGATCTACGGCGTGATGGCGCTGGTGCTTGCGGTGCGTCCGCAGGGCCTGTTCGGCCGCGTGCTGGCGAGGAAAATCTGATATGCGCCTCAATAGAACCGAACTGATACTGCTCGGCGTCGCGCTGCTGCTGGCCGCCGGCGGCTTGATTGCGCCGCAATGGCTGGTGTTCCTGCTGACGATGGCCCTGGCCAAGTCGATGGTGGTGCAGGGCGTGGTGATGCAGATGCGCGCGGGCCTGGTGACCTTCGGCCAGGGCCTGTACTTCTGCGTCGGCGGTTATGCCGTGGGCATGAGCGGGCACTTCCTGGAGATCTCCGACCTGGCCTTGCTGCTGGTGATCGGGGTGGGCGCAGCCGTGTTGCTGGCAATGCTGCTGGGCCTGTTGATGACCCGCTACCGAGAGATCTTTTTCGCCATGTTGTCGTTGGCGTTCTCGATGATCCTGTACGGCGTGCTGGTCAAGAGCTCGGCCCTGGGCAGCACCGACGGCTTCAACGTCAAGGCCTGGAGCCTGTTCGGCTGGAGCCCGGCCCAGGGCCAGGCGCCGCTCGCGCTGTTCATCATCATCGTCGGCGTCTGCGCGGTGTTGGCGGTGTTGCTGCACCGCTACAGCCGCAGCAGTGCCGGGATGATGTGCGAAGCGATTCGCGAAAACGAAGTGCGCGTCGAGTACCTCGGCCAATCTCCCCGTTGGGTGCTGTACATGAACTACGTGGCGGCGGCTGCGGTGTCGGCCCTGGGCGGCGGCTTCATGGCGCTGTCGGCCGGGCACATCGACCCGGAAATGGCGTACTGGATCACCTCTGGCGAGTTCGTGTTCATTGCCTTGCTCGGCGGTACCGCCCACGTCGCGGCGCCCTTCATTGCGGCGATTGTGTTTGCGGTGGTGCGCACCTATGCCATCGAGCTGGTGCCCCATAGCTGGCAAATGATTCTGGGCTTCACCTTGCTGGCGATCATCGTGTTCCTGCCCAAGGGGTTGTGGAGCCTGTTTACCGGACAAGCGCGGAGGGCCAAGGCATGAGCTGCATTCTCGAAACTCAAGGACTGTGCAAGGCATTTGGTGCGGTCACCGCGGCCAAGGACGTCAACGTGCGCATTCGGCCGGGCGAAGTGGTCGGCGTCATCGGTTCCAACGGCGCCGGCAAGACCACCTTTATCAACATGGTCACCGGCTACCTGAAACCCAGCAGTGGCCAGGTCCTGTTCAATGGCCAGTCGATCATCGGCCGCACGCCCCGGGCGATTACCCGCCTGGGCATGGCCCGCTCGTTCCAGGTCGCCCAGTTGTTCCCCCAGTTGAGCGTAATGGACAACCTGCTGATCGCCGTGGCGGCGGCGCAGAACCCGTTTCCCTCGCTGCTGGCGCCGATGCGCACGGCGGCGCGGGTGGCGTTGGCCGACGCGATGCTTGCGCAGTTCGACATCGCCCGCTGGCGCGATACCCAGGTCACCGCCGTGCCGCAGGGTGTGCGCAAGCTGATCGATATCGCCATGGCGCTGATTGGCGAGCCACAGATGCTGCTGCTCGACGAACCCACCAGTGGGGTCAGCGCCGAGGAGAAAACTGCGCTGATGGACACGGTGATGCGGGTGGTCGCCGAGCGCCGGGTGACGGTGTTGTTTGTCGAGCACGACATGGACGTGGTGCGTCGTTACGTCTCGCGCATCCTCGCGTTCTACAGCGGTGAAGTACTGGCCGACGGGGTGCCGGAACAGGTGCTGGCCAATCCCCGGGTGCAGGAATTTGTCACCGGTAGCCAGAAAGTTCACCTGAGGGCCGCGCTATGAGTCTTGAAATTCGCAACCTGAGTGTATCGATCGAAGGGGTACCGATCCTGCACCAGGTGTCGCTGGCCGTGGGCGCCGGGCAGATGGTGGGATTGATCGGCCATAACGGTGCCGGCAAGACCACGCTGATCCGCGCCATCATGGGGTTGCTGGACGCCGACGCGGGTGACATGTCCTTTGCCGGGCAGGACCTGCGCACCCTGCCCAGCTTCAAGCGGGCAGCGGCGGGTATCAGCTATTTGCCGGAGGATCGGCGGTTGATCCCGGCGTTGACGGTCGAGGAGAACATCCTGCTGCCGGTCTGGGCCAATCACTTGGCCGACAGTCAGCGCCGCCTGGAATGGGTGTACAGCCTGATCCCGGAGATCGCCCAGTTCCGCGACCGCAAGGCCATGCAACTGTCGGGCGGCCAGCAAAAACTGGTGGCGCTGGCCCGGGCGCTGATGCCCGGCAACAAGCTGCTGTTGCTCGACGAACCCTTCGAGGGCGTGGCGCCCGTGCTGTCGAGGCGCTTGAGCGAGGTGATCGCCAAGCTCGGGCAGGAAGGTTTGTGCGTGCTGATCAGCGAGTCCGATGACACTCATTCTGCTGACCTGGTCGATGCGTTGTTTCGCATCGAGCGCGGCAGCGTGACAGTAGGGTAGGGAACACCATGTCGACATTTAACTTTGAAACCACCCCACGGGTGATCTGTGAAATTGACGGCGCCTTGCGCCTGGGCCAGTTGTGTCGCGAGCTCAAAGCCGAGCGGGTACTGCTGGTCAGTGACCCAGGCCTGCTGCGCGCCGGCTTGCTCGATGCACCGCTGGCGGCGATGCGCGAGCAGGGCGTGCAGGTCACGCTGTACAGCGATGTGCAGGCGGATCCGCCAGTGGCCGCGGTGCTGGATGCGGTGGAAGTGGCGCGCGGTTGCAGCGCCCAGGCGGTCATCGGGTTGGGCGGCGGCAGCTCCCTGGACACCGCCAAGCTGGTGGCGCTGCTGTGTGGTCACGAGCAGTCGCTGGAGTCGATCTACGGCATCAACCTGGCCAAGGGGCCACGTTTGCCGTTGATCCAGGTGCCGACCACCGCGGGCACCGGGTCCGAGGTCACGGCCGTGGCAATCGTCACTACCCCCAGCCATGAAAAGAAGGGCGTGGTCAGCCCGCTGTTGTATCCGGACATCGCCTTGCTGGATGCGCGCTTGACCGTCGGCCTGCCGGCGGCGATCAGCGCCATGACCGGGGTCGATGCGATGGTGCACGCGATCGAGGCCTATACCAGCGTGCACAAGAAAAACGTGTTGTCCGATGGCCTGGCGGTGCAGGCCCTGCGTTTGCTGGCGGGCAACCTGGATCGGGTACTGGCCGAGCCGGGTGACTTGGCGGCGCGTTCGGACATGCTCCTGGGTTCGATGCTGGCCGGCATGGCGTTCGCCAATGCGCCAGTGGCGGCGGTGCATGCGCTGGCCTATCCACTGGGTGGGCAATTCCACGTGCCCCATGGCTTGAGCAATGCCCTGGTGTTGGTGCCCGTGCTGAATTTCAACCGTTCGGCGGCCGAGCCGCTGTACGCGCAACTGGCCTCGGCGGTACTGCCGCAGCAGCGCTTTGCCAATGCGGCCGAGGCGTGCGAGGGGTTCATCGATTTCATGACCCGCCTGGTGGCGCGCATGCCGTTCGCCCAGCGTTTGCATGAGGTGGGCGTCACGGCCCAGGACCTGTCCCGGCTGACCGAGGACGCGCTGAAGGTCGAGCGCTTGCTGATCAACAACCCGCGTCCGCTCAACCGCGACGATATTCACGCCATCTACGCCTCGGTGCTGTAGGGCGAAGGAGTGATTCATGAGTTACGAATTCAGAAGCGTACCGCGCATCCTGTGTGAAGCCGGTGCGCTGCAACAGGTCGGGCACGTGCTCAGCGGGCTGGGTGCACAACGGGTGATGCTGGTGTGCGACCCGGGCATTGTCAGCCTGGGTTTTGCCGCCAGTGCGCAACAGGCCTTGCACGCTGCTGGCTGCGAGGTGACGGTGTTCGACCAGGTGGTGCCCGATCCTTCGGCCAGTGTGGTCAAGCAGGCCGCAGCCCAGGCGCGCGCGTTCAAGGTCGATGGGGTGTTGGGGCTGGGGGGCGGCAGTTCCCTGGATGCGGCGAAACTGGTGGCCTTGCTGGTCAATAGCGAGCAGTCCCTGGAAGCCATGTACGGCACCGATAATGCGCTGGGGCAACGGGTGCCGCTGGTGTTGATGCCAACCACCGCCGGCACGGGTTCGGAGGTGACCTGGGTCTCGGTAATCACTGATGAGCAGCAGTGCAAACAGGTGGTGTACTCCCCACAATTGCTGCCCGACGTGGCGGTGCTCGACCCCGAGTTGACCCTCGGCCTGCCGCCCAAGGTCACTGCCGCCACCGGCCTGGATGCCATGGTGCATGCCATCGAGGCCTACACCAGCCGCACGCGCAAGAACCCAATTGCCGACAGCCTGGCCACCGCCGCCTTGGCTTTGCTGGGACGCAATCTGCCCAAGGTGCTGGCCGATGGTCAGGACGTCGCGGCACGCACGGCGATGCTGCAAGGTTCACTGATGGCGGGCATGGCATTCGTCAATGCTTCGGTGGCGGCGATCCATGCCCTGGCCTATCCGTTGGGGGCGCGCTTCCATATTCCCCATGGCCACGCCAACGCCCTGGTCATGGCACCGATCATTCGCTTCAACCTCGCCCAGGCGCAGCGCCAATATGCTGAACTGGCAGCCTATCTGCTGCCGGACCAGCGGTTTGCCGATGAGGCCACGGCGGCCGAGGCGTTTGTCCTGGCCATTGAGGCGCTGGTGCGCGACAGCGGCCTGGAGACGCGTTTGTCGAAGCTACAGGTCGACGAACAGGCCATCCCGTCGATGGCCACGGAAGTGGTGGTAGGCATTCGCCGCTTGATCGACAGCAATCCACGGGGCATGACGGAACAGGATGTAGCGGCCATCTATCGCGGGATTTTCTAAGCAGGAGCGTTGGCCTGGCGCTGAGTGTGAATCCATTCGGCCCAGGCCATGCAACCCGGGTGGTGGTTCTGGCCTGATGCCGGGTGGGCTGGCTGAGCACTCAATGTGAAGCTACATTTTCCTCTTTGAGTGCAAGGAACAATCATGCGGATATGGATGGCAGCGCTGGGGTGTGTGGTATTGGCGGGGTGTTCGTTGCCGGCCTCGCTGGTGCCGGGGGAGCCGAACCTGAGCAAGGAGACTGCCAAACCGCCCAAGGAATACGCGGCGTGTGTGTTGCCAGCCTGGCAGCGCGAGGTGCCCAAGGCTACCCAGACCCAGATCTCCAACGGCTGGCGGATCAACGCGCCCAGCATCATTACCGCCGATGAGATCGTCGATATCGTCAAGTACAAGGACGGCAGCAAGGTCTCGTTGTACCAGGGACCGCCGTGGGCCAAGTCGGCGGCCTTGCGCAAGGCGGTGCGCGATTGCCTGTAGCTCATGGGCTGGCTTGGGTTTCACAGACGAAATAATTGCTCTGGCGGTTTTTCGCGGTGAGGTCCTTGGTCAATTGTCTGGCCGCCGCGACGCACTGTTGATAGGCATCGGGCTGCACCCAATGTTCAACGGCAATCACCTGGCAGTCGCTGCGCGAAGCGTCGGTGCACAGGTACAGCAGTAGAAAGACCGTCATACACTCTCCCGCACGCTCGCTGGCAGAATCTGTGCCGCCAGTACCCAGTATGTACGTCTCCATGACTTAGGCCAGCCTCGCGGCCGCCATTAGTCCATCAAGGAAGTTTTCATGATCACCACCACTACCCATTCCATCGAAGGTCGGCAGATTGCGGCGTACCTGGGCATCGTCAGCGCCGAGTCCGTGCAGGGCATCAATGTGGTGCGGGATATATTTGCCGGCATGCGCGATTTTTTCGGCGGGCGTTCCCAGACCCTCGAGAAAGCCCTGCGTGAAGCCCGTGCCCAGGCCACTGACGAGCTCAAGGAGCGCGCCCGCAGCCTGCAGGCGGATGCGGTGGTGGGGGTCAACTTTGAAATCAGCATGCCCTCCGGCAAGGGCAGCATGCTGGTGGTCTTTGTGACCGGTACCGCGGTCAAGCTCAAGTAACCCGACTTGGGCCATTCGTCGGCGGATGGCTTTTTGAATGGGTGGTCCGGGTATGACCGGCTAGTCTGGAATCTCTTGAGGGTCTGTGCTTTTCAGGCAAACGCTTGTTTGTCGGTACCGACCTGTAGGGAGGGACGCAGAGATGAGCAATCCGTACATCGAAGATGATGGCGCTGAGTACCCGATCAACAACTGTGTGCACTGCGGGCAGACAGATTACGTCTCGGGGTTTGGCCAAGCGCCGAGCAAACCGGGCCAGGTCCGTGCGTCCGCAGTGAGCAGGACTTCCAGTAAACCGTTCATGCCCAGGGTCACCGTGCCATTGCGCAAGTGATCGAAAACCCGACAGACCCCGCCGATGTGCGGGGTTTTTTGTGCCTGCGGTTTGGCGGGAGGAGGGGTGATATGCAGGTGTGTCATATTTTGTATCAATGTAACCAGGAGTGGTTGGGGTGTTTCACGTTTCTTTCACAAGCCAAAACGTAGGCTCAGCTCATCCGTTAAAAGCAAGTCTTGTCAGCCCGTTCCCCAGCGGGCTTTTTTTTGCCCGCGATAAAACTCTTCGGCTAATTGCTGTCCAACCCACGCGCACAGCAAGGTTGGCGGCGTCCTCGTCTGGACACCCCCCTTCAGTAGCAGCCCATTTCTACGATTCAATACTCTGTTTGAGGTTCATGTCATGCGTTTAACTCTGCCTGCTCTGGTTCTGGGGCTTCTGGTCGCTCAAGGTGCAATGGCTTCCGGTGATGGCACCGCGGCGTTGGGTGGCGGCCTGGGTGGCGCGTTGGGCAACGTGGTGGGTCAGAAGCTCGGTGGCAGCACCGGCGCGACCATTGGCGCGGGTGTAGCCGGCGCTGCCGGTGGTGCTGCGGGCGCCCACAAGGGTAATCGCACCAAGGCCGCCATTGGCGGTGGTGTCGGCGCGGCCGGTGGTTCGGTCATCGGGCGTTCGCTGGGCGGCAAGAATGGTGCAACCATCGGCGCCGGCCTGGGCGGTGCCGCCGGTGGCGCGGTAGGTAACAGCATGGGCAAGAAGGGTCACTGATCCTTCGCGGCGATGCACCGGAAGGAGCGGGCGCCGGCTTGCGGCTTGCTCGCGATGAACGCAACGCGTTTATTCAGGCAGCATGGGTAATCGTTGACGTCCATCGCGAGCAAGCTCGCTCCTACAGTCAATCTGGCTGTCCGCACATTTTGCGTACGACCGCCACAAAACCAAGATCAAACGAACGTAGCCCTAGGCAGTTCCCACAGCCAGGGTTCACAGCTCCAGTTGATCGGCGCGGATGCCGAATGCCGTGGCGATCTTTTCTCGGGTGGCGCGGCGTGGTTTGTTGACTGCCTCCTGTTGGGCAAACGCCGGCTGGGAAATGCCCAGGCGCCTGGCCACCTCTTCCTGGGTCAGGTTCAGGTGCTCGCGCCACGCGCGAATCGGGGTGGCCCCGTCGACAATGCGGCTGACCACCGAGTGTGGAATCAGCTCGGCAGTGCCAGTTTGGCTGATGTACTGCTGATAGGGGATGACCACAAAGGCCGGCTCGCCGTCCGGGCCCTTGATGATTTGAATCTCAGTAGGTGCGTTCATCGCGTTTTTTGACCTCTTGAATGCTGATCACCTGGATCGCGCCGTCCCACTCGAATAACACCCGGTAGTTGCCGACCCTGAGTCGATAGCCATAGGCATGAGGGCCCAGGGCTTTGACGTTGCTCACATCGGGCATGCGTTCGAGCAGCGTGACTGCGTCGCGTATTTTCCGTTGCTGGTCACTGTGTATCCGCAGCAGTTGCTTGACGGCTTTGCGGGTCCAGTAGATTTCGTTCATGAGAGTCTAATAAGTCTTCCATAAGTTAATCAACAGTTATCTTATAAAATAATAAGTTAACGTCTCACGCTTTCCCTGCGCTCGAGATTCACCCTGGGCCCTGCTGTCGATGTTGCGACTGGCAAATGGTTGCCCCATGTAAACCAGGCTCGTTATGCTGCTGAACCCTTTCTTCGACCGTTGCGCGGTCGATCAGGGCCATGGCCGTACCTGAGCCGTTCCTGGAATGTTGTGTTGATAACGGATCAGATGCGATGAGTGCACAGCTGGAGTTGGGCCCGATCAAGGCCGTGATTTTTGATATGGATGGTCTGTTGCTGGATACCGAGGGCATTTACACCGAGGTCACGCAGATCATCGCGCAACGCTACGGCCGTACGTTCGACTGGAGCATCAAGCAGAACATCATTGGCCGTGGCGCCGCCGACCTGGCGCGTTATTTGGTGCAGGCGCTAGAGTTGCCCATCAGTGCCGAGGAGTTCCTGCGGGTTCGCGAACCCTTGATGCAGGAACGTTTTCCTCTTGCGCTGGCGATGCCAGGGGCGCGGGAGTTGGTTGAGCACTTGCAGGCCAACAATATTCCGATTGCCGTGGGCACCAGTTCTTCGAGTCAGTCCTTCGCGCAGAAAACCACCTTGCACCGTGACTGGTTCGCGCTGTTCGACACCATCGTCACCGCCGACGACCCTGAAGTCGGTGCCGCCAAGCCGGCCCCGGATATCTTCCTCACCGCCGCGCGCCGCCTGGGCGTAGCGCCTGAGGATTGCCTGGTGTTCGAGGATTCGCCATTTGGCGTCACTGCGGCGAAAGCGGCGGGGATGACCGCGGTAGCGGTGCCGGACGCGGCCATGGCTGACGAAAAGTATGCCCATGCCGACAGCATCTTGCGTTCGTTGAAGGCTTTTTCGCTGCAGGCCTATGGCTTGCCGGCACTTGAAACCGCCTGATCACTGATCCAGGCACAACAAAACGCCGGGTAACCTGGGCAGGGTTACCCGGCGTTTTATTGTGCCGGTAAAGGTCTCAGGCGCCAAAACCACCGTCGATGGTCAAGCTGGCCCCGGTGATGTATCCCGCTTGCGGACCGGCCAGGTAGGCAACAAAACTGGCGATTTCGTCAGCGGTGCCATAACGGCCCACAGCCATCAGCGGGATCAGGCTTTCGGCGAACTCGCCGTGGGCCGGGTTCATGTCGGTGTCGACCGGGCCGGGTTGCACGTTGTTGATGGTGATGCCCCGTGGACCCAGGTCGCGGGCCAGGCCCTTGGTCAGGCCGACCAGTGCGGCCTTGCTCATGGCGTAGGGGCCACCACCGGCGAAGGGCATGCGGTCGGCGTTGGTGCTGCCGATGTTGATAATGCGACCGCCGGCGCCCATGTGCCGTGCGGCTTCCTGGCTGGCGATGAACACGCTGCGCACATTGATAGCCAGCGTCTGGTCGAAGTCTTCGAGTTTGAAATCCTCCAACGCAGCAATGGCCAGCACGCCCGCGTTGTTGACCAGGATGTCCAGCCGCCCAAAGGTTTGCACGGTGCTATTGACCGCCTGGCGGATGGCCACGGCATCGGCGCTGTCGGCCTGGATCGCCAGGGCTTTGCCACCTGTGGCAATGATGCTGTCCTGCAGCTCCTTTGCCTTGGCGGTGGAGCTGACGTAGGTAAAGGCAACGGCGGCGCCTTCAGCGGCCAGGCGCTGGACGATGGCCGCGCCGATACCGCGGGAGCCGCCCTGGATCAGCGCTACTTTGCCGCTGAGAGGTTGAGTGGTCATGTCGATCTCCAAAGTCCCGAGGCGAAGTGTCCCGGTTGATGGAGCCTAGTATTGATTTCCCATTACCCCCTGAGTAGACCCTGATTGCGATAGTCTGTGTAAACCAAAAGTTTATAGTGGCGATCATGGAAACCTTCAGCAGTATCGAATGCTTCGTCCGTAGCGCCGAGGTCGGCAGCTTTGCCGAGGCTGCACGACGCTTGAGCCTGACCCCGGCGGCGGTGGGCAAGAGTGTCGCCAAGCTGGAGGCGCGCCTGGGTGTGCGGCTGTTTCAGCGCAGTACCCGGCGCCTGACGCTGACCGAGGCCGGTCAGTTGTTTCTCGGTGAGGTCAGCGCCAGCCTGCATACCATCCAGAATGCGGTGGCGAACCTGGCCAGCGCCGAAGGGCGTCCGGCCGGGACCCTCAAGGTCAGTATGGGCACGGTGTTCGGCCGGTTGTACATCGTGCCGTTGCTGGGGGAGTTCCTGGGGCGCTATCCGGCGATCAACCCGGATTGGCATTTCGATAACCGCCAGGTCGACCTGATCGGCCAGGGCTTCGACGCGGCGATCGGCGGCGGCTTCGAGCTGCCCCAGGGGGTGGTCGCCCGTCGACTGACCCCGGCCCATCGGGTGCTGGTGGCGTCCCCGGAGTACCTGGCACGCCAACCGCCGGTGCTCGAACCGGATGATCTGCGCCACCACGACGGCATCCTGATTCGCTCGCCGCAGACCGGTCGCGTACGTTCCTGGCAATTGACCAGTCGCCAGCAGCAACACAGCCCGCTGAACCTCAAGGTGCGGATGACCCTCAGTGACTCGGAAGCGGCCTGTGCCACGGCGACCCAGGGTCTGGGCATTGCGCTGGTGAGCATGCCGTTTGCGCTGGGTTATCTACAGGCGGGAACGTTGCAGCGGGTGTTGCCGGACTGGTACGTCGATGACGGCAACATTTCCATCTACTACGCCGAGCACAAGCTGCTACCGGGCAAGACCCGGGTGTTTGTCGATTTCATCATCGAGCAGTTTGCGCAGCAGCAGTGGGCTGTGCGATTCAGTGCGGTCTGAATCGCGCGGCGTGATGGTCGCGAGCAAGCTGTGCTCCCACCAGGATCAGGCTTTCTTGATGATGTTGCCGGCGTGCAGGCCGCATTCTTTCTGGGTGGCCTCTTCCCACCACCAGCGACCTTCGCGCTCGTGCTGGTTCGGCAGCACCGGGCGGGTGCAGGGTTCGCAGCCGATGCTGATGAAGCCGCGCTCGTGCAGGCTGTTGTAGGGCAGCTCCAGCATGCGGATGTAGCCCCAGATCTCTTCGCTGCTCATTTGCGCCAGCGGGTTGAACTTGTACAGCGGGCGCTCGGCGGTGGAGAACGCGCTGTCGATTTCCAGCACGGCCACCTGGCTGCGGGTTCCCGGGCTCTGGTCGCGGCGTTGGCCGGTGGCCCAGGCGCGCACAGTGGAGAGTTTGCGGCGCAGCGGTTCAATCTTGCGGATGCCGCAGCATTCGCCGTGACCGTCCTTGTAGAAGCTGAACAGGCCTTTTTCCTTGACGAAAGGTTCCAGCTTGCTGTGGTCCGGCGACACCAGTTCGATCTGGATGTTGTAGTGCTCGCGGACCTGATCGATGAAACGATAGGTCTCCGGGTGCAGGCGCCCGGTGTCGAGGCTGAAGACCTTGACGTTTTTATTGAGCTTCCAGGCCATGTCCACCAGCACCACATCCTCGGCGCCGCTGAAGGAGATCCACAGGTCGTCCCCGAACTCGGCAAAGGCCAGTTTGAGAATGTCCTGGGCGGATTTGTTGGCATAGGTCGCGGCGAGTTCAGCGACGTCGAACGATGGGCTCATCAGGGCGGTTTCCTACAGGTCTGTGGCGCTAAGCGCTCTATATGCAGGCGATGTTAGCAAAAACCCGGGCCCGCTGGCGCGCTTGTCTGCGTTGCGCAGCGGGTGATGACTCGCTAGAGTTCGGCAGTCCTTTTGCTCGCTCAACTCAATAATCAGTACAAATGGGAGTGTGTTGTGGAAATTGCCTGTCTCGACCTGGAAGGTGTCCTGGTCCCGGAAATCTGGATCGCCTTTGCCGAAAAAACCGGGATTGAATCCCTCAGGGCAACCACCCGGGATATTCCCGACTACGACGTGCTGATGCAGCAGCGCCTGCGCATCCTCGACGAGCACGGCCTGAAGCTGGCCGATATCCAGGAAGTGATCGGCACCCTCAAGCCGCTGGAGGGCGCCATCGAGTTCGTCAATTGGCTGCGTGAGCGCTTCCAGGTGGTGATCCTGTCCGACACTTTCTACGAATTTTCCCAACCGCTGATGCGTCAACTGGGCTTCCCGACCTTGCTCTGCCATCGCCTGGTCACCGACGAGACCGGTCGGGTCACCGGTTATCAGTTGCGCCAGAAAGACCCCAAGCGCCAGTCGGTCCTGGCCTTCAAGAGCCTGTACTACCGGGTGATCGCCGCGGGTGATTCGTACAACGACACCACCATGCTGGGCGAGGCTGATGCCGGGATTCTGTTCCATGCACCGGACAATGTGATCCGTGAGTTCCCGCAGTTTCCGGCGGTGCACACGTTTGCCGAGTTGAAGCAGGAATTTCTCAAGGCTTCGAACCGGGAGTTGAGCCTGTAACCGTCCTTGAGGACGCTATCGCGAGCAGGCTCGCTCCCACAATGGAATGTGCTCCCTGTGGGAACGAGCCTGCTCGCGATGTTTTTATAGGTTCTGCAGGGTTTCGAGCAGCACCTTCACCTTGGTGATCGACTCCTGATACTCGGCCTGCCACTGCGAGTCGGCGACGATTCCGCCGCCGCCCCAGCAGCAGACTTGGGCATCTTTGACCAGTAGGCTGCGGATGGCGATCGAGCTGTCCATTTGCCCGCGCACGTCCAGGTACAACAACGAGCCGCAGTACAAGCCGCGACGGGTGGGTTCCAGTTCGTCGATGATCTGCATCGCGCGGATTTTCGGCGCACCGGTGATCGAGCCGCCAGGAAAGCTACCGGCGATCAGGTCCAGGGCGTCCTTGTCGGCTGCCAGCTCGCCGGTGACGCTGCTCACCAGGTGGTGCACGTTGGGGTAGCTTTCCAGGCTGAACAATTCCGGTACGCGCACCGAACCGATGCGGCAGGTGCGGCCCAGGTCGTTGCGCAACAGGTCGACGATCATCAGGTTTTCCGCGCGATCCTTGGGGCTGGCCAGCAGTTCAGCGGCATTGGCCGCGTCTTCGACGGCATCGCGTCCGCGTGGGCGGGTGCCTTTGATCGGGCGGGTCTCCACCTGGCGCTGGCTGACTTTGACGAAACGCTCGGGTGACAGACTGAGTACTGCACCGCCGTCGGGCAGGCTCTGAAAACCTGAGAACGGCGTCGGGCACGCTGCCCGCAGTGCGCAATAAGCGGTCCAGGCGTCGCCCTGGCACTGCGCGCGGAACCGTTGGGCAAAGTTGACCTGATAGCAGTCACCGGCCTGGATGTAGTGCTGGATGCGCTCGAATGCCTGCCGATAATCCTCAGGACTGAGGTCGGGCCGCATCGGTCCCTCGAGGCTGAAAGTCGCGCTGCTCGCTGCGGCCGGCTGGCTGAACACGTCGCGCAGGCGCTGGCGCTCGGCCGCGCTGACGTGGGGGTGAAACACCAGTTGGCTGGTGCCCAGCAGGTGGTCGCTGATCAGCGCCCAGGCATACAGGCCGAAGCGCGCATCGGGCAGTTGCAGGTCGTCTTGCGCCTGGTGGGGCAGGGCCTCCAGGTGCCGGCCGAAATCGTAGCTGAGGTAGCCGATCAGGCCGCCGGCGAATGGCAGTTCGAAAGGCGCCGGGATGGTCGCTTCACCCAATTGGCCGAGAGTGCTGCGCAAGCGTTGCAGGAAGCCTGCGCCGCTTTCATCCGGCGCGACCGCCAGCGTCGCCAGCGGCCAGGCGCTGAGCAGGTCATACCGCCCGCGCTCGGCGGTCGGCCGGCCACTGTCGAGCAGCACGCTGCCGGGAGCATGACGGATCGCCGCGAAATACTCGGCGGGGTTGGCGTGATAGGGCAGCGGGTATACGGAACAGGTCGACATGAGCGGGGTAGATCAGCCATTGAGGCGGGGTGGCGATTGTAGTCCTCTGTAGGAAATGCTCCTAGAGGGGATTGGCCATCAACAGCAGGCTGGCTCCCCCACGGACCCAGTGTGGGAGCCAGCCTGCTGGCGATAGGTGCAGCGGTTTCGGCGATCAGCCCTCGACCGCAGGAATATGCCCGAACCGGTCCTGGACAAACCGCACGCGCTCTTCCACGGTTTCGCTGATGCCCTGGGCCTTGAGCTCTTCCAGGCGCGCTTCCACCGCGTGGGTGCGCAACGTCAGCCCGCAGTCGTTGGCAATCTGGATGTTCAGCCCTGGACGCGCGTTGAGTTCGAGGATCAGCGGGCCTTTTTCCTGGTCCAGCACCATGTCGACGCCAATGTAGCCCAGGCCGCACAGTTCATAACAACCGGCGGCAAGCTTCATGAAACCGTCCCAGTAGGGCAGTTGCACGCCGTCCACCGCGTTGGTGGTGTCCGGGTGTTTGGTGATGATGTTGTTCAGCCAGGTACCGCGCAACGTCAGGCCGGTAGCCAGGTCGACACCAACGCCGATGGCGCCCTGGTGCAGGTTGGCCTTGCCGCCGGACTGGCGGGTCGGCAAGCGCAGCATGGCCATCACCGGGTAGCCCATCAGCACGATGATGCGGATGTCCGGCACGCCCTCATAGCTGATGCTCTTGAAGATCTGGTCGGGTATCACCCGGTACTCGATCAGTGCACGGTCGCGGTGGCCGCCCAGGGAGTACAGGCCGGTGAGGATGCTGGAAATCTGGTGCTCGATTTCCTCATGGCTGATGATCTTCCCGGAGACGGTCCGATAGCGCCCTTCGAAACGGTCGGCGATCACCAGGATGCCGTCACCGCCGGCACCTTGTGCCGGCTTGATGACGAAGTCGCTGTGGCCGTCGATGATCTCGCCGAGCTTGTCGATTTCCTTCTCGGTGGAGATCACCCCGTACATCTGCGGCACGTGGATACCGGCCTTGATTGCCCGTTCCTTGGTGATGATCTTGTCATCGACGATCGGGTACAGGCTGCGCTTGTTGTACTTGAGCACGTAGTCGGCGTTACGCCGGTTGATGCCCATGATGCCCCGCGCCTCCAGGGCCTTCCAGGTCTTCCAGAAACCGAACATTACGAGTCAGCCTTGAGGAAGGCTTTAAAACGCACCAGCTCGGTCAGGCGGTAACCGCGATAACGCCCCATGGCCAGCATGAAGCCCACCAGGATCAGCAGGATCGCCGGGAAGGTGAAGACGAAGTACACCAGCTCAGGCACGCTCATGATCAGGTGCGCCAGGGAGGCGGCGAACAGAGTGCCGATCGCCACTTTCATGGCATGGCCACCGCCACGTTCTTCCCAGGTAATCGACAGGCGTTCGATGGTCATGGTCAGGATCACCATCGGGAACAGCGCCACCGACAGGCCGCGTTCCAGGCCCAGCTTGTGGCTGAACAGGCTGATGGCGGCAATCAGCACCACCACGAACGTCAACACCACCGACAAGCGCGGCAGCATCTGCAGTTTCAGGTGCTCAAGGTAGGAGCGTAGTGACAGGCCCAGGGCGGTAATCACGGTAAACAGCACGATCCCGAAGCCCAACTGAGTCTCGCGGAAGGCCAGGGCGATCAGCACCGGGGTGAAGGTGCCCAGGGTCTGCAGGCCGATCAGGTTGCGCAGGATCAGGATCACCAGCACGCCGATCGGGATCATGACCATGATCATGAAGGTCTGCTGGGTTTGCAGGGGCAAGCCGTACAACGAGTACTCGAGGAAGTTGGCGTCGGTGTTCTCGTCGGTCAGCTTGGCCAGGCGAATGGCGTTCATTTCGCTGTTGTTCAGGCTGAAGGTCACGGTGGCTTTCTTGCCGCCATCGACAGTGATCAGGTTGTCATCGCCGGTCCACCACAGCAGGCGGTCGCTTGGCAGGCCCTGCTCGCCAGTCTCGGGGTTGAAGTACAGCCAGTCGGTACCGTTGAAGCTGCGCAGCCAGAGTTCCGGGGTCTGGGGCTGGTCGGCCACCAGGCGAATGGTGTGGACCTTTTCCACCGGCACGTGGGCGATGGACAGCAGCAGCTCGACGATCTTGGCCTTGTGCGCCGGCGCCGGGTCGCCCGCCAGGAGCATCTTGGCGTTGTCGTCGTTGCTGTTGTTGACCCGCTTGATCGCTTCGCTGATGAAGGTCTCGACGTCGGCCGAGTGCTGGCGGATCGGCGCGAGCAGGGCTTCGGCGGCGATCTTCTCCGGACCTTCGATGGCGATGCTGTCGCGGAAGGTCGGGCCCTTGATCTTGGGTTTATCGGCGGTGTAGCGCTTGGTCAGCACCAGGCGGTAGTACAGGGTCTGGTTGCCCTTGGCGCGGCGTGCCGACCAGGTGACCTTGCGGTTGCCGTCGACGCGGTTGACCGCCACCCCATAGTTGTTGGAGATGAAGCTTTCATTGAGGCTGACATAGTCGCGGCTCAAGGGCGGCACGAACATCTGGATCTTTACCGGGTCCTTGGCGCTGGCGACAAACTCGACCTTGGCGTCGATGTTCCACAGGTCGTCGGTGGCGTCTTCGGTCACCGGGATGCCCAGCACGAAAATCTGATAGGCCGTAACTGAAATGCCCAGCACCACCAGGATGGCGATCAGCAGTTTCAGATGAAGGGTAAGAGCGCGCATGGGTATTACTCTGCGGTGTGAACGTCGGTGGCGCAGGCGGGTTTGCCAGCAGCGTATTTAAGGCTAGGGTCGACCAGTGCATCAAAGCGTTTCAGGGCTTCGGAGCCGATCAAGAGCGGGTATTGGAATGCACTTCGGTCGGTCAAGTTCACTTCTATGCTGCGCAAAGCCGATCCCATGCAGATATCCAGCTCGATTACCGGACGTGCGGTGTACTTCTTGCCCTCTTCGGGATCGTAGTCGCCGGCGCGCCGCTTGATCTTGCTGACCCGGGCCAGCGGGCGTTCGATCGGGTGCGAGTGGGCGGCGTCGATAGCCAGGTAGAAGCGCACCCAGGACTCGCCGTTGCGTTTGAAACGCTTGATATCGCGGGCACTGAGGGAGGCGGTCTTGGCCCCGGTGTCGAGTTTGGCCGCGACTTCCAGGTCGATGCCTGACAGCTGGGCGTATTCGTTGAGGCCGTACACGGTCTTTTCACCCGCGTAGCCAAGGCTCGGCAGGCAGGACAGGCAGAGCAATAAAGGGAGGTGCTTGAGTCTCATAAATCCTGGCGCGTTGCTGTCCATTCTTCAGTTCAAGGTGACTGGCATTGCTGCACAAGCGCCTCGTGTGCCTGCCATAAAAAGATGACAGGCAAATGCGGGCGGCATTCTAGCACGGTGGTTTTCTGGTGCCAGCGCCGAGGTGATCCTTCGATTTCGATTTATCCAAAGGGTTTATTAGACGATTGTCGACAATCACTCTATTTCCTTTGACTGGTAGGCTGGTATTGGCTAGTTTATGGCGCATTGACTCACAAGGTGTCGACAATATGCTGGATCAACTCGATCCCCCGGTGCTGGCCTCGGACGATTCGGAAACCCTTTCCGAGAACGTCTTTCGCCGCATCCAGGCGGCCATCGTCAAAGGTGACATCGCCCCGGGCAGCAAAATCTCCGAGCCAGAGCTGGCGCGCACCTACGGCATTAGCCGCGGGCCGCTGCGCGAGGCCATCCACCGTCTCGAAGGCCAGCGCCTGCTGGTGCGCGTACCGCACGTCGGGGCCCGAGTGGTATCGCTGAGCCACGCCGAACTGATTGAACTCTATGAAATCCGCGAGTCGCTGGAAGGCATGGCCTGTCGCCTGGCCGCCGAGCGCATGAGCAGCGAAGACATCGACGAGCTGCGCCGGGTCCTGGAGACCCACGAGCGCGACGAGGCGTTCCAGGCAGGCGTGGGCTACTACCAGCAGGAAGGTGACTTCGATTTCCACTACCGGATCATCCAGGGCAGCGGCAACCGCACGCTGACCCAAATGCTTTGCGGCGAGTTGTATCAACTGGTGCGCATGTACCGCATCCAGTTTTCCGCCACTCCCAATCGGCCACGCCAGGCGTTTGCCGAACACCACCGAATTCTCGATGCCATCGCCGACCGTGACGGTGAATTGGCCGAGTTGTTGATGCGTCGCCACATCGGCGCTTCAAAACGCAACATCGCCCGTCACTATCAGGACGGCGCCCACCAGACAGTCACTCCACGAGGTGAGTCATGAGTTCCAACAAGAGCACACCAGGCCAGCGTTTCCGTGATGCGGTTGCCAGCGAGCAGCCGTTGCAAGTGGTCGGCGCGATCAACGCCAACCACGCGCTGCTGGCCAAGCGCGCCGGTTTCAAGGCTATTTATCTGTCCGGTGGCGGGGTGGCTGCCGGCTCCCTCGGCGTGCCGGACCTGGGCATTACCGGGCTGGATGACGTGTTGACCGACGTCCGCCGGATCACCGACGTCTGCGACCTGCCGTTGCTGGTGGACGTCGACACCGGTTTTGGTTCCTCGGCCTTCAACGTGGCCCGCACCGTCAAGTCGATGATCAAGTTCGGCGCGGCGGCGATCCACATCGAGGACCAGGTCGGCGCCAAGCGTTGCGGCCACCGTCCTAATAAAGAAATCGTGACCCAGCAGGAAATGGTCGACCGCATCAAGGCGGCCGTGGATGCGCGCACCGATGACAGCTTCGTGATCATGGCCCGCACCGACGCCCTGGCAGTCGAAGGCCTGGAGTCGGCCCTGGATCGTGCCGCCGCCTGCATCGAAGCCGGTGCCGACATGGTGTTCCCGGAAGCCATCACCGAGCTGGAAATGTACAAGTTGTTCGCCAGCCGCGTGAAAGCGCCGATCCTGGCCAACATCACCGAATTCGGCGCCACGCCGCTGTACACCACCGAGCAACTGAGGGCGGCCGACGTGTCGCTGGTGCTGTACCCGCTGTCGGCGTTCCGCGCCATGAACAAGGCCGCCGAGAACGTCTACACCGCGATCCGTCGCGATGGCACGCAGCAGAACGTCATCGACACCATGCAGACGCGCATGGAGCTTTACGATCGCATCGACTACCACACCTTCGAGCAGAAGCTCGATGCGCTGTTCGCGGCAAAGAAATAAGGCAAACCCTGTAGCAGCTGCCGAGCCCGCGAGGCTGTGTTCGAGTCCGAAGGACTCGCCAGCTGCTACACATATACGTTGTTAATCAGAAAGAACTTGCCGATTCCCTAAAAAATTCAAGATTGGAGACAGCAATGGCCGAAGCAAAAGTATTGAGTGGCGCCGGGCTCCGTGGTCAGGTTGCCGGGCAAACCGCACTGTCCACCGTTGGCCAGGAAGGTGCAGGCCTGACTTACCGTGGCTACGACGTGCGCGAACTGGCGGCGGATGCGCAGTTCGAGGAAGTGGCCTACCTGCTGCTGTACGGCGAGCTGCCGAGCCAGGCGCAACTGGACGCCTATGTGGCCAAGCTGAGCAAGCTGCGCGACCTGCCGCAAGCCTTGAAAGAAGTCCTCGAACGCATTCCGGCCGACGCCCATCCGATGGATGTGATGCGTACCGGCTGCTCGTTCCTCGGTAACCTGGAGGCCGAGCACAACTTCAGCGAGCAGCACGACAAGACCGACCGCCTGCTGGCCGCCTTCCCGGCGATCATGTGCTACTGGTATCGCTTCAGCCACGACGGCAAGCGCATTAATTGCGTCAGCGACGAGCCGTCCATCGGTGGTCACTTCCTGCACCTGCTGCACGATGAGAAGCCGAGCGAGTTGCACGTCAAGGTAATGAACGTGTCGCTGATCCTCTACGCCGAGCACGAGTTCAATGCGTCGACCTTCACCGCGCGGGTTTGCGCTTCGACCCTGTCGGACCTGTTCTCCTGCATCACTGCGGCCATCGGTTCGCTGCGTGGCCCGCTGCACGGTGGCGCCAACGAGGCGGCGATGGAAATGATCCAGCGTTTCTCGTCGCCTGAAGAAGCGATCAAGGGCACCCTGGGCATGCTCGAGCGCAAGGACAAGATCATGGGCTTCGGCCACGCGATCTATAAAGACAACGATCCGCGCAATGAAGTGATCAAGGGCTGGTCGAAAAAACTCGCCGACGAAGTCGGTGACACTGTGCTGTTCCCGGTCTCCGAAGCCATCGACAAGACCATGTGGGAGCAGAAGAAACTGTTCCCCAACGCCGACTTCTACCATGCCTCGGCGTACCACTTCATGGGCATCCCGACCAAGCTGTTCACCCCGATCTTCGTCTGCTCGCGCCTGACCGGCTGGGCGGCACACGTGTTCGAACAGCGCGCCAACAACCGCATCATCCGCCCGAGCGCCGAGTACACCGGCGTCGAACAGCGCAAGTTCGTGCCAATCGAACAACGCTGATCTGGAGGGCGCTGACGCAGGGATCTGAACATTATGCAGATCCCTGTGGGAGCGGGCTTGCCCGCGATGACAGGGTCACATTCGACATAAATGTCAGATGACCCACCGCAATCGCGGGCAAGCCCGCTCCCACAGTGGATTGCATTGATCTCAGCCCTGCTGCCAGCAGCCCCCTTTGAAACTACCGTGACCGAGTCCTGACGATGAACACTGAATTTCGCAAATCGCTTCCCGGCAGCCATCTGGATTACTTCGACGTTCGCGCGGCGGTCGATGCGATCCAGGCGGGCGCCTATGCCACCCTGCCGTACACCTCTCGCGTGCTGGCGGAAAACCTGGTGCGGCGCTGTGATCCGGCGACCCTGACCGACTCGCTCAAGCAATTGATCGAACGCAAGCGCGACCTCGACTTCCCATGGTTCCCGGCGCGCGTGGTGTGCCACGACATTCTCGGCCAGACTGCCCTGGTGGACCTGGCTGGCCTGCGTGACGCGATTGCCCTGCAAGGTGGCGATCCGGCGCAGGTCAACCCGGTGGTACCGACCCAGTTGATCGTCGACCACTCCCTGGCCGTCGAGCGCGGTGGTTTTGATCCCGAGGCGTTCGAGAAGAACCGCGCCATCGAGGACCGCCGCAACGAGGACCGTTTCCACTTCATCAACTGGACCAAAAAAGCCTTCAAGAACGTCGACGTGATCCCGCCGGGCAACGGCATCATGCACCAGATCAACCTGGAGAAAATGTCTCCGGTGATCCAGGTGCGTGACGGCGTGGCGTTCCCCGATACCTGCGTCGGCACTGACAGCCACACCCCGCACGTCGATGCCCTGGGCGTGATCGCCATCGGTGTCGGTGGCCTGGAAGCCGAAAGCGTGATGCTCGGCCGTGCCTCCTGGATGCGCCTGCCGGAAAGCGTCGGCGTCGAACTGACTGGCAAGCTGCAACCAGGCATCACCGCCACCGACATGGTGCTGGCGTTGACCGAATACCTGCGCCAGCAAAAAGTCGTCGGTGCCTGGCTGGAATTCTTCGGTGAGGGTGCATCGCGCCTGACCCTGGGCGACCGTGCAACCATTTCCAACATGGCCCCGGAATACGGCGCCACCGCGGCGATGTTCTACATCGACCAGCAGACCATCGATTACCTGAAACTCACCGGCCGCGAAGACGAGCAGGTGCGTTTGGTCGAGCAGTACGCCAAGCAGACCGGCCTGTGGGCCGACAGCCTGGCGGGCGCGCAGTACGAGCGCAGCCTGAGCTTCGATCTGTCTTCGGTGGTGCGCAACATGGCCGGCCCGAGCAACCCGCACGCCCGTGTCGCGACCTCGGACCTGGCGGCCAAGGGTATCTCCGGGCAATGGGATGACGTGCCAGGGCAAATGCCTGACGGCGCGGTGATCATCGCGGCCATCACCAGTTGCACCAACACCAGCAACCCACGCAACGTGATTGCCGCCGGCCTGCTGGCGCGCAACGCCAACAAGCTGGGCCTGACTCGCAAGCCGTGGGTCAAGTCGTCCCTGGCGCCGGGTTCGAAGACCGTGGCCCTGTACCTGGACGAGGCCGGCCTGACCGATGAGCTGGAACAACTGGGTTTTGGCGTCGTGGCGTTTGCCTGCACCACGTGCAACGGCATGTCGGGTGCACTGGACCCGGTGATCCAGCAAGAGATCATCGACCGCGACCTGTACGCCACCGCCGTGTTGTCGGGTAACCGCAACTTCGACGGACGGATTCACCCGTACGCCAAGCAAGCATTCCTTGCGTCGCCGCCACTGGTGGTCGCTTACGCCATTGCCGGGACCATCCGTTTCGACATCGAAAAAGACGTGTTGGGCGTGGTCGATGGCCAGGAAATCCGTCTGAAAGACATCTGGCCAAGCGACGAAGAAATCGACGCGGTGGTCAAGGCCTCGGTCAAGCCGGAGCAGTTCCGTCAGGTGTACATCCCGATGTTCGCCATCCACGAAGACACCGGCCCGAAAGTCACGCCGCTCTACGACTGGCGCGAGCAGAGCACCTACATCCGCCGTCCGCCGTACTGGGAAGGCGCGTTGGCCGGGGCACGTCCACTCAAGGGCATGCGCCCGCTGGCCGTGCTGCCGGACAACATCACCACCGATCACTTGTCGCCGTCCAACGCGATCATGCTCGACAGCGCCGCCGGCGAATACCTGGCGAAAATGGGCCTGCCGGAGGAAGACTTCAACTCCTACGCAACCCACCGCGGTGACCACCTGACCGCGCAACGCGCGACCTTCGCCAACCCGAAACTGTTCAACGAAATGGTCCAGGAAAACGGCAAGGTCAAGCAGGGTTCGCTGGCGCGGGTCGAGCCGGAAGGGCAGGTCATGCGCATGTGGGAAGCGATCGAAACCTACATGGAACGCAAGCAGCCGCTGATCATCATCGCCGGTGCTGACTACGGCCAGGGCTCGTCCCGCGACTGGGCGGCCAAGGGCGTGCGCCTGGCGGGTGTGGAGGCCATTGCGGCCGAAGGCTTCGAGCGTATCCACCGCACCAACCTGGTCGGCATGGGCGTGTTGCCGCTGGAGTTCAAGCCGGGCACCGACCGCAAGACCCTGGGTATCGACGGTACCGAAACCTACGACGTGGTGGGCGCTCGCACCCCGCGTGCAACCCTGACCCTGGTCATCACTCGCAAGAACGGTGAGCAGGTCGAGGTGCCGGTGACCTGCCGCCTGGATACCGCTGAAGAGGTGTCGATCTACGAGGCGGGCGGCGTGCTGCAGCGCTTTGCCCAGGACTTCCTCGAATCGGCTGTCGCCGTTTAACAGAACGTGCCGCGCGGGGCGTCAGTCCCGCGCCGGCCCATTAAGGACCATCATGGCTCACGCACCTCAGATCAAGATTCCCGCCACCTACATGCGTGGTGGCACCAGCAAAGGCGTGTTCTTCAGCCTCCAGGATTTGCCCGAGTCGGCGCAGGTTCCTGGCCCGGCGCGCGACGCGCTGTTGCTGCGGGTGATTGGCAGCCCGGACCCTTACGAAAAGCAGATCGACGGCATGGGCGCCGCGACCTCGAGCACCAGCAAGACGGTGATCCTGTCCAAGAGCCTCAAGGCCGATCACGATGTGGATTACCTGTTTGGCCAGGTCTCCATCGACAAGCCGTTTGTCGACTGGAGCGGTAATTGCGGCAACCTGTCGGCAGCGGTCGGTTCGTTCGCCGTCAGCAGTGGCCTGGTCGATCCTGCCCGGGTGCCGGACAACGGCGTGGCCGTGGTGCGCATCTGGCAGGCCAACATCGGCAAGACCATCATCGCCCATGTGCCGATTACCCAGGGCGCGGTGCAGGAAACCGGTGATTTCGAACTCGACGGCGTGACCTTCCCGGCCGCTGAAGTACAGTTGGAATTCATCAGCCCGGCGGCCGAGGAAGAGGGCGCTGGCGGTTCGATGTTCCCCACCGGCAACCTGGTGGATGAACTGCACGTGCCGGGTGTTGGCACCTTGCAGGTGACCATGATCAATGCGGGCATCCCGACGATCTTTGTCAATGCCGAGGATATCGGTTACACCGGCCGCGAATTGCAGGGCGAGATCAACGGCGATCCCAAGGCATTGGCCATGTTCGAGACGATCCGTGCTCACGGCGCCTTGCGCATGGGCTTGATTGCCAACCTCGACGAAGCGGCCAAGCGCCAACACACCCCCAAGGTAGCGTTCGTCGCGCGGCCCAGCGATTACCTGTCCTCCAGCGGCAAACCCGTGGCGGCGGGCGATGTCGACCTGCTGGTGCGGGCGCTGTCCATGGGCAAGCTGCACCACGCAATGATGGGCACCGCAGCAGTGGCCATCGGCACCGCGGCGGCCATCACCGGCACCCTGGTCAATCTGGCGGCCGGCGGCGTCGAGCGCAACGCGGTACGTTTTGGCCACCCATCCGGCACCTTGCGGGTCGGCGCTGAAGCCAACCTGGTGGACGGCGAATGGAGCGTGACCAAAGCCATCATGAGCCGCAGCGCGCGAGTGCTGATGGAAGGCTGGGTGCGGGTCCCTGGGGATTCGTTCTAACCTTGAAACATAGCCCCTTGTGGGAGCGAGCGCCCGCTTGCGGCTTGCTCGCGATGGACGTTAACGATGACGCGTATCGTCTGATTAAACGCGTTGTTCTTGAGTTCATCGCGAGCAAGCTCGCTCCTACAGGGGGGAATATCATAAGAATAGGTTGTCCGTGTTAGCCCTGAACCGAGGTCCCATTTACGAACCACTGCCCGAGTGAATCGAACATGAGCGCCAACGTTGACTTAAACGACCGTCCTGACTATGACCAGGTCCTGCAGGACATCGCCGACTACGTCCTGAACTACCGGATCGAGTCCCGGGAGGCCCTGGACACCGCCCGCAACTGCCTGCTCGATACCCTCGGCTGCGGCCTGCTGGCCCTGCGTTTTCCCGAATGCACCAAACACCTTGGGCCGATGGTCGAAGGCACGATCGTGCCCTTTGGCGCCCGGGTGCCAGGCACGAGTTTTCGCCTGGACCCGGTCAAGGCGGCCTGGGACATCGGCTGCATCGTCCGCTGGCTCGACTACAACGACACCTGGCTGGCTGCGGAATGGGGTCATCCCTCGGATAACCTCGGGGCGATCCTGGCGCTGGCCGATCACCTGTCGCAAAAGCGCCTGGCCAATGGCGACTCGCCGCTGACCATGCGCGCGGTGCTCGACGCGATGATCATGGCCCACGAGATTCAAGGGGTGATTGCCCTGGAGAACTCCTTCAACCGGGTCGGCCTGGACCACGTGCTGCTGGTCAAGGTCGCCTCGACCGCCGTCAGCGCCAAACTCCTCGGCGCCAGCCGCGAGCAATTGCTGGCGGCGCTATCCCACTCCTTTGTCGATGGCCAGGCCTTGCGCACCTACCGGCATGCGCCGAACGCCGGCTCACGCAAATCCTGGGCCGCCGGTGATGCGTCCAGTCGCGGGGTGCGCCTGGCAGACATTGCCCTGCGCGGGGAAATGGGCATTCCGGGCGCGCTGACTGCCACGCAATGGGGGTTCTACGACGTTCTGTTCAGCCACACCAACAAGGACCTGGCGCTCAAGCCAGCGGATCAGCGCGCCTTCAGTTTTTCCCAGCCTTACGCCAGCTACGTGATGGAAAACGTGCTGTTCAAGATCAGCTTCCCGGCCGAGTTCCATGCGCAGACCGCCTGCGAGGCGGCGGTGACCCTGCATCCGCAGGTGCGTAATCGCCTGCACGAGATCGACCGGATTGTCATCACCACCCACGAATCGGCGATCCGCATCATCTCCAAGGTCGGGCAACTGGCCAACGCCGCCGACCGCGACCACTGCATCCAGTACATGACCGCCGTACCGCTGGCGTTCGGTAACCTGGTGGCCGAGCAGTACGAAGATCAGTTCCACGCTGCGCACCCGATCATCGATGTCCTGCGCGAGAAGATGGTCATAGTCGAGGATCCACGTTTTACCCGCGAGTACCTGGAGGCCGACAAACGTTCGATCGCCAATGCCCTGCAGGTATTTTTCAAGGATGGTTCGAGTACCGAACAAGTGCTGGTGGAGTACCCGATCGGCCATCGCCGCCGGCGCGCCGAGGGCATTCCGTTACTCGAGGACAAGTTCAAGGCCAACCTCGCCACCCGCTTCACTGCCCAGCGCTCGGCGCAGATCTTTGCCCTGTGCAAGGATCAGGCAGCCCTTGAAGCGACTCCGGTGAACCGCTTCATGGATCTCTTCGTGATCTGACCGCTAACCCTGTCCCGCTGAATGCCGTGGCTGGCTGTTACCTGGCCAGCCACTTCTCCACGGGCAATTTGGTGATCGCAAACCCCATCAGCAGCACCGCCGAGTAGCCGATCAATTCCCGCGAAATCACCTGTCCCTCGTACCAGGCGCCAATCATCACCGCGAACACCGGGAAAATGATGAACACGAAAGACAGGATGATCGGGCTCAAGCGCTTGAGCAGGATGAAATACACGATGAACCCGCCCACCGACGCCACCAGTCCCAGATAGAGCAGGGCACCCCACGAACGCGCGCTGATGGCCGCGAATGCCGGGGTCTCGACCGCCAGTCCCGTAACAAACAGCAGCAGCCCGGCGATACCGATTGGCAAGGTGTTGTAGGTGATGACGCTGATGGCGCTCCCGTGTTTCTTGGTCACTACATAACACAGCGCATGCAGGATGGCCGCCGTGAGAATCGCCAGTACGCCGAACAGTTCGGCGTGGTCCAGGTGCAAGCCCTGGCTGCGGATGATCATGAACAGGCTGGCAAAGCCGATGGCGATGCCGAGCACCTGGGAGGCGTAGATTTTTTCCCGCAGGAACAGCGCCGAGAACACCAGGATAAACACCGGCATGCAGCTGAACAGGAGTGCCGTGAGCCCTGACGAAACGTGCATCTCGCCATAATTGAGCAAGTAATACGGCAGGCTGAAATACGTCAGCGTAACGAACAGGAAGAACCAGCGACTGCCCTTGGGGAACAGCAAGGGTTCGCGGCGCCACGCGGCAAAACTCAGGAACAGCGGGAAGGCGATCAGAAAACGCAGGCCGGCAGCGGTCAGCGGCGGCACGCTTTCGACGGCGATCTTGATCCCCAGCCAGGTCGTGCCCCAGCTCAGGCAGACAATCAGAAACAGCACGCTGGTGATCAATCCAGCCAGCCAGCGGCGGGGGTGTCTTTGCGGGGTATCGACGGCGATGGCGGTGGGCATGCTCGGGCACCTTGGTGTGATGGGAATTGACCGGGTCATGGAAAAGGTCTATCCCTGATTGAACCTGTTTTCAGCACGCTATTCGGGGTGGTAATGGCTGTCAAAGTAAGTATTGCCATGGTGTCAATCCTGCGGGATGCCCTCAGCCATGGAACCGGCATGAAGTACCAGCGCCTCAGCGACGGGGTAGAGCAGGGCATGGCTGACGGCGTGCTCGCGCCTGGCTGTAAATTGCCGCCCCATCGCCTGCTGGCGGACAGCCTCGGGGTAACGGTGGGCACGGTCAGTCGCGCCTATGCCGAGCTTGAGCGCCTGGGCAAGGTGGTCGCCCGGGTCGGTGACGGTACTTATGTCCGTGAGCAGGGCATGGAGCGCCCGCGTGACGGTGGGTTCCGCAATGTCAGCGAGCAACCACCGCCGTGCCTGGACATGAGCCGCAATCAGCCGATTCCCGGACGCCAGGCGTTGTGCCTGAGCCAGGGGCTGCAGGCCCTGGCGAGTGATCCCCAGGCCATGCAGCGCATCAGCGGCTACACCGCGGACGCCGGCCTGCCGGAGTATCGGGCGGCGGGCGCGCGGTGGCTCGGGCACGGCGAATTTGTCGCCAGGGCCGAGCAGGTGATTTGCGTCAACGGCGGCCAGCACGGTTTGCTGTGTGCCTTGATGGCGCTGCTCAAGGCCGGCGATACGCTGGTCACCGAGCAGTTGACCTACCCAGGCTTGATCAGCGTGGCGCGCAATCTGGGGATCAAGCTGATTGGCCTGGCCATGGACGCCGAGGGGTTGTTGCCAGCGGCTCTGGACGAGGTCTGTCGCCAACACCGGGTGACGGCGCTGTACTGCACGCCGACCCTGCAAAATCCGACGGCCGCGGTAATGTCCACCGCGCGTCGTGAGGCCCTGGTGGAGGTCTGCCGGGGGCACAATCTGTTGATCATCGAGGATCAGGCGCACGCCGTGCTGGTCCAGGAGCGGCCGTTACCCCTGAGCCATTTTGCTCCGGAGCGTACGGTGCTGATCGCCAGCCTGAGCAAGGCGGTGTCGGCGGGCTTGCGGGTCGGCTACCTGTATGCGCCCCAGGCCTTGCTCAGCCGTTTGTCGGCAGCGGTGCGCGCTTCGTGCTGGATGGCCACGCCCCTGGCCCTGGAGTTGGCCACGCAGTGGATCGAAAGCGGTGTCGCCCGGCAGTTGCTGGAACAGCAAATTATCGAAATCAGCCGGCGCAAAGCGCTGGTCGAGGGCGTGTTGCAGGGCTTGCAGTACCGCACGCACGCACAGAGCCCGCATTTCTGGATCGACGTGCCCGAGCCGTGGCGCGCGTCCCAGGTCGAATCTGAGCTCAAGCGCAGCGGCTACTTGATTGCCACCGCCGAAGCGTTTGCGGTGGGGCATGGGGCCGTGCCGCAGGCGATCCGCGTCAGCGTGTGCAATTCGGTGGGGGATGATCGGTTGTTGCGCGAGGGGGTCGAGGCGGTGGTGTCGGCATTGCGGGAGGTCGGGTAGTCGGTCCGCGCGGGCAAGCCAGGCTCCTGCGAAGAGCCCGGCGCGCCTGCGCTGGCGACTCGGCTGGCTACTTGAAGCGGCGCTCGACGCCTTTTTCCACGAGGATCTTGGCGGAAATCTCTTCCACGGAAAAATGCGTGGAGTTGATGTTCGGGATGTTCTCGCGGCGGAACAGGTTTTCCACTTCACGCACCTCGAACTCGCACTGGGCGTAGCTCGAGTACCGGCTGTTGGGCTTGCGCTCGTTGCGGATGGCGGTGAGGCGGTCCGGGTCGATGGTCAGGCCGAACAGCTTGTGCTGGTGGGCGCGCAGGGCGGCCGGCAGTTGCAGGCGCTCCATGTCGTCCTCGGTCAGTGGGTAGTTGGCTGCGCGGATGCCGAACTGCATGGCCATGTACAGGCAGGTCGGGGTCTTGCCGCACCGCGACACGCCCACCAGGATCAGGTCGGCCTTGTCGTAATAGTGGGTGCGCGCGCCGTCGTCGTTGTCCAGGGCGAAGTTCACCGCCTCGATACGCTCCATGTAATTGGAGTTGTGGCCAATGGAATGCGACTTGCCGACCGAATAGGACGAGTGCTCGCTCAGCTCCAGCTCCAGCGGGGCGAGGAAGGTCGAAAAAATGTCGATCATGAAACCATTGGACGTGGCGAGAATCTCACGAATGTCCTGGTTGACGATCGTGTCGAAGATGATTGGACGAAAGCCGTCCTTTTCGGCGGCCGTGTTGATTTGTTGTACCATGGCACGCGCTTTATCGACGCTGTCGATGTACGGCCGGGTGAATTTGCCGAAGGTAATGTTTTCGAACTGCGCCAACAGGCTTTGACCCAGGGTTTCGGCCGTAATGCCCGTGCCATCGGAGATAAAGAAAGCAGATCGTTTCATTTGCGCCTTGGGCCTTAAGCTGGTGACGATTCTTGGATATGATAGGCGCGATTTGGCGGCCCGGATTGGCCGGCATTCTCACTTATTTTCCAGGTCCAGGCCATATAGCTGGCAAATGCTCCCTTGAGCGGCCAGTACCCTGAGCTTTTCCAACACAGTTAGTGGAGAGATCACCTTGGTAGAGTACGTAGTTTCCCTCGATAAGCTCGGCGTCCATGATGTAGAGCATGTGGGGGGCAAGAACGCATCCCTGGGCGAGATGATCAGTAACCTTGCAGGTGCCGGTGTGTCGGTCCCGGGTGGCTTTGCCACGACAGCTCAGGCTTATCGTGATTTTCTCGAATTAAGTGGTTTGAACGACCAGATCCACGCCGCGCTGGATGCGCTGGACGTGGATGACGTGAACGCGCTGGCCCGTACCGGCGCGCAGATTCGTCAATGGATCATGGAAGCCGAGTTCCCGGAGAAGCTCAACGCCGAGATTCGCACCGCGTTCGCCACCCTGTCGGCCGGTAACCCGGACATGGCCGTGGCCGTGCGCTCTTCGGCCACCGCCGAAGACTTGCCGGACGCCTCGTTCGCCGGCCAGCAGGAAACCTTCCTGAACATTCGTGGCGTCGAGAACGTCATTCGTGCGGCCAAGGAAGTGTTCGCTTCCCTGTTCAACGACCGTGCCATTTCCTACCGCGTCCACCAGGGCTTCGACCACAAGCTGGTGGCCCTGTCGGCCGGTGTGCAGCGCATGGTGCGTTCGGAAACCGGCACCGCCGGCGTGATGTTCACCCTCGATACCGAGTCGGGCTTCCGTGACGTGGTGTTCATCACCGGCGCCTACGGCCTGGGTGAAACCGTGGTCCAGGGCGCAGTCAACCCGGATGAATTCTACGTCCACAAGGGCACGCTGGCCGCGGGTCGCCCGGCGATCCTGCGCCGCAACCTGGGCAGCAAAGCAATCAAGATGATCTACGGTGACGAGGCCAAGGCCGGTCGTTCGGTCAAGACCGTCGACGTCGACAAGGCCGAGCGCGCGCGTTTCTGCCTGTCCGACGCGGAAGTCAGCGAGCTGGCCAAGCAAGCGATGATCATCGAGAAGCACTACAAGTGCCCGATGGACATCGAGTGGGCCAAGGACGGTGACGACGGCAAGCTGTACATCGTGCAGGCCCGTCCGGAAACCGTGAAGAGCCGCACTTCGGCCAACGTCATGGAACGCTATCTGTTGAAAGAAACCGGCACCGTGCTGGTGGAAGGCCGTGCCATCGGCCAGCGCATTGGCGCCGGCAAGGTCCGCATCATCAAGGACGTGTCCGAGATGGACAAGGTCCAGCCGGGCGACGTGCTGGTTTCCGACATGACCGACCCGGATTGGGAACCGGTCATGAAGCGCGCCAGCGCCATCGTCACCAACCGTGGCGGCCGTACCTGTCACGCGGCGATCATCGCCCGTGAGCTGGGGATCCCGGCGGTAGTGGGCTGCGGTAACGCTACCCAGCTGTTGAAAGATGGCCAGGGCGTGACCGTTTCCTGCGCTGAAGGCGACACCGGTTTCATCTTCGAAGGCGAACTGGGCTTCGACGTCAAGAAAAACTCCGTGGACGCCATGCCGGACCTGCCGTTCAAGATCATGATGAACGTCGGCAACCCGGACCGCGCCTTCGACTTCGCGCAGTTGCCGAACGCCGGTGTGGGCCTGGCCCGCCTGGAGTTCATCATCAACCGTATGATCGGCGTGCACCCCAAGGCGCTGTTGAACTACGACGGCCTGCCTGCGGAAATCAAGGAAAGCGTCGACAAGCGTATCGCTGGCTACGACGATCCGGTCGGTTTCTACGTCGAGAAGCTGGTCGAGGGCATCAGCACCCTGGCTGCCGCGTTCTGGCCGAAAAAAGTCATCGTGCGCCTGTCGGACTTCAAGTCCAACGAATACGCCAACCTGATCGGCGGCAAGCTCTACGAGCCGGAAGAAGAGAACCCGATGCTGGGCTTCCGCGGTGCCTCGCGTTACATCAGCGAAGCCTTCCGTGACTGCTTCGAGCTCGAGTGCCGCGCCCTCAAGCGTGTGCGCAACGAGATGGGCCTGACCAACGTCGAAATCATGGTGCCGTTCGTGCGGACCCTGGGCGAAGCCAGCCAGGTCGTCGACCTGTTGGCCGAGAATGGCCTGGCCCGTGGCGACAACGGCCTGCGCGTGATCATGATGTGCGAACTGCCATCGAACGCGATCCTGGCTGAAGAGTTCCTGGAATTCTTCGACGGTTTCTCCATCGGCTCCAACGACCTGACCCAGCTGACCCTGGGCCTGGACCGTGACTCCGGGATCATCGCGCACCTGTTCGATGAGCGTAATCCGGCGGTCAAGAAGCTGCTGGCCAATGCCATTGCCGCCTGCAACAAGGCCGGCAAGTACATCGGCATCTGCGGCCAGGGCCCATCCGATCACCCGGACCTGGCCAAGTGGCTGATGGAGCAGGGCATCGAAAGCGTTTCGTTGAACCCCGATTCCGTACTGGAAACCTGGTTCTTCCTGGCTGAGGGTCAAGCTTCGGCTTGATGGTGTGAACAGGTCGCTCGCTCGCGATGGTCGTCAAGGCGCGTTGCCCTGGCGTCCATCCCTGTAGGAGCGAGCTTGCTCGCGATGGTCGCTAACGATAACGCGCACATGCTGGACAAACGCGTTGTCCCGACGTCCATCGCGAGCAAGCTCGCTCCTACAGGAATAAGAGCAAGCGACCTGTTTTTGAGATTCAAGTAGGGCGGGCTCCTCCGGATGCCGCCCTTTTTTGTGCAAGAGCATTATGCAAAGCAGCAGTAACCTGTTTCCTGTCGCCTTGCTCAGCGCCGAACGTCGCGGCGATCTGAGTGAGGACGTCTATCGCCTGAAACCGGGCAACAGCCCGGACGGCACCGTTGAGCTGGCAGTGACCCGCCTGGGCATGGCCGATGAACCCGCTATGCGCGGGGTTCCGGTGATTTTGCTGCACGGCAGTTTTTCCAACCGGCGTTTCTGGTTTTCCCCCAAGGGCCTGGGTTTGGGGGCGTACCTGGCACGCGCCGGTTTTGATGTGTGGATTGCGGAAATGCGCGGGCACGGCCTGTCGCAGCGCAATCAGCACTACCGCAAGAACCGCGTGGCCGACTATGCCCGCTACGACCTGCCGGCCATCGCCGCGTTCGTCCGCGAACAGAGCGGGCAGGCTCCGCACTGGATCGGCCATTCATTGGGCGGCATCACCCTGGCCGCCGCGCTCGGGGGGCACTACCTGGAAGCGTCCGATGTCGCCAGCGCCGCATTTTTCGGCACGCAAGTGAGTCGCACCTACTGGCCGCTGAAAATTCCCCCGGTGGAATGGAGCGGACGTTTCATCCTCAAGCGTTTTGCCCAACTGTCGGGGTCTCGCCTCAAGCGTGGCCCGGAGGACGAACCGATTGGCCTGGCTCTGGAAAGCATGCGCTGGTTCGGTCTGTTCGGACGTTTTGGAGACGCCGACAAGGACTGGTGGGCGGGCTTGGCCGAAGTGCAGGTGCCGGTCCTGGCCGTCAGCGCCAGCAACGATCACCAGGACCCCGACTGGGCGTGCCGCAAACTGTTCGAGCAAATGGGCTCGACGCACAAGCAATACATTTGCCTGGGCCGCGCCCAGGGCTTTGCCGATGACTTCGGGCATGTGCAAATGCTGGTCAGCAAAGCCGCGCAAGTCGAAGTCTGGCCATTGGTCCAGCGTTGGCTGACAGACCCGCAGGCACCCGTGCAGGCGCAGACGCTCGCCACGGTCGGCGCAGACTGACGTGAACGCTCTATCAAGGGCGTTTCGTTCCTGTCCGCTTACGGCTAAGATATGACGCATTGAGCTTTTCTGGTCACTTTACGTGGCGATGCTGGTGGCGGTGTTCGCGGAAAAACGGCTTTAAACCGCAACCCTCAGCGCTCGTTTCCTTTAAGGTGACATCCTCGATTGTCTTCCTCTTTACAGGAGTTTCTCGATGAATCATTACCTCACTCCCGACCTGTGCGATGCCTATCCGGAACTGGTACAGGTCCTGGAGCCGATGTTCAGCAATTTTGGCGGCCGTGATTCCTTCGGCGGTGAAATCGTGACCATCAAGTGCTTCGAAGACAACTCGCGGGTCAAGGAGCATGCCGAGCTCCCGGGGAACGGCAAGGTACTGGTAGTCGATGGCGGCGGTTCGCTGCGCTGCGCGCTGCTGGGCGACATGATTGCCGAGAGAGCGGCCAAGAACGGCTGGGAAGGCCTGGTGATCTACGGCTGCATCCGCGATGTCGATGTCATCGCACAGACCGACCTGGGGGTGCAGGCCCTTGCCAGTCATCCGAAGAAGTCCAACCGTCGTGGTCTTGGCGAGATCAATGTACCGGTGACCTTTGCCGGTGTGACGTTCCGTCCGGGCGAATACATTTATGCGGACAACAACGGCGTGATCATCTCGCCGAGTCCGTTGCAAATGCCTGAATAAACGGCGACCAGACAGGGGTGAGGATGTTCGAGGAAGAAAACGCGCAGTGGGGGCTGGTCCATGCCCTGGTGCTGGATGGAAAAGGCGGTGCGCGTTCGATTGCCCGGACTGAACTGGATGACCTGCAACTGCAACCCCACGAAAGCCTCTGGCTGCACTGGGATCGCAGTCACCCGCAAACCCAGACCTGGCTGCGTAAATCCAGTGGCCTGAGTGAGTTCAGTTGCGACCTGCTGCTGGAGGAGAACACCCGGCCGCGCTTGCTGGCGCTGCCGGACTCCGAATTGCTGCTGTTTTTACGCGGGGTCAACCTCAACCCTGGTGCCGAGCCGGAAGACATGGTCTCGGTGCGTATCTTCGCCTCGGCCCAACGGGTCATTTCCCTGCGCTTGCGCCCACTGCGCGCCACCGATGAATTGTTGGTGCAGTTGGCCGAGGGCAAGGGGCCGCGGACGGCTTCCGAACTGATCCTGTATATGGCCCAGTACCTCACTCACAAGGTCCAGGACCTGGTGGGCGATCTCTCGGAAGTGGTCGATGTCGAAGAAGAAAAACTGGATGCCGACGAACGGTATACCCCCGAGCACGGCTCCATTTTGCAGATCCGTCGGCGTGCCGCCGGGCTCAAGCGTTTTCTGGCGCCGCAGCGGGATATTTTCGGACAACTGACGCGGATCAAACTGCCCTGGTTTGTCGAGGATGATGGCGATTACTGGAACGAATTGAACAACAGTCTGACGCGTTATCTGGAAGAGCTGGAATTGACCCGCGAGCGGGTGGGGCTGGTGCTGGAGGCCGAAGACCGGCGTCTGAGCGTGAAAATGAGTCGCACCATGTACCGCTTCGGGATCATCACCGGGATCTTTTTGCCGATGAGTTTTCTGACCGGTCTGCTGGGCATCAACGTCGGTGGCATTCCGTTCTCCGAGAGCCCCTATGGCTTCCTGGTTGCCTGCCTGTTGATGGTCTCGGTGGCGTTGGGGCAGTGGTGGTTGTTCCGGCGTTTGCGCTGGGTATGAAGGAGCGTCATGTGACCCGGGGAATTTTGATCGCGTCTTTCACAGATATCACGAGAGGTGCGTATGCACGATCCGTTTGAACAGTCTTTGCGTGACATGCTCCAGGCATCCCCGTCCACCCGCGACGATGATGCGTGCCTGGGTCGTGTACTGAAAACCGCCAACCGCCAGGTGGGTGCCGGTGATCTGTTCAGTCTGCTGGGCCGCTGGGTGCCGGCACTGATGATTGCCCTGAATAACGGATCGGCCCATGTCTCGCCGGTTTCCCGTCGTAAACCTACCGCAAGCACTGCTGATAAGGCTGATTGAATATGGAACTTGATCTCTGGACTCAGAGCCTCGTCACGGCAATGACTGCGTTGTGGACCAAGGTAGCGAACTTCATTCCCAATCTGTTTGGCGCCCTGGTCGTGCTGCTGCTGGGTTTTGTCGTGGCCAAGTTGCTGGACACCTTGCTGTCGAAATTGTTGGCCAAGCTGGGCCTGGATCGCTTGATGGGCGGTACCGGTTTGACCAAGTTGATGTCTCGGGCGGGTCTGCAGGTTCCGATCTCGACCCTGATCGGAAAAATCGTCTACTGGTTCGTTTTACTTATTTTTCTGGTTTCTGCTGCAGAATCCCTTGGCTTGGAGCGAGTTTCGGCTACGCTCGATATGCTTGCGTTGTATTTGCCGAAAGTATTCGGTGCCGCGTTGGTGTTGCTGGTAGGGGTATTGTTGGCGCAACTGGCCAATGGCTTGGTGCGCGGCGCTGCAGAAGGGGTCGGTCTGGACTATGCTGCGGGCCTGGGGCGAATCGCCCAGGGCCTGGTGATCATCATCAGTATTTCGGTGGCGATCAGTCAGCTCGAAGTCAAAACCGACTTGCTGAACCATGTGATCGTGATAGTTTTGATAACCGTTGGTCTGGCAGTCGCCTTGGCCATGGGATTGGGTAGCCGGGAAATCGCCGGCCAGATTCTTGCGGGAATCTATGTGCGTGAGTTGTATCAGGTTGGGCAACAAGTGCGTGTTGGTGAGGTCGAAGGCCAGATCGAAGAGATCGGCACGGTTAAAACTACATTGCTGACCGACGAGGGTGAGCTAGTATCACTCTCCAATCGGATCCTCCTGGAACAGCATGTTAGTAGCCGCTAACCCGGCAAACCCTGCTAATGTATGCCGCCGCGAAATGCCCGATACCCTTGGGCCGCGGCGGACATTGACCTGACTGTCGGCCCGACTTGTTTTGAATAAACCCCAATCGCTATCCACGCGCTACGACCCCCGCGAGCTCTCTGATGAGGAGTTGGTCGCGCGCTCGCACACCGAGCTGTTTCACGTAACGCGCGCTTACGAAGAGCTGATGCGGCGTTACCAGAGAACTTTATTTAACGTCTGTGCACGATATCTTGGGAACGATCGCGACGCGGACGATGTCTGTCAGGAAGTGATGTTGAAGGTGCTGTACGGTCTGAAGAACTTCGAAGGTAAATCCAAGTTCAAGACATGGCTATATAGCATCACGTACAACGAATGCATCACACAGTATCGAAAGGAACGGCGTAAGCGTCGCTTGATGGACGCTTTGAGTCTGGACCCCCTCGAGGAAGCGTCGGAAGAAAAGACGCCGAAACCTGAGGAGAAGGGTGGACTTGATCGCTGGTTGGTGCATGTGAACCCGATTGACCGGGAAATTCTGGTGCTACGATTTGTCGCAGAGCTGGAATTTCAGGAGATCGCAGACATCATGCATATGGGCTTGAGTGCAACAAAAATGCGGTACAAACGCGCTCTAGATAAATTGCGTGAGAAATTTGCAGGCATTGCTGAAACTTAGTTCGGCGCAAATATCTCTTACGTGTAGGCAAGTTCTGATAGACTTGCCGCCGAGTTGTCCCCCGGTTTGCGGGACTGCTTTACAATCACCAGATGGGGATTTAACGGATGAAACTGAAAAACACCTTGGGCTTGGCCATTGGTTCTCTTATTGCCGCTACTTCTTTCGGCGTTCTGGCACAAGGCCAAGGCGCAGTTGAAGGCGAGCTGTTCTACAAGAAGCAGTACAACGATAGCGTCAAGCACATCGAAGACGGCTTCAACCCAGGCGCTCGTATCGGTTACTTCCTGACCGACGACGTTTCGATCGATCTGAACTACGATCAGACTCACCACACCCGTTCGAACGACGGTACTGGCAACCAGAAGATCAAAGGTGACACCGGCTCCCTGCTGGGTACCTACCACTTCGGTCAGGCTGGCGTAGATTCCCTGCGTCCGTACGTTTCCGGTGGTTTCGGTCACCAGAGCCGCACCAGCGTCAAAGCTGACGGTCACAGCGGTCGCGATCAGTCGACTCTGGCTATCGTTGGTACCGGCGTTAAGTACTACTTCACCGACAACCTGTTCGCTCGTGCCGGCGTTGAAGCTGACTACGCAATGGACAACGGTAAGTGGGACTACTCCGCCCTGGTTGGTCTGGGTGTGAACTTCGGCGGCAACGCCGGCGCAGTAGCTCCAGCTCCAGTTCCGGCACCGGCTCCAGAGCCAGAGCCAGAAGCTCCAGTTGCTGAAGTGGTACGCGTTGAGCTGGACGTCAAGTTTGACTTCGACAAATCTGTTGTTAAGCCAAACAGCTACGCTGACGTGCAGAACCTGGCTGACTTCATGAAGCAGTACCCACAGACCACCACCGTGGTTGAAGGTCACACTGACTCCGTAGGTCCAGACGCTTACAACCAGAAGCTGTCCCAGCGTCGTGCTGACGCTGTTAAGCAAGTTCTGGTCAAAGACGGCATCGACGCTGGCCGCGTTAGCTCCGTTGGTTACGGCGAATCCCGCCCAGTTGCTGACAACGCAACTGACGCTGGCCGTGCTGTTAACCGTCGCGTAGAAGCGCAGGTTGAAGCTCAAGCTAAGTAATTAGCTCGCAGCTCGCGAAAAGCCCGGCTTAGGCCGGGCTTTTCTTTGCCTGCGATTTACTGCCAGGGGTTACAACGCTGCGCTGGACGGCCATGGCAACTGTGTCACGGACGCCGGCAGGCTCTGATCCAGGGCTGCAGAGGCGGCCACGGCACCTATCACAAGGATCGCTGGGCTTTTTAACTGGAAGCTGTAGGCATCTTCTTGCATGGCTGTCAGGTTGCTCCGGCATTCGCGTTGGTTCGGCATTGAAGCGTTTTCAATCATTGCCACTGGCGTATCCACCGCCATCCCGCCGTCCAGCAACTGCTGGCGAATTTCCCCGAGTTTTGCCACACCCATGTAGATCACCAGGGTGGTCCCGCCCTGGGCCAGGGCGCGCCAATTGAGCTCGCTGTCGTCCTGGGTATGGGCTGTCACCAGGGTCACCCCCCGCGCAACGCCGCGCAGGGTCAAGGAAATATCGCACTGTGTGGCCCCCGCCAGGCCGGCGGTGATGCCATTGACCAGTTCGACCTCGATCTGCCGTTCGCGCAACCACTGGGCTTCTTCACCACCCCGACCAAAGATGCACGGGTCGCCCCCCTTGAGCCGCACCACGCACTTGCCCTGGCGGGCATAACGCAGCATCAGCCGATGGATAAATGCTTGTGGGGTCGAGCGGCAGCCACCGCGTTTGCCCACGGCAATGACCCGCGCCTGGGGGCAATGTTGCAGCACGGCTGGGTTGACCAGGTCGTCGATCAACACCACTTGTGCTTCGCTCAATGCCCGTACCGCCTTGAGGGTCAGCAATTCAGGGTCACCCGGGCCTGCACCCACCAACCAGACTTTTGCGCTCATGTTGCATTCCTCACGAGGTGATTGCGGCTGGCCGCACTTGGGCGGCCAGCAGACGCTTGATTTCCGGGACACAGGAGCCGCATTGCGTGCCGCAACCCAGTTGTTGTTTCAGGCCTTGCAGGTCCAGGCCACTGCGAATGCCCGCGCACACTGTGCTGTGGCTGACGTTCTTGCAGTTGCACAGGGTTTTCTGCGCGCCAGAGTCGGCACCGGCAGCGCCCGGCGGAGCGCTCAGGGGGGCCAGCAGCCAGGGCCGCAGTTGCGCATCGACGCGACCTTCCAGCCACAGGTTCTGCAACCAGTGCCGGGCCAGCGTTTCCCCGGCCAGGCGGATCGCGGTGATGCGCCCCTGTTCGATACGCACGCGCTTGCCAATGGCGCGACGCGGATCGTCGTAGGCCAATACCGGGCCCTGGTCCAAACCAAGGTGCAGGTCGATCTCCTGCAGCCGTTGCGGGGTCGGCGCCTGGGCGCAGGCGGCGCGTATCAGCAGTGCCGGCCGCTCACGCCCGGCAAGGCTGAGGCTGACGTAGGCAAAGTCCTCGCATAGCGGACGCAGCGCCTCGAAGTGCTGTTGAACATTGCCCTCGACCAGGGCGAAGAACTGCCACGGCAACTCAACGGCTTCAATCCGTACGCCGCTGTGTTTCAGCTCGGGCTGTTTGGACAGCGGGTCGAACGCCGGCTGGGTCAGCACGTTCACGCCGCCCTTGAGGAAGCGGTCGCCCCAGTGCATGGGTAAAAAGGCCTGCCCTGGGCGGACCGAGTCATCACTGGCGAGCTCGACGATCACGCTGCCGCGGCGACTCTTGAGGTTGACCAGGTCGCCGGCATTCAAGTGTTGGCGCTGCAGTTCATCCGGGTGCAGGCTCAGGAGCGCTTCGCTGACATGGCCGAACAGCTGCGCCGCGGTGCCGGTGCGGCTCATGCCGTGCCATTGATCGCGCAGGCGTCCGGTGATCAGGGTCAGGGGAAAGTGCGCGTCGCGTTGTTCCTTGGCCGCGCAAAACGGCTCGGCGATAAACTGCGCCCGCCCGCTGGCCGTGGGAAATATCCCGTCCACGTACAGGCGCGGCGTACCGCGGGTGGCGCCTTGTGGGAAGGGCCATTGCTGCGGACCCAGGCGGTCGAGCAAGGCGTGGCTGATGCCCGACAGGTCCAGGTCGCGTCCGCAGGTCAGCTGTTTGAATTCATCGAACAGTTGCCCAGGGTGATTGAAGGCAAACAGGCTGGCCTGACCCGGACGCAGGTATTTCTCCAGGCGTTGGGCGAAATCCACGGTGATGGCCCAGTCCGGGCGGGCTTCGCCGGGTGGGGCAATGGCCCGGCGAACGTGGGAAATCCGCCGCTCGGAGTTGGTCACCGTGCCTTCCTTTTCCCCCCAACTGGCGGCTGGCAGCAGCAAGTCGGCGAAGGGCGCGGTTTCGGTGGTGCTAAAGGCTTCCTGCAACACTACGAACGGGCACGCCTGCAAGGCCGCGCGCACGTTCTGTTGGTCGGGCAGGGACTGCGCCGGGTTGGTGCAGGCGATCCATAGCGCTTTGATTGTGCCGTTGTTGACCTGCTCGAACAGTTCGATGGCGCTCAGCCCGGGAGTTTCCGGCAGCGTGGGCACGCCCCAATAGGCGGCTACCTCGGCGCGATGCCCGGCATTGCTGGCCTCGCGATGGCCTGGCAACAGATTGGCCAGGCTGCCGGTTTCTCGCCCGCCCATGGCATTCGGCTGACCGGTAAGGGAGAAGGGGCCTGCGCCTGGGCGGCCGATTTGTCCGGTGGCCAGGTGCAGGTTGATCAGTGCGCTGTTCTTCGCGCTGCCGGCAGTGGACTGGTTCAAGCCCATGCACCACAGCGACAGAAAGCTCGGCGAGGTGCCGACCCATTGCGCGCACTGCTGCAACTGCGCGACGCTGATGCCGCACAGTTGCGCCACCATGGGGGGCGTGTAGTCGCGCACCAGGTTCTTCAGTTCGGCCAGGCCCTCGGTGTGGGCCTGGATAAAGTCGCGGTCGATCCAGTCTTCCCACAGCAGCAGGTGCAAGATTCCGTGGAACAGCGCGACATCGGTGCCCGGCAGAATCGCCAGGTGCAGGTCGGCCAGGTCGCAGGTGTCGGTGCGCCGAGGGTCGATGACAATCACCTTCATCTGTGGCCGACGGGCCCTGGCTTGCTCAAGGCGGCGAAACAGTACCGGATGGGCGTAGGCCATGTTACTGCCGACGATCATCACGCAATCACTCAGTTCCAGGTCTTCGTAGCTGCAGGGCGGTGCATCGGCGCCCAGGCTGCGCTTGTAGCCCACCACCGCCGACGACATGCACAGCCGCGAATTGCTGTCGATGTTGTTGGTGCCCACCAACGCCCGCGCCAGCTTGTTGAAGGCGTAGTAGTCCTCGGTCAGCAGTTGCCCGGAGATGTAGAACGCCACGCTGTCCGGGCCGTGCTCGGCGATGGTTTGGGCAAACACGCTGGCGGCGTGGTCCAGGGCGCTGTCCCAGTCGCTGCGGGCGCGGGCCAGGCCCTTGCCCAGGCGCAACTGCGGGTACAGCGCGCGGGCCGCCAGGTCGCCGGTCAGGTGCAGGGTCGAGCCCTTGCTGCACAGTTTGCCGTAGTTGGCCGGGTGCGTCGGGTCGCCGCTGACGCCGAGGATCTGCTCGCCGTCATGCTCGATCAGGACGCCGCAGCCCACCCCGCAATAGCAGCAGGTCGAGGCAGTCGTCTGGCGCTTCATCATGACGCTTCCTGCAGTGTCAGGTCCTGGTCACCGGCAGCGGTCAACGCTGGTTCGCCAAACATCAGGTGATCGCGGATCGCGGCAATGCCCTGCTGTTCGCGGATCTGCTGGAAGTACCAGCCGCCATCGGCGGTATCGCCGTACAGGCAGGCGCCGACCAGCACGTCATCCTTGATCACCAGTTTTTTGTAGATCCCGTCGATTGGGTCGCGCAGGGTGATGGTCTCGGTGCCTTCGCCGCCCATGAAGTCGCCAGCGGAGAACAGGTCGATGCCGGTGACTTTCAGCTTGGTCGAGGTCACCGAGCCTTTGTAGGTGGCAAAGCCCAGCTGTGCCAGGTGGTTGGCGCAGACCTTGGCCTGCTCGAACAACGGCGCCACCAGGCCATAGGCAATGCCGCGATGGCTGGCGCATTCGCCGATGGCGTAGATGCGCGGGTCATAGGTCTGCAGGGTGTCGTTGACCAGGATGCCGCGGTTGCAGGGCAGGCCGGCTTGCTCTGCGAGCTCGCTGGCCGGGCGGATCCCGGCGGCCATCACCACCAGGTCGGCGGGGATGATGTCACCGTTCTTGAACTGCACCGAGCCGACCCGACCGTTGCCGGCGTCGAGCAGGGCCTGGGTCTGCTCACCCAGGCGAAAGTGCAGGCCACGCTGTTCCAGGGCGGCTTGCAGCAACTGGCCGCTGGTTTTGTCCAATTGCCGTTCCAGCAACCACTCGCCGATGTGCACGACGGTCACGCGCATGCCGCGAAGCATCAGGCCGTTGGCCGCTTCCAGGCCCAGCAGGCCGCCGCCGATGACCACGGCGTGACGGTGGGTCCGGGCGGTGTCGATCATGGTCTGAGTGTCGGCGATGTCACGGTAGCCAATCACCCCCTGCAGGGTGTTGCCCGGGATCGGCAGCATGAAGGGCGTCGAGCCGGTGGCGATCAACAGGCGGTCGTATTCGGCGCTGCTGCCGTCGGCAGCGATCACCCGGCGCTTGATCCGGTCGATCTCCACCACTTTGCGGTTGAGCAGCAAGGTGATGTTGTGGTCCTGGTACCAGGTGAGGTCGTTGAGCTCGATATCTTCGAAGGTCTGTTCACCTGCGAGCACCGGGGAGAGCAGGATGCGGTTGTAGTTGGTGTGGGGTTCGGCGCCGAAAACCGTGATGTCATACAGGTCGCTGCTCAGCTTGAGCAGTTCTTCGAGCGTGCGGATCCCGGCCATCCCGTTGCCGATCATCACCAGTTTCAATTTTTTCATCGGGTTCTCCGCAAGCTCAGGCCAGTGTCATCGGGTCGATAGGACTGGCTCGGTGTATTTCGCGCAAACAAAAAAAGGCGTCCCGCTAGTGGCCTAGCGAGGACGCCTTTGTCCTGGTCCCGTTCTCTCGGGCAGCGCACCCTTCGTCGTTGAAGGCTGGGCTTTATGTGTGGTGAAAGGGCTAATGCAGTGGTTGTGCCAAGTGGCGTAGGCCGCCGCTTTATCGGGCCCATCGCGGTGTTCGGGCGCTGCCGGCGGGGTTTTCTGCACCGATTGAAGGCGCGGCGCACAGCAATGGCGCGACGCTCCTGGGTTTGCGCGGCCCAGGGTTAGTGGCGAACAAGGGAAAACAGCAGCACCAGGTTGATCATCAACAACACCAGCGCCAGGGTCCGCCAGACTTTCACCGGCTCGCGCTCCAGCAGCGGCCTGGGTCGCACGCTCAAGCTGCCGCGCTCGCCGTGTTCGAGAATCAGCAGCCATTGCTCGGCGGTTTCGTAGCGCTGGGCCGGGTCGGCATCTACCCCGCGCTCCAGGCTCTGCCCCAACCAGTCCGGCAGATCCGGGCGGTAGCGCTGGGCATTCACCGGCTGGCCGAAGCGCGGACGCTGGAAGGCTTCGATTTCGCCGTAGGGAAAATGCCCGGTGGCCAGGTAATACAGGGTCACGCCGACGGCATACAGGTCTTGTTGCGCAGACGGCGCCTCACCGTTGAAGGCTTCCGGGGCGATGTAGCTCGGGGTGCCGGGCAGTGCGTTGGCCTGGTCTTCGGACAAGCCCGGGCAGTACGCCAGGCCAAAATCCAGCAGACGCAGCTCACCGTCTTCACTGAGCAGCAGGTTTTCCGGCTTGATGTCGCGGTGCAGAATCTGCCGCCGATGCAACAGGCCCACCGCGCGCAACAGGCGCTCGGCCAGTGCCTGCCATTGCGCCAGCGGCAGAGGGCCGGTCTGGGCGAAGGCCTGGGCAAGGGTCTGTCCCGGGTATTCGCGCATCAGGTAATACAGGTGCTGACGCTGGGTAGCCGGATGGACCTCGGGAAAACTGCGTCCGGCGACGCGCTTGAGAAACCACTCCTCCGACAGCAGGGCCTGGGCGGCCTGGCTGTCGTCGCTCAACTGCGCCGGCAAGGTTTTCAGCAGCCATGGTTGCTGCTGGTTGTCGTGGACCCGATAGATCAGTGACTGTTGGCTTTGCCCCAGCAGTTTCTCGACTTGCCAGCCTTCGAAGCGCTGGCCGGGCTTGAGGGGAGGCGGCAAGGGCCATTGCTGCAGGTGGATCAGCGCGTCGCCGATGCTCGCCTCGCCGAGGGCGTCGACCCGCACCAACAGCGCGCTGGCATTGTCCTGGCTGCCGGCCAGGTGCGCGGCATTGACCAGGGTCTGTGCCGCGCTGTGCAGGTCCGGTTGATCGCGCAGAATCGCGGCAATCGTGGTGTCGCCCAAGGTTGCCCAGACGCCATCGCTAAGCAGCACGAAGCACTCGCCGGCGCGCAACTCGCCATCGAGAAAATCCAGCACCAGGTGTTGGTCCAGGCCCAGCGCGCGTTTGAGCACATGCTGCATGCCCGGTTGCTCCCAGACGTGGTCCTCGCTGATGCGTTGCAATTGCTCGGCGTGCCAGCGATACACCCGGCAATCGCCGACGTGGGCCAGGGTGAAGCGTTGTCCGCGCAGCACCAGCGCACTGACGGTGGTGAGCAGCGGCAAGCCGCCACCGTTGGCCTGCAGCCAGCGGTTCTGCGCCAGCAACAGGCGGTCCAGGGACTGCGCCACGCCCCAGGTCTGCGGGGTGGCGTAGTAATCCAGCGCCAGCGCCTGCAAGGTGGTACGTGCCGCCAGCCCGCCATCGGCGCATTGGCTGACGCCATCGGCGATGGCGAACAGACACCCCTTGCTCGCGGCCAGTTCCGCGGCGGGAGTGACCAGGCGCAGGGCGTCCTGGTTTTCCTCGCGCGGGCCGATGGCGCTGGCTTCGGCAAAGCTCAATTGCAGGCTCATCGACGCCTCAGACCCGCGCGGCGGTCACGGCAGCCGAGCCCCAGGTGGTTCTCCAGCGGCGCTTGACCCCGTGCAGGCCGAACCACGCCAGGACGCCCAGGCTGGCGAACAGCCACAAGGCCAGTTGATAACTGCCGGTGCTCTGCTTGATCGCCCCCATGCCGGCGGCGAGGGCAAACCCGCCGATCCCGCCCGCCATGCCGATCAATCCGGTCATCACGCCGATTTCCCGGCGAAAACGCTGGGGCACCAACTGGAACACCGCGCCATTACCGGCGCCAAGGCCAAGCATGGTGCAGACGAACAGGGCCAGTGCCGCATAGGAACTGGGCAGGTTGAAGCCGACGGCGGCAATGCACACGATCGCGACGCCGTACATCAGCAGCAGGGTGCGGATCCCGCCGAAGCGATCGGCCAGGGCGCCACCCAGTGGGCGCATCAGGCTGCCGCCAAATACGCAGGCGGCGGTATAGTATCCGGCAGTCACCGGGCTCAGGCCGTACTGGTCGTTGAAGTAGCCGGGCAGGGCACTGGCCAGGCCGATGAAACCGCCAAAGGTCACGCAGTAGAAGAACATGAACCACCAGCTGTCGCGATCACCGAGGGCCTTGAAGTAGTCGCTCATGGATTTGGCCTTGGGCCGTTGCGGCGCGTTTTTCGCCAGCCAGGCGAAGACGATCAAGGTCAGGATCAGCGGGATCAGGGCGAAACCGAATACGTTGCTCCAGCCAAACGCGGCTGCCAGCACCGGCGCGATCAGCGCGGCGAGCACGGTGCCCGAGTTGCCCGCACCGGCAATGCCCATGGCCTTGCCCTGGTGCTGCGGCGGGTACCACTGCGAGGCCAGGGGCAGGGCGACGGCAAACGAAGCCCCGGCCATGCCCAGGAACACCCCCAGCAGCAGGGCTTGCTCGTAGCTGTGGATGCCCAGCTTCCAGGCGCCGAACAGCGCGCAGATGACGATGACCTGGCCGATCAGGCCGGCGGTCTTGGGCGACAGGCGGTCAGCGAGCAAGCCCATGACAAAACGCAGCAAGGCCCCGGCGAGGATCGGCGTGGCCACCACCAGCCCGCGCTGTTGGGTGGTCAGGTGCAGGTCGGCGGCAATTTGCACCGCCAGGGGCCCCAACAGGTACCAGACCATGAAGCTCAGGTCGAAATACAGGAATGCCGAGAACAGGGTCGGGGTATGACCGGATTTCCAGAAGCTTGAATTCATCGCGCACCTCAGCGGTTAAGAGTCTCGAAGGAAGTCGTGAGCTTGGCGGTGGCGCGCCGCGACGGCCGCACCACCGGCCCCGGGCTGTGGGGCCAAAACGAAAAAACGCCGCAACCCGCTGCGCTTGCGCGAAAGGGGTGTGCGACGTCGTTGTCGTAGGTGGGGCAACCGCCGTTGGTTACCTGTACCGATTACTTAGCGATATCTGTGCCAACAAGTGCGAGCGAGGTAAGCCACTGTAGGGGCGGGTGCCCGCTTGCGGTGCCCGCTTGCGGCCTGCTCGCGATGGACGTCAACGATGACGCGCCAAGCCTGATTCAGCGCGTGTTCATTCCAGCAGTTCACTCATGGCAATGATCTGCTCGGCCACCTGGATCAGCTTCTGCTGGCGGCTCATAGCCTGGCGGCGCATCAGGGTATAGGCCTGTTCTTCGTTGCAGGCCTTCATTTTCATCAGCAGACCCTTGGCCAATTCGATGCGCTTGCGCTCGGCCAGTTGCTGGTCACGGGCAAACAGTTGGGCGCGCAGGGCCTGGTCGCTTTCAAAGCGCGCCATGGCCACATCCAGGATCGGCTGCAGGCGGGCGGCATGGATGCCTTCGACGATGTAGGCACTGACGCCGGACTTGATCGCCTGGCGCATCACGCCGGGGTCATGTTCGTCGGTGAACATCACGATGGGCCGTGGTTGGTCGCGGCTGACCAGCACCACTTGTTCCAGCACATCGCGGCTGGGTGACTCGGTATCGATCAGGATCACGTCCGGGCGCACCGTTTCGACGCGCGCGGGCAGGTCGATGGTCAGGCCGGATTCGTCGATCACCTCAAACCCGGCTTCAGTCAGGGCGGACTTCAGGCGTCCGACTTTTTTTGCGGTGTCGTTGATCAGCAGGATTCGCAACATGCTCATGCTCTCCTGTCAGGGCTGGGCGCGCAGGGTGGGGGTGTCGGTCATGGCGTGCAGGCTGAAACCGCGGGCATAGGCCGCCGGGTCCGCACCGTCCCAGATCTTGCCGTCGATCAGTTGGCTGCTGCGCATCTCATGGCTGTCCGCGGTTATGCCCAGGGCCCCGGCCGCGTCGCGGTACAGGCCCAGTTGCTGGACCTGGCGTGCCACGCCCAGGTAATCCGGGTCGTCGCGCAGCAAGCCCCAGCGGCGGAACTGGGTCATGAACCACATGCCATCGCTCAAATAGGGCATGTTCACCTCGCCATGGCCGTGAAAACGCAGCGGGTGCGGGTCCTGCCAGCGATTGCCGAGCCCGTCGGCGTAATCGCCCAGCAAGCGCGGTGCAATGTTGTCCACCGGGGTGTCGAGGTAGTCGGCGGCGCTGAGCAACTGTGCGGTGCTGCGGCGGTTTTCCGGGCTTTGTTCGATGAACCGGCTGGCTTCCAGGATTGCCATCACCAGCGCCCGGGCGGTATTGGGGTATTGCTCGACGAAGGCGCGCGTGCAGCCGAGGACTTTTTCCGGGTGGTCAGGCCAGATGGCCTGGCTCGTCGCCAGGGTAAAGCCGAGGTTCTGTTGCACCGCACTGGCGCTCCAGGGTTCGCCCACGCAAAACCCGTCGATCCGCCCGGCCTGCAGATGCGCGACCATCTGCGGCGGTGGCACCACCACGCTGGTGACATCCTGCAGCGGATGAATACCCTGGCTGGCCAGCCAGTAATACAACCACATGGCGTGGGTGCCGGTGGGGAAGGTCTGGGCGAAGGTGAGTTTTGGGCGAGTTTGGTGCACGTGCCGATCCAGCGCCTCAGGACTGGTCACGCCCAGGCTTTGCAGGCCGTGGGAAAGGTTGATGCTCTGCCCGTTCTGATTCAGGCCCATGAGCACGGCCATGTCGGTGGCGGCCACGCCGCCGATGCCCAGGTGTACCGCGTACACCAGGCCATAGAGGCTATGAGCGGCGTCCAGCTCTCCGCTGACCAGCTTGTCCCGCAGGTTGGCCCAGGACGATTGGCGCTTGAGGTTCAAGGTCAGGCCATAAGGCTGGGCGAAGCCCTGGGTGGCGGCTACGACCACCGAGGCGCAATCGCTCAGGGCCATGAAGCCCAGGTTGATCGAGGTCTTTTCCGGCGCGTCGCTGCCGTTGACCCAGGCCAGCGGGCCGACTGATGGTTCGTTCATCGAGAGTGCACCTTGCAAAAAAAAGCGTCGCCCCGGGCCCCTGTGCAAGCCAAGTCGGATGACGACGCCATGGTCTTTCGACTCATCCCGGCGCTGGCATGAGTACGGATAGGGTTCACGGTGCAAGGCATATGCCATTGCCGAGGGATTTGTACATGTACCTCGCCTGCGACCCCGTTGCCCGGCTATAATCGCCGCCTTATTTCGCCGCCGACCGAGTCAAGCCCGCCCATGTATACCCTGGCCCGCCAACTGCTGTTCAAACTCTCCCCGGAAACCTCCCACGATCTGTCCCTGGACTTGATCGGCGCGGGCGGACGCCTGGGCCTGAACGGCTTGCTGTGCAAGGCACCGGCCCATGTGCCGGTGAATGTCATGGGCCTGGACTTCCCCAACCCGGTCGGCCTGGCTGCAGGCCTGGACAAGAACGGCGCGGCCATCGACGGTTTTGCCCAACTCGGTTTTGGTTTTGTCGAAATCGGCACGATCACCCCGCGCCCGCAACCGGGTAATCCAAAACCACGGATTTTCCGCTTGCCGCAAGCCGAAGCGATCATCAACCGCATGGGGTTCAACAACCTCGGCGTCGATCATTTGCTGGCCCGGGTTGCCGCGGCCAAGTACAAGGGCGTGCTGGGGATCAACATCGGCAAGAACTTCGATACCCCGGTCGAGCGTGCGGTCGACGACTACCTGATCTGCCTGGACAAGGTCTACGCCCACGCCAGTTATGTCACGGTCAACGTCAGCTCCCCCAATACCCCGGGGCTGCGCAGCCTGCAGTTCGGTGATTCGCTCAAGCAACTGCTGGCCGACCTGGCCACGCGCCGCGCCGAGTTGGCCCTGCGGCACGGCAAGCATGTACCCCTGGCGATCAAGATCGCCCCGGACATGACGGACGAAGAAACCGCGCAGGTGGCGCAGGCGCTGATCGAAACCGGCATGGACGCGGTCATCGCCACCAACACCACCCTGAGCCGCGTGGGCGTCGAAGGCATGGAACACGGTGACGAGATGGGCGGCCTGTCGGGCGCTCCGGTGCGCGAGAAGAGCACTCACACGGTCAAGGTGTTGGCGGCGGAACTGGCTGGGCGCTTGCCGATCATTGCCGCGGGCGGGATTACCGAAGGACGGCACGCGGCTGAGAAAATCGCCGCGGGTGCCAGCCTGGTGCAGATCTACTCGGGCTTCATCTACAAGGGCCCGGCGCTGATCCGTGAATCGGTCGACGCCATCGCTGCTTTGCGCTAATACCGCGCCGAACGCAGGCTGCGCCAGCTGCTACAGACAGCAATAAAAAAGGGCCCCTCAAGGGAGCCCCTGGGCCGAAGCCCGCCGTCCGGAGAGGACGTGCATGGTTAAGTCGTTACGTAATCAAGTTGTCGTGTCGGAGTGTGTGCCCTGTTTAGCCGACGGCGTGAAGTTCGTTGAGTCTATGGATTCCCGCAGTGCCGGTCATACCGTCCCAGTTGTCGCCGCGTCCTTCTCGCCAGCCGTTAATCCAGGCTTGGCGTACCGACGGTAGAGTAAATGGGCAAAGCTCACGGGATTTGCCACCAACGCCATATTGATATCCGCGCAAAAATGCTCTTTCCAACGGATCACGCTTAAGTCTTCTCATAGGGTGTTTCCCTCACTTGTTGACTGTATGTGTCGCGTCGACCTCTATCGAGGTCAGGCAGAAAACGCTCTGCCAATGGCGGCTCGCTGCCGGCGTGGCGAGCCAAGGTGTTGACGTCATTGCGGCGTCAACCTGTGTTGAGTTCTAACCAATGCGTCACATCGAGGGAATGATCGTTTTGTCATAAGGACGTAACGATAAAGATGTTAAGGCCATAAGAAACATCGAGGGTTTTGCCGGGTGGTTGGCCAAACCCCGCTATGATCAGGCTCTCAAAGAATGATGAGGCTAATGCTTCCAGCCTCATGTCCAACCGATGCACTCAGTTACTATTCGACGAAGGGTCGAGTTATGACATTTTGTTGCATCGAATTTTTTATCTGCCCGGGCATCTAAGCTCATTCCAGCCGGTTGGCTGGAATAGCCGCCAGGGTGGGACGGCACACCTTCGTGCCACGCGAGCGCTCTTTTAGAAAAGCGCTTGATTGAAAACCGAGCGGTCAATGCGTTGCCCGTTCACTTATTGCTAAAGGCCCTGGAATTCCCATGTCGGATCGTTACGAACTCTTCCTCACTTGCCCAAAAGGCCTTGAAGGCCTGCTCATCGAGGAAGCCGTCGGGCTTGGCCTTGAGGAAGCGCGCGAGCACACCTCGGCTGTGCGCGGCATGGCCACCATGGAAACCGCTTATCGCCTGTGCCTGTGGTCGCGCCTGGCAAACCGCGTGCTGTTTGTCCTCAAGCGCTTCGCGATGAAGGACGCCGAAGACCTCTACCACGGCGTGCTGGATATCGAGTGGCAAGACCACATGCTGGCGGATGGCACCCTGGCGGTGGAATTCAGCGGCCACGGTTCTGGCATCGACAATACCCACTTCGGCGCCCTGAAGGTCAAGGATGCGATTGTCGACAAACTGCGCACGCCAACGGGCGAACGTCCGTCGATCGACAAGCTCAACCCGGACCTGCGCATTCACCTGCGCCTGGACCGTGGCGAAGCGATCCTGTCCCTGGACCTGTCCGGGCACAGCCTGCACCAGCGCGGCTATCGCCTGCAGCAAGGTGCGGCCCCGCTGAAGGAAAACCTCGCGGCGGCGATCCTGATCCGTTCCGGCTGGCCACGCATTGCAGCCGAGGGCGGCGCCCTCGCTGACCCGATGTGCGGTGTCGGTACCTTCCTGGTCGAAGCGGCGATGATTGCCGCTGACATGGCACCCAACCTGCGTCGTGAGCAATGGGGCTTCACTGCCTGGCTCGGCCACGTGCCGGCGCTGTGGAAAAAACTCCATGAAGAAGCCAGCGCACGTGCCGCTGCCGGCCTGGCCAAGCCGCCGCTGTGGATCCGCGGTTACGAAGCCGATCCGCGCCTGATCCAGCCAGGTCGCAACAACGTCGAGCGTGCGGGCCTGAGCGAGTGGATCAAGATCTACCAGGGCGAAGTGGCCACCTTCGAGCCGCGCCCGGACCAGAACCAGAAAGGCCTGGTGATCTGCAACCCTCCGTACGGCGAGCGCCTGGGCGACGAGGCGAGCCTGCTCTACCTCTACCAGAACCTCGGCGAGCGCCTGCGCCAGGCCTGCTTGAACTGGGAGGCGGCGGTGTTTACCGGCGCGCCTGACCTGGGCAAGCGCATGGGCATTCGCAGCCACAAGCAATATGCCTTCTGGAACGGTGCTTTGCCGTGCAAGCTGCTGCTGATCAAAGTGCTGCCCGACCAGTTCGTCACCGGCGAGCGCCGGACACCCGAGCAGCGCCAGGCCGAGCGGGAACAGGCGATCTACGATCAGGCACCGGTCGAGCCGCAAGAGCGCCAGTACAACAAGAATGGCAATCCGATCAAACCCGCCCCGGCCCCGGCACCCGTGGTCGAGCAGGCCCGCCTGAGCGAGGGTGGGCAGATGTTTGCCAACCGTCTGCAGAAGAACCTCAAGGCCCTGGGCAAGTGGGTCAAGCGCGAAGGGATCGACTGCTACCGCGTGTACGATGCCGACATGCCTGAGTACTCGATGGCCATCGACCTGTACCACGACTGGGTGCATGTGCAGGAATACGCTGCACCGAAGTCGATCGACCCGGAAAAAGCCTCGGCGCGGATGTTCGATGCCCTGGCTGCCATTCCCCAGGCCTTGAACATCGACAAGAGCCGTGTGGTGGTCAAGCGTCGCGAGCGCCAGAGCGGTACCAAGCAGTACGAGCGCCAGAGTGCCCAGGGCAAATTTGTCGAAGTCAATGAAGGCGGGGTCAAACTACTGGTCAACCTGACCGACTACCTCGACACCGGGCTGTTCCTCGACCACCGCCCAATGCGCATGCGCATCCAGAAAGAGGCGGCCGGCAAACGTTTCCTCAACCTGTACTGCTACACCGCGACCGCCAGCGTGCATGCGGCCAAGGGTGGCGCGCGCAGCACCACCAGCGTCGACCTGTCCAAGACCTACCTGGACTGGGCGCGCCGCAACCTGTCGCTCAACGGTTTCTCTGACAAGAACCGCCTGGAGCAGGGCGATGTCATGGCCTGGCTGGAAGCCAACCGTGACGAGTTCGACATGATCTTCATCGATCCGCCGACCTTCTCCAACTCCAAGCGCATGGAAGGCATTTTCGACGTCCAGCGTGACCACGTGCAGTTGCTCGACCTGGCCATGGCGCGCCTGGCGCCGGGCGGGGTGTTGTACTTCTCCAACAACTTCCGCAAGTTTCAGCTCGAAGACAACCTCACGGCGCGCTATGCCGTCGAGGAAATCACCGCGCAAACCATCGACCCGGACTTTGCCCGTAACGGCAAGATCCACCGCGCCTGGAAAATCATGGCGCGCTAAGGTTCGACGGGTCCCATAGAGCCTTGATGCGTCTCGGCTCTATGGGTGTTCGGCTGGCAAAGCTAATGGCGAATAGCTATAACTTCAGACAAGGCCCAGGTGACGCCGAAGCTCGCTGGCGTTTGAGTTTTGCTTATGCCGTTGCATGCCGCACGACCAAAAATCCTGGGCTTCATCAATGAAGATGTCTCGGCCTGGCTGGTAGCACTGCTGGCGTTGTTGGCCGGTGGCGTGCTAACGAGCCTGCTCGCCTGGACGGCCCTCAATGCCCACCAGCAACAGGTGGCGCAGCGTTTTCAGTTGCTGGCCAGTGAACGCAAGAGCCGGATCGCCGAGCGTTTCGCCGATCAGGAACAGCGCCTCGATAGCCTGCGACGTTTTTTCCTCAACTCCACTGCGGTTTCCCGCGAAGAGTTCGACGGCTACACCCATCCCTTGTTGCAACGCACCCTGGCCTATGGCTGGGCGCCGTTGATCGCCGGCGACCAGCGCGTGGCCTTCGAGCGCGAGGTACGACAGCAAGGCCTCGACGATTTTTCCATTCTCGACCTCGATCCTGCGGGCGGCACGCACGTGGCCCAGTGGCGCGCACAGTACGCTCCGCTGTTGTACAAGCAGACTTCAGGCATCCAGGGCGCACCCCTGGGCGTGGACTTGCTGGCCCAGCCCGCACGCCAGGCAACCCTGGACAAGGCCCGCGAGCTGGGGGTGATGGTGGTGTCGCAACCGCTGCAGTTGCCAGGTGTCGCCGCCGAGTTCGCCAGCGGTGTGTTGCTGGCAGCGCCCGTCATGCGCCAGGCCGCAACTGCCGATGGCAGTCCTGCGCTGCGCGGGTATGTGCTGGCGGTGCTCAGTATCGGGCAGTTGGTGGCCGACGGGTTTACCCAGCAGAACCAGGACAACCTGGTGGTGGAGATCGCGGGGCGCAGCCTCGACCAGCAACCAGAGCGGCTCTACCAATCGGCCAACGCGCCGGCGCACCAGCCGCTGCACGAGCGTTCGCTCTTGCGCCTGGGGGATCGCATCTACGATCTGGAGGTCCGCACCAGCGCTGCCTTCGAGCAAGCCAACCGTTCGGCCATCACCAGCCTGGTGATCATGGGCGGGTTATTGAGCCTGCTGCTCAGCGCCTTGCTCTATATCCTGGTCAGCCAGCGCCAGCGCGCCTTGTCCCTGGTGGAGCAGCGCACCCGGGAACTGGGGGACCGCGAGCAGGAATTGCGCGCAGCCCACGCGCAATTGCGCGGAGTGCTCGATGCCGCGACCCAGGTGGCGGTGATTGTCACCGACTTGCGTGGCGTGATCACCACCTTCAACGCCGGTGCCGAACACATGCTCGGTTATCCCGGCAGCGAGGTGCTCGGGCATGTCACCCTGGAAAGCCTGCATCTGCCCCGAGAACTGGAAGAGCGAGCGGCAGAGTTGAGCCTGCGCTATGGCAAGCCGGTGCCGGCGTGCCAGGCGATGCTGGTGCCGGACGCCAAGGAACTCGCACATGAGCCCCGGGAGTGGACGCTGGTGCGCCGCGATGGCAGCCATCTGCTGGTGAACATGCTCGCCACCGCAGTGCTCGATGACCTGGGGTTGTGGGTCGGGCACCTGGCGATCTGCATTGACATCACCGAGCGCAAGCGTGTGCACGAAGCCCTGGCGGCACGCGACCTGTTGCTGAAAAAACTCAGCGCCCACGTACCGGGTGGCATCTATCAATTCAAGATGGCGGCGGACGGGCGCTTCAGTGTGATCTACGCCAGCGACGGCATTCGCGATATCTACGAGCTCGATCCGCAGGCGTTGCTGGAGAACGCCGAGGTGATTTTCGAGCGTATCCATCCGCTGGATGTGAGTCGGGTTCGGGCCTCGATCCGTACTTCCTCGCAACGGCTGAGCCCCTGGCGGGAAGAGTACCGGGTGCTGCTGCCGGTGCGTGGCCTGCGCTGGGTCAGGGGCGAAGCCACGCCGGAAGAATTGCCCGGTGGTGGGGTGCTGTGGCATGGCTACATCTCGGACGTTTCCGACATGAAGCGGGTCGAGGAGGAGTTGCGGGCCCTGTCGGTGACCGATGCCCTGACCGGGATCCACAACCGGCGCTACTTCCAGGAGCGCCTGACCCTGGAAATGGCCCGGGTGTCGCGGGGCAATGGTGAATTGGCGGTGATCATGCTGGATATCGATCACTTCAAGCGAATCAACGACCGCTACGGCCATGCCGCGGGCGACCGGGTGTTGCAGGCGGTGTGCCAGCGGATTGCCCACCGTCTGCGCTGTACCGATGTGTTCTGTCGCCTGGGGGGCGAGGAGTTCATGGTGCTGTGCCCGGACACCGACGGCCAGCATGCGTATCACTTGGCGGTTGAACTCTGGCAAAGCCTGCGCACCACGCCCATCGACGGCCTAGGCACGGTGACCGGCAGTTTTGGGATTGCCAGTTGGCGCCCGGGGGAGGGCGCCGATGCCTTGCTGCTGCGCGCCGACTCGGGGGTGTATGCGGCCAAGCAGGCGGGCCGGGATCGGGTGGTCGAGGAGTTGCCGTAGTTGTCGACGGCTGCGCACCCTGCGGCGCGCAGCCTTTACTCGTGGCCTAGAGGACCGACGCGGTGGCTGCCAGTTTTGGCTGGCGATACAGGTCCAGCAACACTTGATCGAGTACCGACGAAGCACCAAAGGGCGCCTTGTCGTTGAGGATCGCGACCACGGCCCAGGTGTTGCCATTGTTGTCGCGGCTGAAGCCGGCAATCGCCCGGACGGTGTTCAGGGTGCCCGTCTTGACGTGGGCTTCACCGCGCATCGCCGTGGTTTTCAGGCGTTTGCGCATGGTGCCGTCCATGCCGGCAATCGGCATCGAGCTGACGAATTCGGCCGAGTACGGGCTTCTCCAGGCGGCCTGCAGCATGCTTGCCATCTCACGGGCGCTGACGCGCTCGGCACGGGACAGGCCGGAACCGTTCTCCATCACCAGATGCGGCGCAGTGATGCCTTTTTTCGCCAGCCACTGACGTACGACCCGTTGGGCAGCCATGGCGTCGTCGCTGTCGGCGCCAGTGCGGAATTTCGCGCCCAGGCTGAGGAACAATTGCTGGGCCATGGTGTTGTTACTGTATTTGTTGATGTCGCGGATGATCTCCGCCAGGTCCGGGGAGAATGCCCGGGCCAGGACCTTGGCGTCCTTGGGCACCGCGCCTTGGCGATCCTTGCCCTGGATGCTGCCGCCCAGTTCCTGCCAGATCGCCCGTACGGCGCCGGCGGTGTAGGTGGCGTGGTCGAGCAGCGAAAGGTAGGTCTGCGAGCTGCAGCCGTCGCCCAGTTGGCCGGCCACGGTTACGGTGACGCTGCCGTCGGCCTGGGTTACCGGGTTGTAGCGCACGCCGCCGGCGCACTGCTTGGAGTTGACGGCCTTGACCTGGTTTTCGATGCGGATGCTGGCAATCGGCGGTTCGACCGATACCAGGACCCGGCCCGAATCATTACGGGCCACGAAGCGCAGGGCCTTGAGGTTGACCATGGCCGCGTCGGGCTTGACCAGGAACGGCTTGTTGTCGTCATTGCCGTCATCGTTGAACTGCGGCAATTGCGGTTGATTGAAGAAGCTGCGGTCCAGCACCAGGTCGCCGGTGACTTGCTGCACGCCATTGGCCCGCAGGTCGCGCATCAGCAACCAGAGTTTTTCCATGTTCAGTTTCGGGTCGCCACCGCCCTTGAGGTACAGGTTGCCGCGCAGGATGCCGCCGCTGAGGGTGCCGTCGGTGTAGAACTCGGTTTTCCACTGGTGGTTGGGGCCGAGCATTTCCAGGGCCGCGTAGGTCGTCACCAGCTTCATGGTGGACGCCGGGTTGACCGAGACGTCGGCGTTGAACACGGTCGGGGTGCCCGGGCCGTTCAGGGGGATCATCACCAGCGACAACGCACTGTCGGGCAGCTTGCTGGCCTTGAGGGCTTTTTCGACGTTGGGAGTGAGGGCGGTATTGACGGGCGCAGCAGAAACGGTAAAGGCCAGGGGGATAAGCAGGCCGGCCAGCAACAATGGACGCAAAGATCTGATCATATGAAATAAAACCCTACAGCCGAGGGGAAAAAAGATGAGGGCATGAAGATAAATTCCCTCAGTGGTCACGAAATTGTCGGCATTATGCCCAAGGTATAGCGCTTTGTGCCGCAAGCAGGTGAGCTAATCGGCTATTTTTTTTAGCGGAACCAAGGCGGGCGCCCAGAGAGTTACTTATGAGGATCGTTCCCCATGCTTGATCACGGACAGTGAGGGAGCTGAATAGGGGAGAGATTTCGGGGGGGGGGAGGACTCAAATCGACGATAAGGGTTCTTTTCTTGAACCAGAATCAAAAAGGGCCATCACGATGGATGGCCCTTTGAACATCAAGCTACCGGATTGATCGGCTTTTCCGGGTACCAGACGTCCAGCAACGGGCTGACGGTGACTTCAGTCAGTTCGCTGCGGCCTTTGAGCCAGGCTTCAACAGCAGCACGCTGCTCTTCGGAAACCGAGCCACGCTTCTGCAGGCAAACCAGACCGTAGTCGTCGCCGCCAACATAGCCCAGGCCGTTGGCTTCCATCGCTTCTTTCAAAAACGCGTCGAGGAATGCATCGATTGCCTCGTCAGCCAAATCTTCCTTGAAGTCCAGGTTCAGCTCGAAGCCCAATTCCTGGAACTCGTCTACACAGAGCTTTTTACGCAGACGCTGGGAGCGGTTAGTGGCCATGAAACAATCCTCTTGAGTAATAACGCCGCGCATCTTATCAGCTACGCGGCACCTCTGCCTGATTGAGTGAGGCGCTGGCCACGCGAAGCAGTTGCTCCATCGCATTTTAGCTCCGCCATTTTCGAGGATGGCCGGTTGCTGGTGGCGCAGATGTTCATGGTCACCAGCACCAAGACCGCGTTGGCGAGGGCTTTCGAGATGAGTTATGGAGCGCAACTCAATTCGGTCCTGATTCTGTGCGTGCATTCGATTTAGCTCCCGCAAGGAATGCCGGGGGGAGAATACTCGATTCTGCGGTTTGTACTGTCCGCGGACTCACCTATCAACGTTGTCGATCGAAGTATCTGCGCCGATAGCGGCATTCCCACGTACCGCGAAAAACTTTCTGGAGTCTGGGCGGGAAACGATCCAAGGGATTTAGAGATGAGTGTAGATAATAAAAATCGTTTGGGAACAATGACATCTGTCTCGGAGGTTCGTAGCGTGCTCGAGCCTTCAATCGCTGCAGCACTTACCTATCTGTTAACAAAGTGCTTAATCAGCATCCTGGTATGCATCGAAAGGCGTTAATTGCCCTGCCTGAATCGCCCCGCATTACCAGATACAGCTATTTACCGGTATTGGCTGAAAGTATCAAAGTTGCTGCCGATTAGTATGTCGCAAGCACGAGAGCATTCCAGCACCGATACAGAAGTCTGTGCCCGGACAATGAGCAGCCTGTAAGCCTCAGCCTCGTTGGCGGCTTGTCTCAGCCCTGCAGCGATGCGCATCAACTCGACAGCCGAGCATTTCACGTCGCAGGCGAGCCCTTGAAGGGTTGACGAAAGGGCGGCGCCATAAAAATAGCATCGTGCGTCATATTTTAGTCGTCATTAATATGGCGATAAACTTGCAGCGCTTAAACGGTTTATCTGCCGTAAATATATTGTCGTCATAAAGCTGACAACTAACTTTGTCTTATTATTCAATTCCCTTGCTGCCGTTGTTTTGGCGCCATTAAGTCAAAATCATTATTTGTGGTTTATTTTTAATTGCACTATTGCTTTGCGTTGTCCAAGTGCTCACCATGTGTCCGGCTTGGAGCTACGGACCAAGGGTTTCGTAGCTTTGGGAATGCTGTACTCACTGTTCTATCGTCTGTCTTGTGCTTGCTAGTGCCGTTGTTTGTTATGACGGCAAGTGGCTTTCGCGTGGGTTTTCGCAAGAGATATTGAAGTTTCTAAAGTTGATTTATATAGGGCGCTGCCAATAGCTGCCGCCCTACTGGTTACAGGTCGTGGATTCAAGTTACCTGTAAGTGGATATGGGAATGTTATAGGGACATTCCATGACCTTAAGTTGCAAGGAGCGTTCGTAGCATGCGAATCAGCATATTTGGTCTGGGTTACGTCGGCGCGGTATGTGCCGGATGCTTGTCGGCAAGAGGGCATCAGATCATCGGGGTCGATGTTCAGGCTCTCAAGATCGATATGATCAACAGTGGCAAATCGCCCATTGTCGAGCCGGGTCTGGGCGAGTTGCTGCAGCAAGGGGTCGCCAGCGGCATGCTGCGTGGCACCCTGGATGTTCGCGAGGCCGTCCTCGAAACCGATATTTCCTTCCTCGCACCGCCGACGCCGAGCAAGCGCAACGGCGACCTCGATGTGTCCTACATCGAAGAGGTGTGCCGGCAGATCGGCCAGGTTCTACCGCTCAAGACCACCCGTCACACGGTAGTGGTACGCAGCACGGTGCTACCGGGCACTCTGCGCAATGTGGTGATTCCGACCCTGGAACAGTATTCCGGGCTCAAGGCCGGCGTCGACTTCGGCGTGGCGGTGAACCCCGAGTTCCTGCGCGAGAGTACCGCGATCAAGGACTACGACTTTCCGGCGATGACAGTGATCGGCGAGCTGGACAGCACCTCTGGCGACCTGCTGGAAGAGATCTACCGCGAGCTGGATGCGCCGGTCATCCGCAAGACCATCGAAGTCGCGGAGATGATCAAGTACACCTGCAACGTCTGGCACGCGGCCAAGGTCACCTTCGCCAACGAGATCGGCAACATCGCCAAGGCGGTCGGCGTCGACGGCCGCGAGGTGATGGAGGTGATCTGCCAGGATCGCAAGCTCAACCTGTCCAGTTACTACATGCGCCCGGGCTTCGCCTTCGGCGGCTCCTGCCTGCCCAAAGATGTGCGCGCGTTGAGCTACCGCGCCGGCCAGTTGGACGTCGAGTCGCCGCTGATCGAGTCGCTGATGCGCAGCAACTCCGCGCAGGTGCGCAAAGCTTTCGACATCATCGCCAGTTACGACAAGCGCAAGGTCGCGCTGCTGGGGCTGTCCTTCAAGGCCGGTACCGATGACCTGCGTGAAAGCCCGCTGGTGGAGCTGGCCGAGATGCTCATCGGCAAGGGCTTCGACCTCAGCATCTACGACAGCAACGTCGAGTATGCCCGTGTTCACGGCGCCAACCGCGACTACATCGAGTCGAAGATTCCCCATGTTTCGTCGTTGCTGCGATCCAATTTCGACGAAGTGGTCGCCAATGCCGACGTGATCGTCCTGGGCAACGGCGATGAAGCCTTCGCGCCCCTGGTAGAACGGGCTTTCGCCGACAAGAAGGTCTTCGACCTGGTGGGGTTTATGCGCCAGTCCAGCGGTGGTGGGTTAGAGGGTATCTGCTGGTAGAGCCATTGCAGTGATGCTCGTGGGGCGCCCTGACAACAGGCACGGCGCTCCTGTTGCCATATTGTTGATAAGTCATACAGGTCCGAGACATGGATGTTTTTCAGAGTCGCCTGCGCACCGCCGCAGGGTGGTTACTGCTGGTAATCACGCTCATGGGGATGGCAATGCTGCTGCCGCGCAGCACATTCGACCCGGAGTCCGTCGATTTCATTCTTCTGCTGGGTGTTATTGGCATCTGGCGTTACTCCATGGGCGCCGTGCATTTCGTGCGGGGGATGATCTTCCTCTATCTGGTGTTCCCCTGGTATCGGCGCAAAATGCGACAGCTGGGTGAGCAAGCGGCCCCGTCCCACGTGTTCCTGCTGGTCACCAGCTTTCGCATCGAGGCGCTCACCACCGCTCAGGTCTACCAATCGGTGATCCGCGAGGCCATCGACTGCGGCTACCCGACCACCGTGGTGTGTTCCATCGTCGAGCGTTCGGACGAGCTGTTGATCGAGAGCCTGTGGCGGCAGATGAACCCACCGCAGCGGGTCAGTCTGGACTTCGTGCGCATCGCCGGAACCGGCAAGCGCGATGGCCTGGCCCACGGTTTCCGCGCCATTTCCCGGCACCTGCCCGACGACGATTCGGTGGTGGCGGTGATCGATGGCGATACCGTATTGGAGCAGGGCGTTGTAAAGAAAACCGTGCCCTGGTTCAAGCTTTTCCCCAATGTCGGTGGCCTGACCACCAACGAGTTCTGCGAAGTGCGCGGCAGCTACATCATGAGCGAGTGGCACAAGCTGCGCTTCGCCCAGCGCCACCTCAACATGTGCTCCATGGCGCTCTCCAAGCGTGTGTTGACCATGACCGGGCGCATGTCGGTATTCCGCACCAGCGTGGTGACCAATCCCGGCTTCATCGCTGACGTCGAGACCGATCACCTGGAACACTGGCGCCTCGGACGCTTCCGCTTCCTCACTGGCGACGACAAGTCCAGTTGGTACAGCCTGATGCGCCTGGGCTACGACACTTTCTATGTGCCGGACGCGTCCATCAACACCGTTGAGCACCCGCCGGAAAAAAGCTTCATCAAGGCCAGTCGCAAGCTGATGTTTCGCTGGTACGGCAACAACCTGCGGCAGAACTCCCGTGCCCTGGGCCTTGGCCCGAATCGTTTGGGCTGGTTCACCTGCCTGGTGCTGGCCGACCAGCGCGTATCCATGTGGACCAGCCTGCTGGGGCCCACCGTGGCGATCATCGCCAGCCTCAAGTACGGCTTCGCCTTCTTGATGGTGTACCTGCTGTGGATCGGCCTCACTCGCCTGGCGCTGACTCTGCTGCTGCTGGCCTCCGGGCACAAGGTGGGGCCGGCTTATCCGCTGATCCTCTATTACAACCAGATCATGGGCGCGCTGGTGAAGGTGTACGTCTTCTTCCGCCTCGACCGGCAGTCCTGGACCCGGCAGAACACCAAGCTTAATCGCGACCTGGCGAGCTTTTCGCGCTGGTTCAACACCTGGTCTTCGCGCGCGATGACCTTCTCCGCGGGCAGCGTCTTTCTTGCCCTGCTGATGTTCGTGGTGTGATCGGCGAAAAGGACCCAAATACCTTGAAGCCAGGTTCAACTTACTAATTTGAAAGGAGAAAAATTATGAGTGCAGTGATCAGCCCGGTGGGCAACGCCAATATGGTGCATGAGTCCGAGGCGCAGCGTCAGCATGCGCGCCTGAAGCTGCCGGCGAAGGTCCGGTTCCAAGGCCAGCAGGGGGGCGTCCAGGAAGTCGAACTGATAGACCTGTCCGCTGGCGGTTTCGGCTTCGAGCAGGGCAGCCAGTCGGTGGTCGAGGGCAAACTCTATCGCGGCAAGCTGATGTTCAAAGTGGAGGGCATCGGCTTCGCCATGGATGTCGAATTTCAGGTGCGTTCCATCATTGGCGGCAAGCGCGTTGGCTGTGAGTTTCACAACCTGCGTCCGCGCGAGATGTCGGCGCTGCGCTACATCATCAGCTCCTTCGTCGGCGGCGAGCTGGTGAATGTCGGTGGCCTGATCAGCATTCTCCAGCGCGAGAACTTCACCAAGGCCCGTGGCGGCAAGGGCAATGAAAGGCTCAGCCTGCTCGGCCGCCTACGCGCCATGAGTTTAACCCTGGTGATCCTGGTCGCCGGCCTGAGCGCCTTCGCCTACGTGCTGTACCAGTTCTACGACATCTACTTTGTTACTCACGCGGACTCGGCCCAAGTCAGCGTGCCCGGCACGCAGGTCGCGATGCCGCGCGAAGGGACTGTGCAAAGCCTGGTCACCGTTGGTAGCACGGTCAGCAAGGGCGCGCCGGTGGCGACCTTTACGGCGAACATGCTGGATGCCCTGAAGGGTGCCCTGCCGGAATCGGAGATGACCCCGGACAACCTGGAGCGCCTCTTCAACAAACGCTTCCAAGGCACCCTGACCAGCCCCTGTGACTGCAAAGTGGTCAGCCAACTGGTGGGTGATGGCCAGGTGGCGCCCAAGGGCACTCCGGTGTTCATGCTGGCGCCGGTGGACAGCGTCGCCACCGTCGAAGCACGCTTCCCGTACCGCGCTTTCAACAAGCTGCAACCAGGCACCCCACTGACCTTCCTGGTGGGCGGCGAAACCACCGAACGCGGCGGTCGGATCGCCAGCATCGCCCTGCAGGACGGCGGCCTGGCTTCGGACATCCGCGTGCACATCCAGCCAGACGAGCCGCTTGCCAGCGATCTGGCCAAGCGTCCGGTGGACGTGCGCATTCGCCCGTTGAACGGCTTCTTCGCCAATAACGGCCTGAACAGCCTGGTGTTCGAAAAATGAAGAGCACCGGACTAGCATGCGGGCTGCTGAGCTCGCTCAGCCTCGGTCTGCTGGCCGGTTGCGTGGCGTTGCCCGACCTGCAGTTGGCCAAGACGGCCAAGGGCAGTGGTGACCTCGCGACCGCGGAACAGAATTACCGCGTCCTCGCCAGCGAAGGTTACGTCGAGGCCCAGATCGGTCTCGCCGACCTGCTGATACGCAGTCCTTTGATCGAGCAGCGGATGCAGGGCGAGACGCTGTACCGCCAGGCCCTTGATCGCTCTCCGGCGGCGCCAGCGCGGCTGGGTAAATGGCTGGCGAGCAAGCCGCAGGCGAGTCCTGCCGAGCGCCGGGAGGCCGAGCAGCTGTTGCGTCAGAGCCTGGCGGCCGGCGACAACAGCGCATTGCTGCCACTGGTGCAGCTGCAACTGCAGGATCCGCAAAAGCTTGCCAGTGGCGAGCTGGAACGCGAGCTGGAGCAATGGCAGGCGCAAGGCATCAGCGAAGCCCGGCTCGGCAAGGTGCTCCTGTACCGTGTGCGCGGCAACTACGAGCAGAAGCTGGACGAGATCGAAGCCATCTGTGAGGGCTGGTTGGACCAGGCCAGTGAATGCTATGTCGAGCTTGCCGAGATCTTCCAGCGGCGTGGTTACAAAGACCGCCAGCAGCAGTTGCTGGCGCGGCTGGACTCGGCCTACCAGGCCGGCCTGGTGTCGCCTGAACGTGTGATGAGCGTTGCCAAGGTCCTGGCCGACAGCAGCCTGGGCGAAGCTGATCCAAAGGCTGCCCAGGTGCTCTACACGCGTATTGCGCCGGCCTACCCGGATGCCTGGTGCGGTTTGGCCGAACTGGTCCTGCGCTTCCCCGACCTGGGGGATGGGGCCGTACTCACCGGATACCTGAACAAGGGTATCGAGGCGGGTTCCAGCCGCGCCGCACTGATGCTCGGGCAGCTGTACCTCAAGGGCCAAGTCGTACCGGCCGATCCGCGGGCGGCGGAGCAGTACCTGCTACAGGCCGCGCCCGGCCACCTCAAAGCGCACCTGCTGCTGGGCCGGTTGTACCGGGATGGCGCGCTGGGCGATATCGAGCCGGAAAAGGCGCTGGAGCATCTGCTGATTGCCGCCCGTGCGGGCGACCCGAGCGCCAACATCGCGCTGGCCCAGCTGTTTGGCGAGGGCAAGGGCGTGCGGATCAACGCCGTCTACAGCTACACCTTCGCCACGCTCGCGTCGCGTCAGGGCGTGGCCCAGGGGCAGGTCCTGATGGAGCGCCTGGCGCCGAGGCTGCAAGCGCAGGACTACCAGCAGGTGGAGAGCCTGCTGGCCCGTGAAATCGAGGCTCGCGGTGGCCAACAGGTCACCGCCAGGAATCAAGCTGATCAAGCGCAGGAAGTGCTATGACTTCGAAATACCGTCCAGTCACCACGCTGGCCTGCATGGCCGGATTGCTGGCCAGCTCCGTCGTCCTTGGGGCGCAGCCGCAACCCGGCTTGTCTTATGGCGCCAATCTCAAACTCACCGCGCAGTCGATCGATGACCTCGATCTGGGTACCCGCGACGGTGGCGACTTCAATGGCGTCGGTCTCAGCGTGCGGCCCTGGGTCTACAACCGCCAGGGCGACTGGAGCGCCTTCGCGCTCGGCGAGGCGTTCCTCGCCACCGACACCATCGAGTCGGACACCAGCGAATCCGACACCTTCGACCCCAACGACGCCCGCGAGCGAGAGGACCAGTTCCTCGCCATGCACGAGTTCTGGGTCGACTATGGCGGTCTGAGCGCTTATCCGGGAGAGTCCTTGCGACTCGGTCGGCAGAAGATCCGCAGTGCCGACGGCCTGTGGTGGGACAGCAATATCGAAGCCTTGCGCTGGAATTTCGAGACAACCCTGCTCAGTGCCCACGTCGGCATTGCCGAACGTTTCAGTGACTACCGCACGGACCTGGATGAACTGGCGCCCGAGGACGAGGATCGCCTGCACCTGCTCGCCGACGTGTCCTGGCAGTGGCAGCCGGGTCACTGGGCCGGAGTGAAGCTCCATCACAGCGATGATGGCGGCAACCTGCCGGGGGTGGGTGAGTCGGTGGACCAGATGAGCAAGACCACGACCGGCGACCTCACCTGGTTGGGGGCTGAACTCAATGGCGATTTCTACAACGAGCGCAGCAACCTGCCGCTCAATTACTGGGTCGCCGCCACGTGGCTGACCGGTAATGTCGACACCTTGCGCACCAACACCGTCAACGGCCGGCGCCAGGCCAACGGCCAGGTCAGCCAGGATGTCGATGCCTGGGCGGTCGACCTTGGCCTGCGCTGGAACATCGACCAGAACTGGCGCGTCGGTACCACCTACATGCGTGCCAGCGGCGGCTCCGACGGCGACGACTCCGAGCAGTTCCAACAGACCGGGCTGGAGAGCAACCGCTCCAAATTCACCGGCACCGGCAGTGCCATCAACCGCTTCGGCGAAGCCTATCGCGGTGAGATGAACAACCTGCAGGCGGCCAGCGTGTTCAGCGGCTGGCAGTTGGCCGAGGACTACGACGCCAGCCTTGTCTACCACCGCTTCTGGCGGGTGGATGACCAGGCCGACAGCAGCAGCGGCCTGAAGGCCCAGTTGGTGCCTGGCGAGAAAGATATCGGGCAGGAAGTCGACCTGGTGGTGACGCGCTACCTGAACCGCGGGCAGATACCGGCCGGGATGGAGTGGCTGAAGGCATCCTCCGCGCTGGTCCGCTTCCGGGGCGGGCTGTTCTTTCCGGGCGATGCCTTCGGCAAAGGCACGGATTCGAGTATGCACCGCGCATTCGTTGATTTTGTCTGGCGCTACTGAATGCCGCCTGCCGAGCTGACCATGGAGTTGGACGCTATGTATTTACACACAAGAAACAGGCACCGCTGGGTCGCCGGCATGGTCCTCGCGGGTAGCCTCGCGTGGGCGCTCGTGGCACCGGCCGGGGAAGGCGCCGCACCCGCTTACCAGGTCTCGAGCATTCCCGTCGAGTCGCTGCTGATCGAGCCGCCGAAGCTGCCCGATCTGTCGCCCTATACGGCCGAGGCGGCCAATGCCCGGATCGTTCGCAAGCCCGCTGGCAACGTGGTGCTCAAGCGCATGATCGGCCCGAACCAATTGGTGGAGTTCACCGGTGGCGACGAGCGTCTGCGTGAGTGGGTCAAGCGCCAGGGTGAAATGCCCCAGGCGATTTTCATCGAGGGTGGTTATGTCACGCTGAAGGATCTCGCCCGCAGCCTGCCGAAGAAGTATTTCGAGGAAACCGAGCCGGGTATCTACATCGCTCGTCTGCCGATCGTCGTCAGCCAGGGCGCGACCCTGCACGTCGGTGCCGAAACCCGCGACTTGCGCCTATCCAGCGAGCGCGGCGCGTTCCTGATCAACGACGGCAAGCTGTTCATCATGTACACCCGCCTTACCGCCTGGAGCGAGACGGAAAACCAGCAGGACTGGTTCAAGAAGAAGGGCAAGTTCCGCCCCTTCCTCAACGCTTGGGGCGGTACCGAGACCTACATCGTCAACTCGGTGGTCTCGAGTCTTGGCTACACCGCGAGCAAGTCCTACGGCGTATCGATCTCCCAGTACAGCCCGGCGATGCATCCGACCATGCAGCGCGACCATCCCAGCGGCTGGCTGATTGACTCGATGTTCGACGACATGTGGTACGGCTTCTACTGCTACGAAGCCTATGACGTGGTACTCAAGGGCAATACCTACCGCAACAACCTGGTCTACGGTATCGACCCGCACGACCGCTCGCGACGCTTGATCATCGCCGAGAACACCGCCTATGGCACCCGCGAGAAGCACGGCATCATTGTCTCCCGCGAGGTGAACGACAGCTGGATCTTCAACAACCGCTCCTACGAGAACACCCTCTCCGGGATCGTGGTCGACCGCTCCAGCGTCAATAACGTGCTGGCCAACAACGAGGTTTATCGCAACGGCTCCGATGGCATCACCATCTACGAGAGCGGCGACAACCTGTTGTGGGGCAACCGGGCGTTCAACAACGCGCGGCACGGCATTCGTGTGCGCAACAGCGCCAATGTCGGGCTCTATGAAAACCTCGCAGTGGCCAACGGCCTGCTCGGCATCTACGGGCACGTCAAAGACCTCGTCGGCACACCCCGCGACCTGATACTCGACCCCTTCGACATGAACCTCTCCATGACCGTGGTTGGCGGTCGCCTGATCGGTAACCAGTCGGGCGCCATCTCCGTCGTGTCGCCGCAAAGCGTGAAGCTCTACGGTGTGGAAATGCTGATGCCGACCCAGCCCAGCGGCATCGGCATATTCGGTGCGCTTGCCAAGGAGCAGAGCCGAATCATCGACCTGCTGGTGCGACAGAAGCAGGCCGTGCTGGTCCTGCCGCTCGACAAGTTGGCGCAACTTCAAGTGAGTGACAAACAATGAAACGGAGTTCAATGGGCCGCTTAGCCCAAGGGTGGCTGGCGTGCGCCTCGGTTGCGACGCTCTTCACCAGTTCCCTGAGCCTGGCCGCCGAGGCGCCCGTCTACGAGATCGAGCGCTGCTGCCAGATCTGCCCGCAGGCGCTGCAGGACAGCAGCTACACCGGTGATCTGGGCGATTTCAGCCGACTGGCGCAGGGGCAGGAAGATTGGCTGTTTCGCAGCAAGATCGACTTGATGACCAACATCGGCACCACGCCCGAAGGTTTCAAGTTGCTGGAAGATCTGCGTGATGCATTGAAAGCCAGGGGCGTGGAACTGGTGATGGTCTACCTGCCACCGCGGGGCCTGCTCGTCACTGAAATGCTCAACCCGCAGGAGCGCAGCAGCTTCAATGCCGAACTGTCGCGCAGCAATTACCTGGCGACCATCGAGCGCCTGCGCAGCCTGGGTATTCGCGTGCCGGATCTCACCGCACTGCTGGACCTGCCGGCCGACGTGCGCAGCAAATTTTTCTTCAAGCGCGATAACCACTGGACGCCGCAAGGCGCTGAGTTGACCGCGCAATTGCTGGCCGCCGAGCTCAGGAAGTCGAAGGTCTTCGAGGGGATTGCGCGCAAGGAATTTGCCACGCGCACCGAGGGCAGCCTGTACAAGGCCGGCTCTCTCAACCAGGCATTCGGCAAAATCTGTGGCAGCGGGTACGCCAATGAATATTTCACCCGTGCCGTGACCGAGCCCAAAGAAGAGAGCACCGAGCTGTTTGGTGATACCGAGCGGCCCGACGTGGTGCTGGTCGGCACCAGTTTCAGTTCCGCACAGTACAACTTCGACGGCTTCCTCAAACAGTACGCCAACGTCGACGTGGATAACCGCTCGGTGACAGGCGGGGGCTTCCACAGTGCCATGCTGCAGTACCTCGGCACCCAGGACTTCCAGGACAAACCGCCCAAGGTACTGATCTGGGAGGTCAACAGCTATTACGACCTGGCCATGGCGACTTTCTATCGCCAGGCCATGCCCCTGCTGGATAACGGTTGCCGGAACGTAACGGCGCAAATAGACCAGAAGCTGACCCTGCGGCCAGGCAAGAACGAGGTGCTGGTCAACACTGGGGTCAAGCCGATCCGCAGTGAGGACGCGGTCGTCGAGATCCAGTTCAGCAAGCCCGAGATCAGCGATTTGCGCAGTACCGTCTGGTACATGAGCGGCTCGAGGGAAAACCTGTTGATCAGCCGGTCGCGGGAAGTCGAGTCGAACGGCCGCTTTGTTTTCCGCTTGCGTGAGGACGCCGAGTGGGCGGGGCAGACGCTGCTCTCCCTGGAAATCGATATGCCGGCAGACATGCCCCCGGGGCTGCAGGTCGAGGCGAAGATCTGCCGCAGGGCGGACAAACCCGCAAGCGTGATGCAAGCCAAGGCCGATTGACCTGATTGAGCCATGCGCCGGGCTGCACCTGGCGCATGGACTCCTTAGGGCAACGACGATCATTCAAAAGGAGATTGAGAGCGTGGTTTTTTCTTCCAACGTGTTCCTGTTCCTGTTCCTGCCGATTTTCCTCGGCTTGTACTACCTGGTCGGAACGCGCTATCGAAACCTGTTGTTGCTGGTCGCTAGCTACATCTTCTATGCCTGGTGGCGCATCGACTTCCTGGTGCTGTTCGCTGTCGTGACAGTGTTCAACTACTGGATTGGCCTGCGCATCGGCGCGGCCGGAGTGCGTACGAAAACTGCGCAGAAATGGCTGCTCCTCGGCGTGGTGGTGGACCTCGGCGTACTCGGCTATTTCAAGTACGCCAATTTCGGCGTCGACAGCCTCAACGCCATCATCACCTCGTTCGGCATGGAGCCCTTTGTGCTCACGCACATCTTGCTGCCGATCGGGATCTCTTTCTACATCTTCGAGTCCATCAGCTACATCATCGACGTCTACCGCGGCGACACCCCAGCCACCCATAACCTGGTGGACTTCGCCGCCTTTGTGGCGATCTTCCCGCACCTGATTGCCGGCCCGGTACTGCGTTTTCGCGACCTGGTGGACCAGTTCAACCACCGTACCCACACGGTGGACAAGTTCGCCGAGGGCTGTACGCGCTTCATGCAAGGCTTCATCAAGAAGGTCTTCATCGCAGACAGCATCGCGCCCATCGCCGACCATTGCTTCGCGCTTTCCGACCCCACCACAGGCGACGCCTGGCTGGGTGCGCTGGCCTATACCGCGCAACTGTATTTCGACTTTTCCGGCTACAGCGACATGGCCATCGGCCTGGGCCTGATGATGGGCTTCCGCTTCATGGAAAACTTCAAGCAGCCGTACATCAGCCAATCCATTACCGAGTTCTGGCGACGCTGGCACATCAGCCTTTCCACCTGGCTGCGCGACTACCTGTACATCAGCCTGGGCGGCAACCGCGGAACCGCTTTCCAGACCTACCGCAACCTGTTCCTGACCATGCTGTTGGGCGGTCTATGGCATGGCGCCAACTTCACCTACATCCTCTGGGGCGCCTGGCACGGCGTCTGGTTGGCCATTGAGCGTTTCTGGGGCGTGAACGCCGCGCCACGGGTGCTCAACCCGCTGAAGTGGGCCTTCACCTTCATGTTGGTGGTGATCGGCTGGGTGATTTTCCGCGCCGAGAACCTCGACGTGGCCTGGCGCATGTACGTTGCCATGTTCAGCTTCGCCGACTGGCGGCTCTCCGAGCTCAACCACGCTCAGCTCACCAGCCTGCAGATCGCCACCCTGGTGCTGGCCTATGTCGTGCTGGCCATCTTCGGCATCCGTCAGTTCTACGCCCAGCCGCTGGCCGGTGGAGCCAAGGACCGCGCCAGCGAAGACCACGGCATGATGATCAACGCCAACAGCGCAGCCGTCGTGGCGCGCCTGCGGATAGGCGCCGTGGCCTTCCACGCTGCCGTGCTCCTGCTGTTCGCCGTCTCGGTGCTGAAGCTCTCGGCGCAAAGCTTTTCGCCCTTCCTGTACTTTCAGTTCTGAGGGGAACCGACTATGAACAGAACCCTGAACCTGCTCTACAGCGTGCTCTTCTGCAGCCTGCTGCTGGCGCTCTGCCTGTGGTCCCTGCGCGCGGTATTCGGCTTCTCCGCAGCCAGTGAAACCAGCGTGCTGGACGGCAAACTGGCGCTGGCCTTCGAGAAACACTACGACGCCCAGTTCCCGGTCAAGCAACTGGGCACCAATCTCTGGGCGCTGGCGGACTACACGCTTTTTGGCGAAGGCCGCCAGGGCGTGGTCATCGGCCAGGACGGCTGGCTGTTCTCGGACGAGGAGTTCAAGCCGGCGAGCAAACCCGATCAGTTGCAGGACAATTGGCGGTTGGTGAACGCCGTACGGGCGGAGTTCGAGCGTCGTGGGGTGACGCTGGTGCTGGCGCTCCTGCCAGCCAAGGCTCGACTCTATCCGGAGCATCTGGATGACGAGCGACCCGTGCTGACTCAGCAGAGCCTGTACCCGAAGGTCCTCGACATGATGCGCCAAGCCGGGTTGAGCGGGCCGGATCTGTTGCCTGCGCTGCAGCAGGCGAAGGCGCAGGAGCCAGTGTTCCTGCGTACCGACAGCCACTGGACCCCCTTCGGCGCAGAGGTCGCGGCCAGGAGTCTGGCCGAGCATCTGGCGCGGCAGGGTATCTGGCAGCGTGGCGACCAGACCTTCGTCACCGAGGCTGTCGCCAGCCGGGAGCACAAAGGCGACCTGTTGAGCTTCCTGCCCCTGGAGCCGTACTTCGCCGACCTGCAACTACCGGCCGAGCGCCTGCGCCCGCGCCTGACCCGGGCCGCCGAGGGACAGGAGGCGAGCGCCGAGGATGAGCTGTTCGTCGACGCCCTGCCATCGATCGCGCTGGTCGGGACCAGTTACAGCGCCAACCCGGACTGGAACTTCGCCGGTGCGCTGAAACAGGCCCTGGGCAGCGACCTGCTCAATTACGCCGAGGAGGGCAAGGGCCCACTGGTGCCCATGCTGAACCTGCTGCAGCAGGGGGATAAAGAGCTCGCCGGGCTGCGCCTGGTGATCTGGGAGTTCCCCGAGCGCTACCTGATGCTACCCAGCGATCTGTCCGGATTCGATGCGGCCTGGCTCGCCCGGCTGCACAACGGCGAGGAGCCGGTCAGCCGCGCGCTGCACACCGCCACCTCGACCTCCACTGAGCCCGTCCTGCAATTCTAGGAGTACCTGTATGTCCCTTTTTTCCTCGATGTCCTACACCCTGCGCTTGGGCAGCCTGCTGCTTGGCCTGTCCGCCCCGTGGGTGATGGCTGACGAAGCGGCGCTCTACGGTCCGGCGGCACCGCATGGCTCGGCCTTCGTGCGCGGCTTCAACGCCGCAAACAGCAGTTTTGATGCCAACCTCGGCGCTGTCCGCATCAATGACCTGGGCGCCAAAAGCAGCAGCGATTTCGCCTTCCTGCCGGCCGGTAAATACACCGTCAGCGCAGATAGCAAGAGCCTGGCGGTGAAGCTCGACGCCGAGCGCTACTACACACTGGTGCAGATGCCGGATGGGGCGCTGGAGCTGGTGGAGGAGCCGCCGTTCAAGAATCGCCAGAAGTCCCTGCTGCGCCTGCAGAATCTATCCGACACCGCCCTGTCGATTAAAACCGCCGACGGTCGTACCGAGGTCATCCGCCCGGTCTCGGCTAACGCCCGTGGCGAGCGCGAGATCAACCCGGTCAAGGTGCGCCTGACGCTGTTCGCTGGCGACCGCAAGATTCGTGACCTCGACCCGCTGGTGCTGGAGCGTGGTGAGGTGGTCAGCCTGTTCGTCACCGGTTCCGCCGACAAGTTGTCTCCGGCCTGGGTCAAGCGTCCGGTTGCGACCAACTGAGGAATGGCTATGAAACCCTGGCAGATCTGCTCGCGGATGGCGCTCACCGGCCTGGCCCTGTTGCTGGCCGGCGGCTGCAGCAAGCCCCTGGAACGCAACGCCGGCGCCAGCCTCGTGCCGCCCAGCGGCTACTACCTGGCCGCTCCGTCCCCCAAGGATAAGGTGGCGGCCTGTCCCGAGGTACCCGCGCCCTATTCGGGCGACCTGCTGTTCCCGAGCAAGTACGAAGGTTCGGACTCGGCCAGGGACAAGCTCAACCCGCAGGCCGCCGCGCGCTACAAGCGGCTGACCGGCGATGTGCGTACGCTGGAAAGCGGGGTGAGCAAGCTGGTCGGCAAGTATCTCGAGGATGGCCGTCAGGAATACGCCGACTGCGCCCTGACCTGGTTGAGCACATGGGCCGAAGCCGACGCGCTGCTCAGCCGAACCTACAACCACACCGGCAAGTCGGTGCGCAAATGGGCGCTGGGCAGCCTGTCTTCCGCCTATCTGCGGCTACAGTTTTCCGGCTCAGAACCCTTGCGTGGGCATGAGGCCGAAACTCGCGCCATCGAACAGTGGTTCGCCCAGCTCGCCGATCAGGTGGTGCACGATTGGAACGAGCAACCGCGTGAGCGGCGTAACAACCACCAGTACTGGGCTGCCTGGGCGGTGATGGCAAGCGCCGTGGTGCTCGACCGCCAGGACCTGTTCGACTGGGCGGTCGAGCAGTACCGCCATGGTATGGAGCAGGTCGACGCCGATGGCTACCTGCCGCTGGAGCTGTCCCGGCAGACCCGGGCGCTTGCCTACCACAACTACAGCCTGGGGCCGCTGGTAATGATCGCGGCATTCGCCGAGGCCAACGGGCTGGATCTGCGTGGCGACAACGGTGGTGCCCTGCAGCGGCTCGCCCAGCGGGTCGAAAGTGGCGTGCACAACCCGCGCCTTTTCGAGGCCCGGTCCGGCTACCCGCAGGAACTGGAGGATATGCAGGAGGACGGCAAGTTCGCCTGGCTGGAGCCCTACTGCGCACTTTATCGCTGCTCGGCCGAGACCGATTCGTGGCGGCGCTCTCTGGAGCCGCTGGAGACCTATCGGCTAGGAGGGGATATCACCCAGTTGTTCAACCCTTGATCGCATCGATGCATTCACTCTCCCGGTAGTCCGAGGCAGGGCCTCGGCGGGGACAAGTATTAATTTGAAATGGAACTTTAATGAGGCTTCTCCCATGATTCCGGTAATTCTTTCTGGTGGTAGTGGTTCGCGCTTGTGGCCCCTTTCGCGCAAGCAGTATCCAAAGCAGTTCCTCGCCCTGACCGGCGAGCATTCGCTGTTCCAGCAGACCCTGCAGCGCCTGGACTTCGAAGGCATGCAGAGCCCGCTGATCGTGTGCAACCTTGAGCACCGCTTTATCGTCAACGAGCAACTGGAGCGGATCGGCGTCGAGGGGCACTCGACACTGCTCGAACCCTTCGGCCGCAATACCGCGCCGGCCGTGGCTATGGCCGCCTTGCAACTGCTGGCCGAGGGCCGCGACGAACTGATGCTGGTGCTGCCCGCCGACCATGTGATCGAGGACCAAGCGGCGCTGCGCGAGGCACTGGAGGTGGCGCGCGCGGTGGCCGAGGAAGGGGAGATGGTGTTGTTCGGCATCCCGGTCGAGCGTCCCGAGACCGGCTTCGGCTACATCAAGGCGACCCGTGCCGGTGACGCCGGCGGGATGCATCCCGGCGTCTACCGGGTCAGCCACTTCGTCGAGAAGCCCAATGCAGAACTGGCCCGCGAGCTCGTCCGCACGGGTGGCTATTACTGGAACAGCGGCATGTTCCTGTTCCGTGCCAGCCGTTATCTGGACGAGTTGCTCAAGCATGCGCCGGGCATCTACGACGCTTGTGCGCTGGCCCTGGAACGCAGCCACCGCACCGGCAATGTCATAACCATCGATAGCAGCACCTTCGAGTGCTGCCCGGACAACTCCATCGACTACGCGGTGATGGAGAAGACCACCCGCGCTTGCGTGGTGCCGCTCGCCGCCGGCTGGAGCGACGTGGGCAACTGGTCCTCTCTGTCGGACGTGCATGAGAAGGACCAGGCCGGCAACGTGCTCAAGGGCGATGTGATGATCCACGACAGCCGCAATAGCTTCGTCCACAGCAGCAGCAAGCTGGTGGCCTTGGTCGGTGTGGACGATCTGGTGGTAGTGGAAACCAAGGATGCGGTGATGATTACCCACAAGAACTCGGTTCAGGACGTCAAAGCACTGGTCAACAGCCTGGATCTGAAGGGCCGCTCGGAAACCCAGAGCCATTGTGCGGTCAATCGACCTTGGGGCTGCTACGACTCGGTGGACAACGGTACTCGCCATCAGGTCAAGCGCATCACCGTGAAGCCCGGCGCGCAGCTGTCGCTGCAGAAGCACCACCATCGCGCCGAGCACTGGATCGTGGTATCCGGCATCGCCCAGGTGACGTGTGACGATAAGGTCTTCCTGCTGGCCGAAAACCAGTCCACCTACATCCCGATCGCCTCGGTGCACCGCCTGGCCAACCCTGGAAAAATCCCGCTGGAGATCATCGAGGTGCAGTCCGGCAGCTACCTCGGTGAGGACGACATCGAGCGCCTGGAGGATGTCTATGGGCGGACGGCGGAGGCGCTGCTGGCACCCAAGCTGGTGGTCGGCGTTTGAGCCAAAGCACCCGAGTCAGCTGGTGGATCCCTGCACGCCGATCTCTTGGCTGATTACCGATGCACGTCAGGTGCTGCTCAAAGCAGCGCTTGAACGTTGCTTGGCATATAGCGCAGTGCTATCACCTGGCGCATAATCAGGGCATGTCCGGGTGTGCTATCCCCGTTTCAGTTTTATACATCGATAACAGGGATGTTTACCGTTGTTAAAAAAGAAAATAGTGTCCGCTTTGATCTTGGTTGGTGCGTCGGTCTTTACAGTATTCAACTTTTTCAGTCTGTTTTTTTCTGGATATTAGCCATCCATTCGGCGATCAGGACGACTGATCGGCGAGCGCGAACTTATGTGCGGTGGTTGTGGCTGAACAGTCGTTAATGGCTGATTCTGGAAGACTTGGAACTTGATGATTTAAGGAATTCAATTGCTTGTCAGCGTTAAATATGGAGTTGAAAAGTCAGTATGGATACCGAGCACGTTGTACAAGTTATCGCTATCGCCAGCGGTAAGGGCGGTGTAGGCAAAACTACTGTGGCGGTGAATCTATCATTGGCGCTGGCGGAGCTTGGGCGCCGCGTCGTTTTGTTGGATTCAAACCTTGAGTTCCCGAATGTCGACGTCCAATTGGGGCTTGTGCCACGGTATACGCTTGTCGATCTGATCGAGGGCCGCTGTGGATTGTCCGATACCTTGATGGACGGGCCGGGAGGAGTGCGCGTAGTCGCATCTGGTTCAGGTGTCCCGAGTATGGTGCGCCTGTCGCGGGCTCAGCATTCAGGCCTGATACAGGCATTCAGCGAGATAGCGGACAGCCTGGACGTGCTGGTGATCGACACCGCCACGGGTATAGGCGAACCGGTAGTCAGCTTCATTCGAGCTGCCCATGAAGTCTTGGTGATTGTATGCGATGAGCCGGCGTCCATCTCCGGGGCATACGCGTTGATCAAAGTACTTAATCATGAGCACGGAATGAAGCGCTTCAGGGTGTTGGCCAACATGGAGATCAATCCTCTGGAAGGGCAGAATTTGTTTGCCAAGCTTATTAAGCTCACGGACCACTTCCTGGATGTTTTCCTGGAGTATGCGGGAGCAATTCCTTACGACGAATATGTACGTAATGCGGCGCAGACACGGCGGGCGGTTTACGAGAGACATCCGCGATGCAAATGCAGTAAAGCCTTTCAGGAGGTAGCACTCAAGGCTGACGCGTGGCCATTGCTGGGCGCTCCAAGAGGGCATGTAGAGTTTTTTGTCGAGCGACTTGTTAGCCACTCAAAAAGGTAATAACGCTCTGCTGCTTCGTGTGAATTTTTTTATTGCATTGGGTCAGAGTGTTTATACAGTTTTTATTCCCTGGAGCTACATGAATAAGTTGAAAAAAACGGCGACCCTCGGGTCGCCGTTTTTTTATCTATCAGGCTTTGCGCCAATTCAGAATCATCAGCGTCACCACCCCCGCGACAATCCCCCAGAACGCCGAGCCAATGGAAAACAGCGTCAGCCCCGATGCCGTGACCATGAAGGTGATCAGCGCCGCTTCACGCTCCCGGGTTTCACTCATGGCAATGCTCAGGCCATTGATGATGGAACCGAACAGCGCCAGTGCGGCAATCGACAGCACCAACTCCTTGGGCAGGGCCGCGAACAGCGCCGCCAACGTTGCCCCGAAGACCCCGGCAATGCCGTAGAAAATCCCGCACCAGACCGCCGCGGTGTAGCGCTTGTTGCGATCTTCATGGGCGTGCGGCCCGGTGCAGATTGCTGCGCTGATGGCCGCCAGGTTGATCCCGTGGGAGCCGAACGGCGCCAGTAGCAGCGAGGCAACGCCAGTGGCGGTGATGAGCGGCGAGGCCGGCACGTCATAGCCATCGGCGCGCAGCACCGCGATGCCGGGCATGTTCTGCGAGGTCATGGCCACCACAAACAGCGGGATGCCGATGCTGATGGTCGCGGCGAGGGAAAAGTGCGGGGTGGTCCATACCGGCGTCGCTACTTCGAGGTGGAAGCCGCTGAAGTCCAGCAGGCCCATGAACCCCGACAAGGCCGTGCCGATCAACAGCGCCGCCAGCACCGCGTAGCGCGGCGACAGGCGCTTGACCACCAGGTAGGTGAAAAACATCCCCAGGACCAGGCCGGTACGGTGTTGGGCAGCGACGAAGATCTCGCTGCCGATCTTGAACAGGATCCCGGCCAGCAAGGCTGCGGCCAGCGACGCCGGAATGCGTTTCACCAGGCGTTCGAAGCTGCCGGTCATGCCGCAGATCGTTACCAGCACCGCGCAGGTGATGTAGGCCCCAATCGCTTCGCCGTAGCTGACCCCCGACAGGCTGGTGATCAGCAGCGCAGCGCCCGGCGTCGACCAGGCAATGGTAATGGGGGTGCGATAACGCAGGGACAGGCCGATGGAGCACACCGCCATGCCGATCGAGATGGCCCAGATCCACGAGGAAATCTGCCCGCTGGTCAGGCCGGCGGCCTGTCCGGCCTGGAACATCAGCACCAGGGAGCTGGTATAGCCGGTCATCATTGCGATGAAGCCGGCGACAATGGCCGAGGGTGAGGTATCGGCCAGCGGGCGGAGCTGGGTGCGGGTGGCGTCGTTCATGACAGCGCTGTTCCTTGTGTCTTGTAGGCCGCGAGTGAAGCGGGCAGGCGTTTTGCGAGTTCAAGCCTAAACTCAAACGTAACTGATCGTTGCAATACAGCCGGGGGCGTATATGGCCGTACAGTCGTGTTGCCACCTGCAGTTGTGTACAATATGCCGTGTTTTTTACGCGATACTTGCCAGCGACCCACTGTGACGTATTACAGTCACGGTCTCTTCGCCGCAGTTCTCCCGACTCGAGTGCCCATGAACGAACAGTTGCAGCCCCTCAAGAAACAACCGCGAGCAGGCAAAGCCGGCCGCAGCGGAACCCAGGACGATATTGTCTATGCGCATATCTTCGAGGCCATCCTCGAACAGCGCCTGGCGCCCGGTACCAAATTGAGCGAAGAGGCGCTGGGAGAGATTTTCGGGGTCAGCCGCACCATCATTCGCCGCGCCCTGTCGCGTCTGGCCCACGAAGGCGTGGTGCTGTTGCGCCCGAATCGTGGCGCCGTGGTTGCCAGCCCGAGTGTCGACGAAGCGCGCCAGGTGTTCATGGCCCGACGTCTGGTGGAGCGGGCGATTACTGAACTTGCGGTCGAACACGCCAGCGCCGAAGAGCTGAGCGAGTTGCGCCAGATGGTCAACGACGAGCGCGACAGCTTTTCGCGCGGTGACCGCGGTGCGGGTATCCGCCTTTCCGGGGAGTTTCACCTGAAACTGGCCGAGGCAGCGAAAAACGCGCCATTGATCAGCTTCCAACGCAGCCTGGTGTCGCAGACTTCGTTGATCATTGCCCAGTACGAAAGTGGTAACCGCTCGCACTGTTCCTACGACGAACACACCCAGTTGATCGATGCCATCGAAGCCCGCGACGCGACGCTGGCGGTGAACCTGATGATGCATCACATGGATCACATCGACAGCAAGCTCAACCTCGACGAAGAAAGCGCCTCGGACGACCTGCACGCGGTGTTCTCCCATCTGCTGCAGACCAAGAAGCCAGGGCGCTCGCCCGCCAAGCTCTGATCCGAAATTGTGTCGCGCCAATCGCGGGCAAGCCCGCTCCCACAAGGTCTGTGGTGTACTGGAATTTTGTAATCACCGAAGATCACTGTGGGAGCGGGCTTGCTCCGGGCGGCGTTCCGACGATAGCAATCTGACAGACAAGAAAAATCCCCCAGGCTGCAAAGCGCAGGGGGATTTTTTATGCCTGTGGAAACCTAGCGCTGATGCACCAGATTACCCGCCGCATAAGTCTGCAGCACCGTCCGGTCATCCCCCAGGGTCATCAACACAAACAGGGTTTCGGCGATGTTGTTCGCCTGTTGCAGGCGGTAGCTGAGCAGCGGTGTGGCGTGATAATCGAGCACCAGGAAGTCGGCGTCGGTGCCCGGTTGCAGGGTCCCGATCCGGTCTTCCAGGCGTAGCGCGCGGGCGCCGCCGAGGGTCGCCAGGTACAGCGACTTGAACGGACTCAGGCGTGCGCCTTGCAGTTGCATGACTTTGTAGGCTTCGTTGAGGGTGTGCAGCAGCGAGAAGCTGGTGCCGGCACCGACGTCGGTACCAAGGCCGACGAGGAGGTTGTGTTTCTCGGCCATCGGCAGGTTGAACAGGCCGCTGCCGAGGAAGAAGTTGGAAGTCGGGCAGAACGCCACCGCCGAGCCGGTCTCGGCCAGCCGTGCACATTCGTCGTCACACAGGTGCACGCCATGGGCGAACACCGAGCGCTCACCCAGCAACTGGTAATGGTCGTAGACATCCAGGTAGCCCTTGCGCTCCGGGAACAGTTCCTTGACCCATTCGATCTCCTGCAGGTTTTCACTGATGTGGGTCTGCATGTACAGGTCGGGGTACTCGCTGAGCAACTGGCCGGCGAGGGTCAGTTGCTCCGGGGTGCTGGTCGGCGCAAAGCGTGGGGTCACTGCGTAGTGCAGGCGGCCCTTGCCGTGCCAGCGCTCGATCAGCACCTTGCTTTGCTCGTAGCTGGATTCAGCGGTGTCGGTCAGGTAGTCCGGCGCGTTGCGGTCCATCATCACCTTGCCGGCGATCATCCGTAGGTCGAGTTTTTGCGCCTGCTCGAAGAACGAGTCCACCGATTGCGGGTGCACGCTGCCGAACACCAGGGCAGTGGTGGTGCCGTTGCGCAGCAGTTCCTTGATGAAGATCCCGGCGACTTCTTCGGCGTGGGCCTTGTCGGCGAACTGGCTTTCGCAAGGGAAGGTGTAGGTGTTGAGCCAGTCCAGCAATTGTTCGCCATACGCACCGACCATGCCGGTTTGCGGCAGGTGGATGTGCGTGTCGATGAAGCCAGGGGTAATCAAGGCGTCTTTGTGGTGGACCACTTCAATGTCCGCCGGCAGGCTGGCCAGCAGCTCGCTGGCATGGCCGAGGGCGCTGATCCGGCCGTTTTCGGTGACCAGCAAGCCATCTTCGAAATACTGGTAAGAGGCTTCAATGCCGACCACGGCAGGGTCGGCGATGCTGTGCAGGATGGCGGCGCGGTAGGCTTTGCGAGTCGAAGGCATGGGGGTTCTCAGTTCGTGGCTTGACTGCGGCGTGAGGCGGGCAGCAGTTTAGCAATGGGTTCGGCGCGAGCGGTGCCCTGGCCGAAATTCGCGTTATAGGTGGCGATGATTTCGCCGGCGATGGAGATGGCAATTTCCACAGGCAACTTGCCTTTGACTTCGCCGATGCCCATCGGGCAACGCATGCGTTGCACGGTGCTGGTGTCGAATCCGCGATCGCGCAGGCGGTGTTCGAACTTCACGCGCTTGGTCTTCGAACCGATCAGGCCGAAGTAGGCGAAGTCATTGCGCTTGAGAATGGCGGCCGTGAGCTCCAGGTCGAGCTGGTGATTGTGGGTCATGACGATGCAGTAGCTGCCCGCCGGCAGGTCGTCGATTTCGTCCACCGGGTCTTCGCTGACGATTTTACGCACGCCATGGGGAATGTGTTCCGGGAACTCGGCATCCCGCGAGTCGATCCAGCGCACCCGGCAGGGCAGGCTGGCGAGCAGGGGCACCAGGGCGCGGCCGACATGACCGGCGCCAAATACGGCGATCTGTGCCTGCACCTGGCCCATGGGTTCGAACAACAGCACGGTGGCGCCGCCACAGCACTGGCCGAGGCTAGCGCCGAGGCTGAAGCGCTCCAGGTGGGTGTCCTGCTTGCCGCTGGACAGCATCTGCCGGGCGATCTGCATCGCCTTGTATTCCAGATGCCCGCCACCGATGGTGTCGTAGGTGTGCGTGGCGCTGATGACCATTTTCGAGCCAGCGTTACGCGGCGTCGAGCCGAGCTCTTCGATGATGGTCACCAGGACGCAGGCTTCGCCCTGGGATTGCAGGTCGGCGAGGGCGTCGATCCAGTTGTACATGTTCACCTCGACATTTGTGTGTCTGTTAGTCCGCTATCGCGAGCAAGCTCGCTCCCACATTGGATTTGTACCGGTCCATCAGTCAGCACATGACCCTGTGGGAGCGGGCTTGCCCGCGAAGGGCGCGACGCGGTCTTAAAGCGGAGCCAACTCAGACTCAGTTTCGACTGGCTTCACCGCCTTCAACTGGCGCATCTGTTCACAGCCCCACAACACCCGTTCCGGGGTCGCCGGGGCGTCGATCTTTGGTTGGTGCCGGTAGTCGCCCAGGCTCGCCACCGCGTCCTTGATCGCACACCAGGCGGCGATGCCGAGCATGAACGGCGGTTCGCCGACGGCCTTGGAGTGGAACACCGTGTCTTCCGGGTTCTTGCGGTTTTCCACCAGCTTGACCCGCAGGTCCAGCGGCATGTCGGCCACCGCCGGGATCTTGTAGCTGGCCGGGCCGTTGGTCATCAGCTTGCCCTTGTTGTTCCACACCAGCTCTTCCATGGTCAGCCAGCCCATGCCCTGGATGAAACCGCCTTCGACCTGGCCGATGTCGATGGCCGGGTTCAGCGAGGCGCCGACATCATGCAGGATGTCGGTGCGCAGCATTTTGTATTCGCCGGTCAGGGTGTCGATGAGCACTTCGCAGCAGGCCGCACCGAAGGCGAAGTAGTAGAACGGACGGCCGCGGGCCTGGCTGCGGTCGTAGAAGATTTTCGGAGTCTTGTAGAAGCCGGTGCTGGACAGCGAGACCTGGGCGAAATACGCCTGCTGGATCAGCGCTTCGAAGGTCAGGATGTGATCCCGAATCCGCACGTGGCCGTTGTGGAACTCCACGTCGGCTTCACTGACTTCATACTTGCGCGCGGCGAACTCCACGAGGCGCTGCTTGATGATTTCTGCGGCATTCTGCGCCGCCTTGCCATTGAGGTCGGCACCGCTGGAGGCTGCGGTCGGCGAGGTGTTCGGCACCTTGTCGGTGTTGGTCGCGGTGATTTGTACGCGATCGATTTCCACCTGGAACACTTCGGCCACCACCTGCGCGACCTTGATGTTCAGGCCCTGGCCCATCTCGGTGCCGCCATGGTTGAGGTGGATGCTGCCGTCGGTATAGACGTGGATCAGTGCGCCCGCCTGGTTGAGGAAGCTGGCAGTGAAGGAAATGCCGAATTTCACCGGGGTCAGCGCCAGGCCCTTTTTCAGGATCGGGCTGTTGGCGTTGTAGCGGCGGATCGCTTCGCGACGCTCGGCGTACTGGCTGCTTTCTTCCAGTTCCGCGGTCATTTCCTCGAGCATGTTGTGCTCGACGGTCTGGTAGTAGTGGGTGACGTTGCGCTCGGTCTTGCCGTAGTAGTTGGCCTTGCGCACGGCCAGCGGGTCGAGCCCCAGGTGACGGGCAATGGCGTCCATCACTTCTTCGATGGCGACCATCCCCTGAGGGCCGCCGAAACCACGGTAGGCGGTGTTCGAGGCGGTGTTGGTCTTGCAGCGGTGACCATTGATGGTCGCATCGCCCAGGTAGTACGAGTTGTCGGAGTGGAACATCGCCCGGTCGACGATGGAGGCCGACAGGTCCGGCGAGCAACCGCAGTTGCCCGCCAGGTCGAGGGCGATACCGTGCAGGCGCCCGCTGTTGTCGAAGCCGACGTCGTACTCGACGTAGAACGGGTGGCGCTTGCCGGTCATCAGCATGTCTTCGACCCGCGGCAGGCGCATCTTGGTCGGTTGGCCCGTCAGGTGGGCGATCACCGCGCACAGGCACGCCGGGCTGGCGGCCTGGGTTTCCTTGCCGCCGAAACCGCCGCCCATGCGGCGCATGTCGACCACGATCTTGTTCATCGACACGTCCAGCACTTCAGCCACCAGCTTCTGCACTTCGGTGGGGTTCTGGGTCGAGCAGTAGACGATCATGCCGCCGTCTTCAGTCGGCATCACCGAGGAAATCTGGGTTTCCAGGTAGAAGTGTTCCTGGCCGCCAATGTGCAGCGTGCCCTGGATGCGATGCTCGGCGGTGGACAGCGCAGTGGCCGAGTCGCCGCGCTGGTGAGTGTGGCTGTCGAGTACGAAGTGGCGTTTGCGCAGGGCTTCGACCACGTCCAGCACCGGTTCCAGGTCTTCGTATTCGATGATCGCGGCCATGGCGGCCTTGCGCGCGGTTTCCAGGTCTTTCGCCGCGACGGCGAGCACCGGTTGACCGACGAATTGCACGTCATCGATCGCCAGCAGCGGATCGCCCGGCAACAGCGGCCCGATGTCTTTGAGGCCCGGCACGTCTGCATGGGTAATGGCAATGCGCACGCCTTCGAAGGCGTAGCAGGGCTGGGTGTCGATGCTGATGATTTTTGCGTGGGCGCGGTCCGACAGGCGTGCATAGACGTGCAACTGGTTAGGAAACTCCAGCCGGTCATCGATGTACTGGGCTTCACCGGACACGTGTTTGGCGGCGCTGTCGTGCTTGACGCTACGGCCGACCCCGGTGGTCAGGTCCTTGGCGAACAGTTCAGCCAGTTCGGCCTGGGTCTTCTCTACGGCGTGATGATTAGACATAAGCGGTCACCCGGGTCTCGATGTGCGGTGTTTGCAGCTCGATGAAATACTTGCGCAGCAGGTTCTGCGCGCTGAGCAGGCGGTATTCCTTGCTGGCGCGAAAGTCCGAGAGCGGGGTGAAATCTTCGGCCAGGGCCGCGCACGCGGCTTCGACGGTGGCATGGTTCCAGGTCGAACCGAGCAGTGCCGCTTCGCAGCTTTTGGCTCGTTTCGGGGTGGCGGCCATACCGCCGAAGGCGACGCGGGCGTCAGCGATCACGCCGTTGTCGATGCGCAGGTTAAAGGCGGCGCAGACCGCGGAAATATCATCGTCCAGGCGCTTGGACACTTTATAGGCGCGGAACTGCTGCACGGCACTGGCGCGCGGCACAATGATCTTCTCGATGAACTCGCTTTCCTGGCGCGCGGTAACCCGGTAATCGATGAAATAGTCTTCCAGGGCCAGGGTGCGGCGGGTGTTGCCTTTGCACAGCACGATCTGTGCGCCCAGGGCGATCAGCAGCGGTGGCGAGTCGCCGATGGGCGAGGCATTGCCGATGTTGCCACCCAGGGTGCCCTGGTTGCGGATCTGCAGCGAGGCGAAGCGTTGCAGCAGTTCGCCGAAGTCCGGGTATTGGGCCTTGAGGGCCTCGTAGCAGTCGGAGAGGGCGGTGGCCGCGCCGATTTCCAGGCGATCGGCAAAGTGTTCGATGCGCTTCATTTCGGCGACATTGCCGACGTAGATCATCACTGGCAGGGTGCGGTGGAACTGGGTGACTTCCAACGCCAGGTCAGTGCCGCCGGCCAACAGCCGGGCTTGCGGATAGGCGTCATAGAGGTCGGCCAGGTCAGCCACGGTCAACGGCACCAGGCAACGTTTGTCGCCGCAGTTGAGTTCACCGATGTCGGTGGGGGCGATGGCCTTCAGGCGGGCGATGGTCTCGGCTTCACGGGCATCGAACTGGTCGGGCTGTTTGCCGCAGCAGGACTGTTCGGCGGCTTCGAGAATCGGCCGGTAGCCGGTGCAGCGGCAGAGGTTGCCGGCGAGGGCTTCATGGGCCTTGTGGGCGTCGGGCTGGTCGCTGTTTTTCTGCAGGGCGAACAACGACATGACAAACCCCGGCGTGCAGAAGCCGCACTGCGAGCCGTGGCATTCGACCATGGCCTTCTGCACGCTGTGCAGTTGGCCCTGATGCTTGAGGTCTTCGACGCTGATCAACTGTTTGCCATGCAGCGAGGAGACAAACGTCAGGCACGAGTTGAGGCTGCGATAGCGAATATGTTCGCGGCCGGCGTCATCACTTTGCAGTTCACCGACCACCACAGTGCACGCGCCACAGTCACCGCTGGCGCAACCTTCTTTGGTGCCGGACTTGCCCAAGTGCTCGCGCAGGTAGTTGAGCACAGTCAGGTTGGGGTCCAGGGCGTGCTCGCTACGGAGTTCCTGGTTGAGTAAAAACTGGATCACGGAAGGCCTCGCAGACTCATTATTGTTGTTAACCGTTATGACCTGAATTTATCAGGTCTGACTTTTCGGTCAATGGTTTTCTGACTTAAAGGTCAGGAAATTACCTTTTGTCGATCAGCAACCTCATGCTTTGAGTATTGACCCTCTGGGCCCAGCTCGCTTTTTGCTTGAATCGTGCCAATTTCCACTGGCCGGGCCCTGCATCATCCACTACCAAGTGCGCTACACTGCGCCGCTTGTACAGATCGAAGAGTTTGAAGGAAAACCATGACGTTCAAGGCGCCGGACAGCCTCGCCGAGCAAATTGCTCAACACCTCGCCGAACGCATCATTCGCGGCGAAATGAAGCCAGGAGAGCGCATCCAGGAACAGAAGGTCACGCTGGCGCTCAATGTCAGCCGCGGTTCGGTCCGTGAAGCCTTGCTGATCCTCGAACGACGCCACCTGATCGCGATCCTGCCGCGACGCGGCGCCCATGTCACCGAGCTCACCGCGCACAAGGTGCAGAGCCTGTGCACCCTGATGAGCGAGCTGTACATCCTGCTGGGCAACGCCGTGGCCAATGGCTGGCGCGTCCAGGCCGACATGGCGCCCTTCGTGCAGATCCAGCAGCGCCTGAACGCCAGCTACGAACGCCAGGACATCCGCACCTTCGTCGACGACAGCTTCAATGTGATGCGCGCCGCGTACCCGTTCGCCGATAACCCCTACCTGCAGGAGACTGTCGAGAACCTGCAGCCGGCCATGAGTCGCGCGTATTTCCTGGCCCTGGAACAACGCAAGGCGGAAATGAGCGAGTTCCTCGAACTGTTCGAACGCCTGCTCGCCGCCGTGCTCGCCCGTGACCTGCCACAGATCCGCATCGTGCTCTCGGCCTACGCCCAGCGCAGTTGCGACCTGGTGCTGTCTGCCTTGCCGGCGGCCTGAGCGTGCGGCTCAAGTGCATCAAACTGGCGGGGTTCAAATCCTTCGTCGACCCGACCACGGTGAACTTCCCCAGTAACATGGCGGCGGTGGTCGGGCCCAATGGCTGCGGCAAGTCGAACATCATCGACGCCGTACGTTGGGTGATGGGCGAGAGCTCGGCGAAGAACCTGCGTGGCGAGTCGATGACCGACGTCATCTTCAATGGCTCCACCAGCCGCAAGCCGGTGAGCCAGGCCAGTATCGAACTGGTATTCGACAACTCCGACGGTACCTTGCTCGGTGAATACGCCGCCTATGCGGAGATTTCGATTCGCCGCAAAGTCACCCGCGACAGCCAGACCACCTATTACCTCAACGGCACCAAGTGCCGGCGCCGCGACATCACCGACATTTTCCTCGGCACTGGCCTGGGTCCGCGCAGTTACTCGATCATCGAACAGGGGATGATCTCCAAGCTGATCGAGTCCAAGCCCGAAGACCTGCGCAACTTCATCGAGGAAGCGGCGGGGATCTCCAAATACAAGGAGCGTCGGCGCGAGACGGAAAACCGGATCCGCCGCACCCACGAAAATCTTGAGCGCCTGACCGACCTGCGCGAAGAGCTGACGCGTCAGCTCGAACGCTTGCACCGCCAGGCCGAGTCCGCCAAGAAGTATCAGGAATACAAGGCCGAAGAGCGTCAGCTCAAGGCCCAGCTGTCGGCGCTGCGTTGGCAGGCCTTGAACGAGCAGGTCGGCCAGCGTGAAGCGATCATCGGTAATCAGGAAGTCAGTTTCGAAGCCCTGGTGGCCGAGCAGCGCAATGCCGATGCGAGCATCGAACGCTTGCGTGACGGGCACCACGATCTCTCCGAACGCTTCAATCTGGTGCAGGGGCGCTTTTATTCGGTCGGCGGCGACATCGCCCGGGTCGAGCAGAGTATCCAGCACGGCCAGCAACGCTTGCGCCAACTGCAGGACGATCTCAAGGAAGCCGAGCGCGCGCGCCTGGAAACCGAATCCCACCTGGGCCATGACCGCACGCTGCTGCTGACCCTGGGCGAAGAGCTGGACATGCTGACCCCGGAGCAGGAAATCACCAGCGCCGCGGCCGAGGAAGCCGCAGCCGCGCTGGAAGAATCTGAAACCACCATGCATGGCTGGCAGGAGCAGTGGGACGCTTTCAACCTCAGTTCGGCCGAGCCCCGGCGCCAGGCCGAGGTGCAGCAGTCGCGCATTCAGCAGCTGGAAACCAGCGTCGAGCGCTTGGCCGAGCGCCAACGCCGCCTGGCCGAGGAGCGCGACCTGCTCGCGGCGGACCCGGAAGACGCGGCAATCATGGAGCTGGGCGAGCAACTCGCCGCCAGCGAAGCAACCCTCGAGGACTTGCAGGCCAGCGAGCAGGCCCAGGTCGAGCGCCTTGAACAGTTGCGCCAGGAGCTACAGCAGGCCTTGCACAATCAGCAGCAGGCCCATGGCGACCTGCAACGACTCAATGGTCGCTTGGCGTCGCTGGAAGCCTTGCAGCAAGCCGCGCTCGACCCGGGTACCGGCACGGCGCAATGGTTGCGTGAGCAAGAATTGGCCGAGCGCCCGCGCCTGGCCGAGGGCCTGAGCGTGCAGGCGGGCTGGGAGCTGGCGGTGGAAACCGTGCTTGGCGCCGACTTGCAGGCAGTGCTGGTGGATGATTTTGCCGGCCTCGACCTGGCTGGGTTTGCCCAGGGCGATTTGCGCCTGCTCAGCCCGGGCATCGACGGTGTGCGGGTGGCAGGCAGCTTGCTGGACAAGGTCGAGGCGCAGATCGACCTGTCGCCGTGGCTGGGCCAAGTCAAGCCGGTGGAAACCCTTGAGCAGGGCTTGGCCTTGCGCGGCCAGTTGGCGGCTGGCGAAAGCCTGATCAGCCGCGACGGCTACTGGATCGGCCGGCACTTTTTGCGCGTGCGTCGCGCCAGCGAAGCCGAAAGCGGGGTGTTGGCCCGTGGCCAGGAAATCCAGGCCCTGGGCCTGGAGCGCGAGGAGCGCGAAGCCACGGTCGAACAGCTTGAAACCACCCTGCAGAACCTGCGCGCCCAGCAGCGGCAACAGGAAAACGGCCGCGAACACCTGCGCCGCCTGCTGCAGGACGAAGCGCGCCAGCAGGGCGAGCTCAAGGCGCAATTGTCCGCGGGCAAGGCCAAGGCCGAGCAGTTGACCTTGCGCCGTACCCGGCTCGACGAAGAGTTGGTGGAGCTGGGCGAGCAGCGCGAGCTCGAACATGAACAGATCGGCGAGTCGCGCCTGCAATTGCAGGGCGCCCTCGACAGCATGGCCCTGGACACCGAGCAGCGCGAGTTGCTGTTGGCCCAGCGCGACAGCCTGCGCGAGCGCCTCGACCGGGTGCGCCAGGAAGCCCGGCAGCACAAGGATCATGCGCACCAGTTGGCGGTGCGCCTGGGTTCACTCAAGGCGCAACACGATTCCACCCGCCAGGCCTTGGAACGCCTGGAGCTGCAGTCCGAGCGCCTGACCGAAAAGCGTGAACAGCTGAGCCTCAACCTGGAGGAGGGTGAGGCGCCGCTGGAAGAGTTGCGGCTCAAGCTCGAAGAGCTGCTCGACAAGCGCATGAGTGTCGATGAAGAACTGCGCACCGCCCAGGTCGCGCTGGAGGAGGCCGACCGTGAGCTGCGCGAGGCCGAGAAGCGGCGCACCCAGGCGGAACAGCAGTCGCAGTTGATCCGCGGCCAGCTCGAGCAGCAGCGCATGGAATGGCAGGCCCTGACCGTGCGCCGCAAAACCCTGCAGGAGCAACTGCTCGAAGACGGCTACGATCTACACGGCGTGCTCGCGACCCTGGTGGCCGAGGCGAACGAGAACGACGCCGAAGAAGAACTTGAGCGCATTGCCGCACGGATTCAGCGCCTGGGGGCGATCAACCTGGCGGCCATCGACGAATATCAGCAACAGTCCGAGCGTAAACACTATCTCGACGCCCAGGACGCCGACCTGGTGGAAGCCCTCGATACCCTGGAAAACGTCATTCGCAAGATCGACAAGGAAACCCGCAATCGCTTCAAGGACACCTTTGATCAGATCAACGGTGGTTTGCAGGCCTTGTTTCCAAAAGTTTTCGGTGGCGGCAGCGCTTATTTGGAACTGACGGGCGAAGATCTACTCGATACAGGGGTGACAATCATGGCGCGTCCACCCGGGAAGAAGAACAGCACCATCCATTTGCTCTCTGGCGGCGAAAAAGCCCTGACCGCATTGGCCCTGGTATTTGCCATCTTCAAACTCAATCCTGCGCCGTTCTGTATGCTCGATGAAGTTGACGCCCCGCTGGATGACGCTAACGTTGGACGCTACGCAAGACTGGTCAAAGAGATGTCGCAGACGGTGCAGTTCATCTATATCACCCACAACAAGATCGCCATGGAAATGGCCGACCAGTTGATGGGGGTGACGATGCACGAGCCCGGTTGTTCGCGTCTGGTGGCTGTGGATGTCGAGGAGGCGATGGCGATGGTGGACGCCTGACGTCCTGGGTTTAAGCCATATGTTTATGGGAAGTAAGGATTTTTACCGGTACGGATTACTGGCCAATCGACATATTCGCTGAAGCCACTGTGACAGACGGTGTAAAGTTACCTTTGGTCGTGCTAGTTTAATGTCAATTTATCGTGTACGTGGGCAAAACGCCTGTCAGAACATAGAGTTGGCGCCACGTTTTAAAGCGGTTTACAGCTTGTAAACCCCTTATTTTTCAGCATTTTTTATAGAGGCACGGGATTACATGGAAATCGGTCTGCGCGAGTGGCTGATCGTCATCGGCATCATAGTCATTGCCGGTATTCTTTTTGATGGCTGGCGGCGCATGCGCGGCGGCAAGGGCAAACTCAAGTTTCGCCTGGACCGCAGCCTGTCCAATCTGCCGGACGAGGACAGCGGTGCCGAACTGCTGGGCCCGCCGCGGGTGCTCGATAACCACAAAGAGCCGCAACTGGACGAGCACGACCTGCCGTCGGTCAGCATGCCTGCCCGTGAGCCCCGCGAGTCGGGCTCCAAGCGTGGCAAGCGTGGCCACGGCGAGCCGGCGCAAGGCGACTTGAACCTCAATCTGGACCTGGACGGCGGCCCGAGCTTCAGCAGCCGTGACGGCGATTTCCCGGATGAAACCAAGGCCTCGAGCGGGGCGGCGAGCAAGGACCAACCACAAGCCGAAGAAGTGCTGGTGATCAGCGTGATCTGCCGTGATGCCGGTGGCTTCAAGGGCCCGGCGCTGTTGCAGAACATTCTCGAAAGTGGCCTGCGTTTCGGCGAGATGGATATTTTCCACCGCCACGAAAGCATGGCGGGCAACGGCGAAGTCCTGTTCTCCATGGCTAACGCGGTCAAGCCGGGTATTTTTGACCTGGACGACATCGACCACTTCAGCACCCCGGCGGTCAGCTTCTTCCTTGGCCTGCCGGGGCCGCGTCATCCGAAGCAGGCGTTCGATGTAATGGTCGCCGCTGCACGCAAGTTGTCCCAGGAGCTCAATGGCGAGCTCAAGGACGATCAGCGCAGCGTCCTGACGGCACAGACCATCGAACACTACCGTCAGCGCATCGTCGAATTCGAGCGCCGCGCGCTGACCCAGAAGCGCTGAAATTGGCAATGTGTGGGATACCTCCCGCACCTTGCAGGCGCTGAGCCAGCTCAGCGCCTGCAGTGAATTTGTCCGCATCAACAGATTGAGCAGCCTCGGCTGCTCTTTTGCTTTATGAGAGAACACCCATGAACGCCGCCGAAAAACGCATTCTAGAGCTTCGCGCTGAACTGGATCTGCACAACTACCGCTACCACGTGCTGGACGAGCCGAGCATTCCGGACGCCGAGTACGATCGGTTGTTCCATGAGCTCAAGGCGCTGGAGGCGGCCAACCCGCAACTGATCAGCAGCGACTCGCCGACCCAGCGCGTGGGCAGTGCGGCGCTCTCGGCATTTACCCAGGTGCGTCACGAAGTGCCGATGCTGAGCCTGGGCAACGCCTTCGAAGAAACCGATATGCGCGAGTTCGATCGCCGGGTCACCGAAGGCCTGGACTTGCCGGTCGGCGATCTGTTTGGCGGCGGCGCCGAAGTTGAATACAGCTGCGAGCCCAAGCTCGATGGCCTGGCGGTCAGCCTGCTGTATCAGGATGGCCTGCTGGTACGCGGCGCTACCCGCGGCGACGGCACCACGGGGGAAGACATCAGCGTCAATGTGCGCACGGTGCGCAATATTCCCCTCAAGCTGCAGGGCAGCGGCTGGCCGGCGACCCTGGAAGTGCGCGGCGAAGTCTATATGTCCAAGGCCGGTTTCGAGCGCCTGAATGCCACGCAGTTGGAAGCGGGCGGCAAGACCTTCGCCAACCCGCGCAATGCCGCCGCCGGCAGCTTGCGCCAGTTGGATTCGAAAATCACCGCCAGCCGGCCGCTGGAGTTCTGCTGCTACGGCATCGGCCAGGTGTCGGCGGATATTGCCGACACGCATATCGGCAATCTGCAGCAACTCAAGGCCTGGGGCATGCCGGTCAGTCGTGAACTGAAACTGGCCAAGGGCATCGGCGAATGCCTGGACTACTACCGCGATATCGGTGAGCGGCGCAATGCACTGCCTTACGAGATCGATGGCGTGGTGTTCAAGGTCAACAGCATCGCCGCGCAGCGTGAGCTGGGCTTCCGTGCCCGTGAGCCGCGCTGGGCGATTGCCCATAAATTCCCGGCCATGGAAGAACTCACCGAACTGCTCGACGTGGAATTCCAGGTCGGCCGCACCGGTGCGGTGACGCCGGTGGCGCGCCTCAAGCCGGTGAAAGTGGCGGGTGTGACGGTGTCCAATGCGACGCTGCACAACATGGACGAAGTGGCGCGCCTGGGCCTGATGATCGGCGATACGGTGATCATTCGCCGGGCCGGTGATGTGATCCCGCAGGTGGTCCAGGTGGTCGCCGAGCGGCGTCCGGCCGATGCCCGGCCGGTGCAGATTCCCGAGAGTTGCCCGGTCTGTGGCTCCCACGTCGAGCGCACGCAGTTGATCAAGCGCAGCAAGGGGCGCGAAACCGTCAGCGAAGGCGCGGTGTACCGCTGCGTCGGACGCTTGGCCTGTGGGGCGCAGCTCAAGCAGGCGATCATCCATTTCGTTTCGCGACGGGCCATGGACATTGAAGGCCTGGGCGAAAAAAGCGTCGAGCAGTTGGTCGATGAAGGCCTGGTCAGCTCACCGGCGGACCTGTATGGGCTGACGTTCGAGCAGATCGTCGACCTGGAAGGTTTTGCCGAGCTGTCGAGCAAGAACCTGCTGGCGGCCATTGCCGACAGCAAGCGCCAGAGCCTGGCGCGGTTTATCTATGCGCTGGGCATTCCGGATGTCGGTGAGGAGACCGCCAAGGTCCTGGCGCGCTCGCTGGGCTCGCTGGAGCGCGTGCAGCAGGCATTGCCGCAAGTGCTGACGTACTTGCCGGATGTCGGTCTGGAGGTCGCTCACGAGATCCACAGCTTCTTCACCGACAGCCACAACCAGCAGGTGATCAAGCAGCTATTGGCGCATGGCCTGGAGATTCAGGACCAGGGCGAGTTGGGCGCCGAGTTCGCGGCGAGCACCACCCTCGGTGGCCTGCTCGACAAGTTGCACATTCCTTCGGTCGGTCCGGGCGGGGCGCAGAAGCTGGCCGACAAGTTCGGTTCGCTGCAGGCGGTGATCGACGCGGACTGGCTGGACATGCGCCAGGCACTGCCGGAGAAGCAGGCCAACGCGGTGCGCGAGTTTTTTGCGATCGAGGACAATCGCCAGCAAGCCCTGGCGGCCGAACAGCAGTTGCGTGACTTCGGCATGCATTGGCAGAGCGAGAAGAAGGTCGTCGAAGGCTTGCCGCTGGCCGGGCAGACCTGGGTGCTCACCGGTTCCCTGGAGCTGATGAGTCGCGATGTCGCCAAGGATAAGCTGGAAAGCCTGGGCGCCAAGGTTGCGGGCTCGGTGTCGGCCAAGACGTTCTGTGTGGTGGCGGGGCCGGGCGCCGGCTCGAAACTGGTCAAGGCCAATGAGCTAGGGCTCAAGGTGTTGGATGAAGAGGCATTCGTCGGGTTCTTGGCTGGGCACGGTATTGCTGTGTGATCCCCTTCGCGGGCGAGTTGCTGTGGGAGCGGGCGCCCGCTTGCGGCTTGCCCGCGATGACGTGCTTGGCGACACCCGAATGCTCGGAGGGAACGATAGTCGCTGCGCCAGGATCTAGACTTGGCCAGCCCCCAGGAAGAGATCGCCATGTACCGTTTCTTCGAGCAGCTCAGTGCGCGGATCGCCGCGCCCTTCATCGGCGACAGTTCACGCAACAGCAAGGTCTGGCCGTGTCGGTGCGGGCAGTCGCTGTTTTTTCGCAACAGCCAGTGCCTGGCCTGTTCCGCAGCCCTGGGCTACCAACCTGAGCAAAGCCGCTTGTCGTCGCTGCAGCCCGGCCCGCAGCCGGATACCTGGCAGTTGGACGCCGACCCTGGGGCTGGGCTGTTCCGTCGCTGCGCCAACCTCGATACCCCGGCAGCCTGCAACTGGCTGCTGTCAGCCGATGATCCGCAGTTGCACTGCATTGCCTGCCGCCTGAACCGGACCATTCCCGACCTGTCCATCGCGCAGAATCACGAACACTGGCGCAAGGTGGAGATCGCCAAGCGCCGGCTGGTTGCGCAATTGCTCGACCTCGGGTTACAGGTTATCGACCGGTCCATCGACGAAGAGCGCGGACTGGCCTTCGACTTTGTCAGCATCGATCTCGAAGGCAAGTCGCCGATGACCGGGCACGCCAGCGGCCTGGTGACCCTGGATATCCGCGAGGCTGACGACGCGCACCGCGAACGGGTGCGGGTGCAGATGGGCGAGCCCTACCGCACCCTGTTGGGGCACTTGCGGCATGAGGTCGGACATTATTACTGGGATCGCCTGATAGCCAACGGTCCGTGGCTCGAGGGCTTTCGTCAGGTATTCGGCGATGAGCGCACCAGTTATGCCGAGGCGCTGGAGCGGCATTATCAGCAGGGCGCCCCGGCGGATTGGCAGCAAAGCCACGTCAGTGCCTATGCCACCATGCACCCCTGGGAAGACTGGGCGGAAACCTGGGCGCATTACCTGCACATGATGGACGCGGTGGACACGGCGCTGGGTTTGGGCATGAGCGCTCGGCAGATGGACTTCGACTACCCGGCATTTCCTTGCAGCGTGCTCTATGACCCGCAGCACCCTGGCGGCGCGGCGTTCCTGTCGTTCGTCAATGCCTGGATCGAACTGGCAGGCATGCTCAACGAACTGTCGCGCAGCATGGGCCAGCCGGACTTCTACCCCTTCGTCCTGCCGCCAGCGGTCATCGGCAAACTGCACTTCATTCACCTGGTGATCCAGCAAGAGGGCGGCCGCGCCGACCAGGCAGTGCAGAGCCTGTAGCCCGCATTACAGGGGGCCCGCAATTTCCGTAGCAGCTGCCGAGCCCGCGAGGCTGCGTTCGGCCGCGCAGCGGCCGCCATGCGCTGAATCAGGTCCGTCAAGTGAGCAGGGGCGACGACGGCTAAGCCGCCGAACGCAGGCTGCGCCAGCGGATACACGTCCTGATCTTGCAGGGCTATCGCATGTCATTGAAGCAGCTCATTTTTTTTAATCCGCGGGAACGGTTGTAACTTCGTCTCAGATAGGTACAATGGCGCGGCTCGCCGACTGGTGAGTGTCGTTATGGTGACCCCATCGGTCCCCCCGCAACGATTACCCGTGAACCTGGTCAGATCCGGAAGGAAGCAGCCACAGCGGGAACATTGTGTGCCGGGGTGTGGCTGGTGGGGTTACCACCTATCTAGAAAACCGTTGTGAATCAGCGCGTTATCAGTCAAAAAAATATCGAAGTGTGAGAGCGCTTATGTGCTTTTCATTCTAAGTCGCTATTAACTTCTCTCCAGGTTTATCTCTGCGTCGGCTCGTCTCTTGATCTTTTCACTGCAAGATCGGCATCGCTGGTGTGAGAAAATGACCAGTACATCAGGTCTCCTCTGTTTGTCCCTCTGATCTGCTTTCAGCAAACCTCCGTTAGATCCCGGCTTCCCTTCGGCTTTTAGGAGCAAACTTTCGCCTGAAATGCGAAAGCGAGAGCTAAGCTTCCAAACTTGGGGTTGTTAAGAGTTGAGATCAGTGAATGAAAACTGCATGGCTTATCACGTGGGAATGGCTCGGTGATCATGCTGCCGTAGAGGATAAAGTGGTTGCGGTCGTCAACTACCGTCGTCCAGCTCCTTACATAAAGGACTTGATGGAGCAGCTTTACATCGAAAAGACTTCATCAGTTTCCGAGAAGGTAGCTTACGCAAAAGACATGAAATCGAATCCGTATCCTGCGTCTTTTGGTGACATTGGTGGGGTTCAGTGGCGTGGTCGGCTCTTCTGCGGAAATAACCCACACTTGTTCGCTCGGCTGGTGAGCAATGTTCGAGTCGAAGTGCAAGATGGTGTGGGGACATTGCTATGGGAGGAGCGCCCTGCTCCTGTCCTGTCGTGAACTCCTGTCAATCGCCAAGGAGGATCATATGAGGCTGAGCCTTATTGTAAGCGTCACTGTCGCCATGGCTCGTGGTGGCTGTCTTATGGCATTCAAAGGTACGCGCCTGATGGGCGAGAGGAGGCTGCATTGACTGCTCTTGAGGTGCACTGAGCACCTGAGAAGCTGGCGGTAAGTCGTATGAAGTCGTTTCGCATACTTGGCAATGCACAGCGAGGTTAAGCATGAAGACGTTATTTGTAATGGCGCTGCTGGTATCGGTGCTGGGTAGCACATCCGCTTCCGCTGATACATTCGACGGATACGAATGTACGGATGATTGCTCGGGGCATCAGGCTGGGTATGACTGGGCTGAAGACAATGACATTGATGACGAGGACTCGTGCGACACGCCGTCCCAATCATTCAACGAGGGTTGTCAGTCATTCGTTCAAGGCGGCAGCGGGTTTATCTCATCGGATGATGACGGATGATGACGGATGAGTCGCGTGAAGGCGCTGGTGGTGGATTGATAAATTCTCGTCTACAGAGAAAAGGGGATTGTCCCAAATGCGTGAACTAAAAATGCTATTGGGTGGAATCATGCTGGCCAGCATCGCTGGTTGTACTGGCGCTCAGATGGTGTCCTCACCTGACTCGGGAGCCGCATATGCACCAGTTAACGAGGGCGCTCGGTTGGGGGTGATCAAGTACCTCAACGATGGGGCGGATGTCGTTCGCAAAATGCGTCGGGAAGATGCTTACAAACAGATGCACGCTGCCTGTAAGGGACGATATAGGATTGAGGGCGAAGGGAGTAACCCTGAGGGTGGGGCGGCCTTCACTTCGGGGAATGGTACCTATTGGGCACAGTCCAACTACTGGTATATCCAGTTCTCCTGCATCTAATACAGGCGCCGTCAGGGAGCAACGAACGAAAACAAGGATGGCGGCGTCAGCACTTGCGGGAGCGCTGAGTTGCGGTGAAGCAATGGGCAGGCGGAAATGAGTTACTCACGCAATGCCAAGGCGCATTCAGATGCATGGAAACAGGTGAATCAGATAGCTATATGTCGGTGGGCTACTGCTTTTGGGTAATTAATGGCGTGGTGAATACCATGGTGACATATGAACGAATATGTGTTGCCCAAGGAGAAAGCCTACTTCCCTGATGATCTCAAAAACGTGCAAGGGGTCAGAATCGTCGTTAGATACCTACAAATTGATCCAGCATCGTTCCATCGTGATTTGACGTTTTTCAGTGGCTTGATTCGCACCTGAGTTCATGTGCGATATTCCCTATCCAAAACCCCACCAGTCCAAACGCAGTGAGTCTTTCAGCGAACTGCGAAGCATGCTTGCATGCCCCACCCTGGTCAGATCCGGAAGGAAGCAGCCACAGCGGGAACATTGTGTGCCGGGGTGTGGCTGGTGGGGTTACCACCTTAACGCCTTGCTACAGCCTTGCTACAGCCTTGCTGGCAATCGCCAGTCCATCCGCGCTGTCAGCTTCTTCTCCTGAATCCTGCTGTTTGTTGCCCTCCGAGCGTTTCTCGGTCCAGGGTGTTTTCTGCTGTCTGCCCCCGGCGTCGTCGCTAACAGGTGCCGGGCTTTTTTGCGGGCGCGTGAACGACACAGCAGAGGCAGCGATCAACGTTGCCTCTGCTGTTGGTTGTATGTGGCGCTAAGGCTTGGACAAGGCGTGATCAACCGCTGCGATCAGCTTTCCCAGATCCTTTGGGGGGGCTTTGTGTACGACACCAAACAGATAGGCTCGCTGTTCGTCTTCGTCGCCAAAGTCGGCGAAAAACACTTTGAGCTTCACTCCCAGTGCGCTGGCAAGCATGAACAGGGCTTCAACGCTGGGGGTATAGGTGCCGGTTTCGAAGCGGCTGATGGTTTTAGGGTCAAAACCGGTTCTTTCGCCGAGTTCAGCCTGAGTTAGCCCCGCTACCTTGCGATAACGTTTGATGGCTGGACCCAAACTTGAAATGTGCATCGCTCAATTCCCATTTAGAATCAAGAACTTAACGATAGATTTTGACATTGCACAACTGCATGATTCATCACCTTGCTTTCATATATGTGATGTATTTCGTAGAATTGGCGCTTGATACGAGCATTGGGTGGCTAAAGATCCGCAGTTGGGGCGATGTGAAACAGCCATCATTGCGCAGGTTTCCTCTGTACGGGAAGCGGCAAAAATGAACCAGATGGCTGGTTGAGTGTCGACCGTGCGGATTTTTGTCTGACTGGTTAGAAGCCTTTAAGGCTAGTTGGTCTTCGCCCGTTCGGGGGCCATCACCTGCTGTTCATGGAGTGTTAATGTGCATCTGAATATGCCAGCCCGCACGATTAAAAGGACTTTGCCTGCGCTGCCTCCCCGGCGGCGACCTGCCGAGCCATTCTGCTACGCCCCCCATACCTCTTCCAAGCGTTGCGCGCTGGTCGAGCGGTACTACCGCTAGCCACCACAGGCCGAACTCATGGACGAGAAATACCGCAGGGCGGTGGATGCAGCCGCCCTGTTTTCCGAAACCGACCTCAATGGTCGAATCACTTACGTCAACGACCAGTTCTGCGCGGTCTCCGGATACCGCCGGGAAGAGTTGCTGGGTGTTGATCACCGGCTGCTCAATTCCGGCCTGCACCCCGACGAGTTTTTCGCCACGCTGTGGCGCACTATCGCCCTGGGCAACGTCTGGAAGGGTGAACTGTGCAATCGAGCCCGGGACGGCAGCCTGTATTGGGTCGAAAGTACCCTGCTGCCGGTGCTGGACAAGGCGACCGGGCGGGTGCACCGCTACGTGTCGATTGGCTTTAATACCAGCGAGCAGCGCCAGTTGCTGCATTCGCTGCAATGGCGGGTCGGGCATGACGTGTTGACCGGCTTGCCCAACCGGGCGTTCCTCTCCGACTTGCTGGACCAGGCCCTGGACTGTTCGCGCATCGAGGAGGTACCGCTGGCGGTGTGCATGCTCGACCTGGACGGTTTCAAGGCGGTCAACGACGGCTATGGCCACGCCAGTGGCGACCTGCTGCTGGTGGAAGTGGCCAAGCGCCTGCGCAGTATCGTGCGTGGCGAGGATGTAGTGGCACGCCTGGCCGGGGACGAGTTTGTGCTGATCCTGCGCTATGTGCATGACGTCGCGGAGCTGCGTGCGGCGTTGAACCGGGTGTTGGGGGTGATCTCGGCGGCCTATTCAATCCAGGGCAAGGACATCCACGTCTACGCCAGTATCGGCGTGACCCTGTTCCCCCAGGACAACGAAGATGCCGAGACCTTGTTGCGGCATGCCGACCAGGCCATGTACGTGGCCAAGCAGAGCGGGCGCAACCGTTTTCACCTGTTTGATGTGGTACGCGACCGGGAGGTCAGGGCGACGCACCAGACCGTCGCCCGGGTGCGCCAGGCCTTGCTGGACAACGAGCTGTGCCTGCACTTCCAGCCCAAGGTGAATATGCGTGGCGGTGTCGTGGTCGGTTTCGAAGCCTTGTTGCGCTGGGAACACCCGGAGAAGGGTGTGGTGCCGCCCAGGGAGTTTTTGCCGTTGGTGGAAGAAACCGACCTGATCGTCGACATTGGCGAGTGGGTCATTGATCAGGTGCTGGCGCAGTTGTCACTGTGGCAATCGGTCGGGCAGCAGTGGCCGGTCAGCGTCAACATCGCGGCCCGGCATTTCCAGCGCACGGACTTCTTCGACCGGCTCAAGCAGGTGCTGGAGCGTCACGCCCGGGTCGCCCCCCATCTGCTGGACCTGGAGATTGTCGAGTCGATGGCGATCGAAAACATCCAGCATGTCACCACCTGCCTGCAGGCCTGCCAGGCGCTGGGGGTGAGGTTCTCGCTGGGGGATTTCGGTACCGGGTATTCGTCCCTCAGTTACCTCAAGCGCCTCAACACGCAAACCATCAAGATCGATAAATCCTTTGTCCGCGATATCTTGCATGATCGCGACGACCTGGCCCTGACCACCGCAGTGATCGGCCTGGCCAGGGCGTTTGGTCGAGAGGTGATCGCCGAGGGAGTGCAAAGCCTGGAGCATGGCCAACTATTGCTGAGCCTGGGGTGCGAAGTGGCCCAGGGATATTTCATTGCCCGGCCGATGCCGGCCAGCGAAGTGCCGGGCTGGGTCGCCGATTTTGTCGCGCCCAGCCAGTGGCAGGCGCTGGATGAGGCCATCTGAGCCTAGGGTGACGGTTCTTGAGAGCCGGTATACAGGCGGATGATGTCATCGATCTCGCCGGACATCTTCATGCGCAGCAGGGTCCGCAAAATGCGCTGCACCGGCAGGTCCGGATCGTTGCGCACGTAGCAGCCGACGTGCAGCTCCTGCAGGACCGCGACGGCGCGCAATTGCCGCTCCGGCAATAGACGTTGATTGAACCAGTCCAGGGTCCACTGGTTGCTGACCCCATACTCATTGCGCCCGGCCAGCAGCTTTTGCAGGACCTGGTCCTGGTTGCGGGCGTCGTCGCGCTTGAGTTGCCCGCTATCGAACAGCGGCTGCAGGGTAGGGTAGTGGTAGCTCAACACCGTGCCGATGGTTTGTGGTGCGAGGTCGGCCGGGACTACCCCGGCATGGTGGTGCTGGTTGCTGATCAGCAGGTCGCGCTGGAACCACAGGGGAATGCTCCAGATGTAGTCGCCGGACTGGTTGGGTAGCCAGGATTGCGCGGCGTAGCAGCGGACGTCGATTTCCCCGTGCTCCATGGCGTTTTGCACGCGCGCGCGCGCCAGGACATGGAATTCGGCGGGCAAACCGACCTGGGTCGCCAGGCTCAGCATCACGTCATGCAGAATGCCCTGGGTCGGGCGACCGTACTCGATTTGCACCATGGGCATGGCCCAGCTGTCGGTGATCGCGAAGCGTAAAGGGCTGGGCGCGGCAAGAGTGCTGGCGCTGACCAATAACAATGCCCCCAAGGCTGACCGCATAAACACTCCAGCAAATACCGCCCGACGCCGATTAAAACGTCCCCCGAACACCAGCTTAGCCAGATTAGCCGAGCACACCGGATGCAATTTTGCCCTTGCTCCGCTAGCATTACCCGCTTCCGCTTCCCAGTCGCGACGGTTTTCGATGAGTTATCAGGTTCTTGCACGTAAATGGCGTCCGCGCTCGTTCCGCGAAATGGTCGGCCAGACCCATGTGCTCAAGGCTCTGATCAATGCCTTGGACAGCCAGCGGCTGCACCACGCCTATTTGTTTACCGGCACTCGCGGGGTGGGCAAGACCACCATCGCGCGGATCATCGCCAAATGCCTGAACTGTGAAACAGGTATCACGTCGACGCCGTGTGGCACCTGTTCGGTGTGCCGCGAGATCGACGAAGGGCGCTTTGTCGACCTGATCGAGATCGACGCCGCGAGCCGAACCAAGGTCGAGGACACCCGCGAACTGCTGGACAACGTGCAGTACGCGCCGAGCCGTGGGCGCTTCAAGGTCTACCTGATCGACGAAGTGCACATGCTCTCCAGTCATTCCTTCAATGCGCTGTTGAAAACCCTCGAAGAGCCGCCGCCCTACGTCAAGTTCATCCTGGCGACCACTGACCCGCAGAAACTTCCAGCAACGATTTTGTCTCGATGCCTGCAGTTCTCCCTGAAAAACATGACGCCGGAGCGCGTGGTCGAGCATTTGACCCACGTCCTGGGTGTGGAGAACGTGCCGTTCGAAGACGACGCCCTGTGGTTGCTCGGGCGCGCCGCCGACGGTTCGATGCGCGATGCCATGAGCCTGACCGACCAGGCCATTGCTTTCGGTGAAGGCAAGGTCATGGCGGCGGACGTGCGGGCTATGCTCGGCACGCTCGACCATGGGCAGGTCTACGATGTCCTGCACGCGCTGATCGAAGGCGACGCCAAGGCGTTGCTCGAAGGTGTCCGGCACCTGGCCGAGCAAGGCCCGGACTGGAATGGCGTGCTCTCGGAAATCCTCAATGTGCTGCACCGCGTGGCGATTGCCCAGGCATTGCCGGACGGTGTCGACAACGGACAGGGCGACCGCGACCGGGTGTTGGCGCTGGCCCAGGCCCTGCCGGCCGAGGATGTGCAGTTCTATTACCAGATGGGGCTGATCGGTCGACGCGATTTGCCGCTGGCCCCCGATCCGCGGGGCGGCTTTGAAATGGTCCTGCTGCGGATGCTGGCTTTCCGCCCGGCAGACACCGCCGATGCGCCGAGGCAGCCGCTAAAGCCAGTGGGGATCAGCCAGGCCACAGTTGATTCCGCTCACTCAGTGGCTGGCGCGGTACCTGTTGCGCCGGTCGTGGCCGCTGCGCCGCCGGTTGCCGCGCCTGCACCAACCCCTGCGCCTGTTGCGCCGGTGGTCGAGCCGGAGCCTGTGGTGCATGTGGCGCCTGAGCCGGCGGCCGCTGTCGAGGAGGTCGTCGATCTGCCCTGGAACGACCCGGTAGAGCCGGCGGCTGCGCTGCAACCGGCGGTCGAGCCGGTGCTCGAGACCGTCGCCGAACAGCCAGACCTGACACCGATGCCCGTTCCGGTGCCCGATAGCGTGGTGCTGGATGCGCCGGAATGGGCCGCCGCGCCGATTCCCGAGCCTTCAGTGGCCCAGGTGGATGCCGCCACCCCAGGTATGGACCTGGATGACGAGCCGCCGCTGGACGAGGATTACATTGAGCCGGACATGGACTCGGCGTACAGCTACCTCGATGAGCTCGCCAGCGAGCACACCGCCGAGCCTGCGCCGGCACCGGAACCCGAGCCTGCGGCGATGCCAGCCACCGGCCTGGCGCTACAGTGGCTGGAACTGTTCCCGAAACTGCCGATTTCCGGCATGACCGGCAGCATCGCCGCCAACTGCACGCTGATCGCCGTGGAGGGCGACCAGTGGCTGTTGCACCTGGACCCGGCCCACAGCGCGCTGTTCAACGCCACCCAGCAACGGCGGCTCAACGATGCCCTGAACCAGTTGCTGCAGCGCACCCTGACAATCAGCATCGAGCTGATCAAGCCGGAGCAGGAAACCCCGGCCCAGGCATCGTCCCGGCGACGCGCCAACCGTCAGCGCGAGGCCGAGGATTCGATCCACGGCGATCCGTTCATCCAGCAGATGATGCAACAGTTCGGCGCAGTGATCCGTAACGATACTATTGAACCTGTCGAGGCTCTGGTCAGCCAGGGCTAACAAACTGAAGGTGCTCGGCCCACTGGTCCGGGCGCCGTTTTGATCCACGTACTTTTGAGGTGATTCCCATGATGAAAGGTGGCATGGCCGGCCTGATGAAGCAGGCGCAGCAGATGCAGGAAAAGATGGCCAAGATGCAGGAAGAGCTGGCCAACGCCGAAGTCACCGGTAAAGCCGGTGGCGATATGGTCACCGTGGTCATGACCGGTCGTCACGACGTCAAGCGCGTGACCATCGACCCAAGCCTGGTAGAAGGCCTGAGCGAAGATGACAAAGAGATGCTCGAGGCGGTGTTCGCGGCTGCGGTGAACGACGCCGTGCGCAAGATCGAGGCCAACAGCCAGGACAAGATGTCCGGCATGACCGCCGGCATGCAACTGCCACCGGGCATGAAACTGCCATTCTGATTCGCCTTCAGGCGGCAGATGAGTTACAAAAATGCCAGGCATAGCGCTTGGCATTTTTGTTTCTGGCTGACAGATATGTGTGGCTGACATGCCGCAATCGCGGGCAAGCCCGCTCCCACAGGATTCGCGGCGCTCGCAAAACCTGTGGGAGCGAGCTTGCTCGCGATGAAGTCACCCCGATGCAACTGAATAAACATCGAACGCCATACCGCCACAAAGGTCTGCTCCCTATATCACTGAACCTCAACGATCACAGGAGACGCTGCCATGTCCGACGCCATGACCCTCAACCAACGCATTGTCCTGGCTTCTCGCCCGGCGGGTGCGCCAACGCCGGAAAACTTCCGCATGGAACGGGTGGCGCTGCCCGATCTGGCCGAAGGCCAGGTGCTGCTCAAGACGCTGTACCTGTCGCTTGATCCCTACATGCGCGGGCGCATGAGCGACGCACCGTCCTACGCCGCCCCAGTGGCCATCGGCGAGGTCATGACCGGTGGCGCTGTCAGCCGGGTCGAGCGCTCGCTGAACCCGAAATTCCACGAAGGTGACCTGGTCGTCGGTGCCACCGGCTGGCAGAGCCACAGCATCAGCGACGGTCGGGCCCTGATCCCGGTGCCGTCCGGCTTGCCCAGTCCGTCCATGGCCCTGGGCGTGCTCGGCATGCCGGGCATGACCGCCTACATGGGGCTGATGGACATCGGCCAGCCCAAGGAAGGGGAGACCCTGGTCGTGGCGGCTGCGTCCGGGGCCGTGGGCTCGGTGGTGGGCCAGGTGGCGCGGATCAAGGGCCTGAAGGTGGTCGGCGTCGCCGGCGGCGCGGATAAATGCCGCTACGTGGTCGATGAGCTGGGTTTTGACGCGTGCATCGATCACAAGAGCGCGGACTTTGCCGAGCAACTGGCGCAGGCGTGCGGTGCTGGTATCGACATCTACTTCGAAAACGTTGGCGGCAAGGTATTCGACGCGGTCCTGCCGTTGCTCAATCCCAAGGCGCGGGTCCCGGTGTGCGGCTTGATTGCCCAATACAACGCGCACGAGGCGCCACCGGGCCCGGACCGCATGCCGCTGCTGCAGCGCACGTTGCTGACCAAACGGGTGCGGATGCAGGGGTTTATCGTGTTCGACGACTATGGTGATCGCCACTCCGAGTTTGCCAAGGCCATGGCGCCCTGGGTACGCGAGGGCAAGGTGAAGTTCCGCGAGGACGTGGTCGAAGGCCTGGAGCAGGCGCCCGAGGCCTTTATTGGCCTGCTGGAGGGGCGCAACTTCGGCAAGCTGGTGGTGCGGGTGGCCAAGGACTGACCGACCGATGAGCATTTGACGCTGGCCAGAGGCGCGGGTATAAACCGCGTCTCGTTGTTTTGTCGGACCTTTGCCCATGAGCTTCAGCCCTTTGATTCGCCAACTGATCGACGCCCTGCGCACCTTGCCTGGGGTCGGCCAGAAAACTGCCCAGCGCATGGCGTTGCAACTGCTCGAACGCGACCGCAGCGGTGGCTCGCGGTTGGCGCTGGCCTTGAGCCAGGCAATGGAAGGGGTCGGTCATTGCCGTCTGTGCCGTACCCTGACCGAAGAAGAACTGTGCCCGCAGTGCTCCGACACCCGCCGCGACGACAGCCTGCTGTGCGTGGTGGAGGGGCCGATGGACGTGTATGCCGTGGAGCAGACCGGCTTTCGCGGTCGCTACTTCGTGCTCAAGGGCCATTTGTCGCCACTCGACGGCCTGGGGCCGGAAGCCATTGGCATTCCGCAATTGCTGGCACGGATCGAAGACGCCGGTACCTTCAGCGAAATAATCCTGGCCACCAACCCGACCGTGGAAGGTGAAGCCACCGCTCACTACATCGCCCAGTTGCTCGCCAACAAGGGCTTGATCACCTCGCGTATCGCCCACGGCGTACCGTTGGGGGGCGAGTTGGAACTGGTGGATGGCGGCACACTGGCGCATTCGTTTGCCGGGCGTAAGCCGATCGCTTTGTAATCCAGCATCTGGTTTGATGCCTTCGCGGGCAAGCCTTGCTCCTACGGGCATAAATCTGTTGAAAACCAAGCAAGCGCTCGGTTAACTTCGCTGAACCTTCAGTGGAGTTCGCCGATGCCTGCCTTTCAGGAATACTTCGATCCCAGCCATGAATTGGTCCGCGATAGCGTAAGACGTTTCGTCGAACGCGAGATCATCCCGGACATCGACCAGTGGGAGGAGGCCGAGGGATTTCCTCGCGAGCTCTACCTCAAGGCTGGCGCGGCGGGCATCCTGGGCATCGGTTACCCCGAAGCGCTGGGTGGTAGCCACGAGGGTGACCTGTTCGCCAAGATCGCCGCCAGCGAAGAGCTGATGCGCTGTGGCTCCGGCGGGCTGGTGGCGGGGCTGGGATCGCTGGACATCGGACTGCCGCCGATCGTCAAGTGGGCGCGGCCCGAGGTGCGTGAGCGGGTGGTGCCGCAGGTGCTCAGCGGCGAAAAGATCAGCGCGCTGGCGGTCACCGAGCCTAGCGGCGGCTCCGACGTGGCCAACCTGCAGACCCGTGCTGTGCGCGACGGCGATCACTACCGGGTCAATGGCAGCAAGACCTTCATCACCAGCGGGGTGCGCGCGGACTTTTATACGGTGGCGGTGCGCACCGGCGACACCGGGTTCGGCGGCATCAGCCTGTTGCTGATCGAGCGCGACACCCCAGGGTTCAGCGTTGGGCGTCAATTGAAGAAAATGGGTTGGTGGGCGTCGGACACCGCCGAGTTGTTTTTCGACGATTGCACAGTGCCCGTCGGGAACCTGATCGGCGCCGAGAACATGGGCTTTGCCTGCATCATGGGCAACTTCCAGAGTGAGCGCCTGGCCCTGGCCCTCATGGCCAACATGACCGCGCAACTGGCACTGGAAGAAAGCCTGAAGTGGGCCCGCCAGCGCGAAGCGTTCGGCAAGCCCATTGGCAAGTTCCAGGTGCTCAAGCATCGCCTGGCGGAAATGGCCACGGCGCTGGAGGTGTCCCGGGAGTTCACCTATCGCCAGGCGGCAAAAATGGCTGCCGGGCAAAGTGTGATCAAGGAAATCTCCATGGCCAAGAACTTCGCCACCGACACCGCGGATCGGATCACCCACGACGCGGTGCAGATCCTCGGCGGGCTGGGCTACATGCGCGACAGCCTGGTGGAGCGGCTGTACCGCGACAACCGGATCCTGTCCATTGGCGGCGGCACGCGGGAAGTGATGAACGAGATAATCAGCAAGCAGATGGGGCTGTAGATTGCGCTATGGCGGCTTGCCCGCGATGATCTCAGCACCGACACCGGCTACTGTTCGGACAAGGCAAACTGCGTCAGGCAGAACGTCGGGATGCCCATGTCTTCCAGGCGCTGCGAGCCGCCCAGTTCCGGCAGGTCGATGATCGCCGCGGCTTCGAAAATTTTCGCGCCCATGCGCCGGACCAGATTGGCCGCGGCAATCAGGGTGCCGCCGGTGGCGATCAGGTCATCGAACATCAGTACTGAGTCGCCTTCGCACAGGCTGTCGGCGTGGACTTCGAGGAAGGCTTCGCCGTACTCGGTCTGGTAGCCCTCGGCCAGTACGTCGGCCGGCAGCTTGCCTTGCTTGCGAAACAGCACCAGTGGTTTGTTCAGTTGATAGGCCAGCACCGAGCCGATCAGGAAACCACGGGCATCCATTGCACCGATGTGGGTGAAATCGGCTTCGACATAACGATGGGCAAAGCTGTCCATCACCAGGCGCAGGGCCTTGGGCGACTGGAACAAGGGGGTGATGTCGCGAAAGATCACGCCAGGCTTGGGAAAGTCGATCACGGGGCGGATCAGGGATTTGATGTCGAAGGAGTCGATGAGCATCGTCGAGATGTCCTGGCAGGCTGCAAATGCAGCAGTATAACGGCGGCCGAGCAGGTTCGCTCGGCCGCCCGTGCCTCCTCAGCCTTCGACAGAGCCGCCGGCCAGCGCGCACAGTTGGATCGGGTCGAGGATGTGTACTTCCTTGCCCTCGGCGGCGATCAACTGGTTTTGCTGAAAACGGGTGAACACCCGGGACACGGTTTCCACCGCCAGCCCCAGGTAGTTGCCGATTTCGTTGCGCGACATGCTCAGGCGGAACTGGTTGGCCGAGAACCCGCGTGCGCGGAAACGCGCCGAGAGGTTGACCAGGAAGGTGGCGATTCGCTCGTCAGCGGTCTTCTTCGACAGCAGCAGCATCATTTGCTGGTCGTCGCGAATCTCGCGGCTCATCACCCGCATCAACTGACGGCGCAATTGCGGCAGTTGCAGGGCCAGTTCATCGAGACGCTCGAAAGGGATTTCGCACACTGAAGTGGTTTCCAGCGCCTGGGCGGACACCGGGTGAGACTCGGTGTCCATGCCCGACAGGCCGACCAGTTCGCTCGGCAAGTGGAAGCCGGTGATCTGTTCTTCACCGCCGTCGCTGAGGCTGAAAGTCTTCAGGGCGCCGGAGCGCACGGCAAATACCGAATCGAATCGGTCGCCCTGACGGAACAGGAACTCGCCCTTTTTCAGCGGACGGCCGCGTTTTACGATGTCGTCCAGCGCATCCATGTCTTCCAGATTCAGCGATAGTGGAAGGCAGAGGGGGGCCAGGCTGCAATCCTTGCAGTGAGCCTGGCTGTGAGCGCGCAGTTTAACTGGCTCGGACATTTCTTAGATCCTTGTGGGAAAAACACACATAAGACGTAAGGGTACCCCACGGGAGGACCCGGAGGCCAGACTGCGGCAACATGGCGCAGTCTATTTGTCCGTAGCTTGGGTCAAATTACTCGCGAAAAACGCTGGCGGTTCTGCTGTTCCAGGTATGCGTCGAACACCATGCACACCGATCGCACCAGCAGGCGCCCGGCCGGCAGGATCAGGATTTTCTCGCTATCGAGTTCAATCAGGCCATCAGTGGCCATGGCCTGCAACTGCGGCCAGAGCTCGCCGAAGTAGCCACGAAAGTCGAGGTTGAACTGCTGTTCGATGGTTGCGAACTGCAGATGGAAATTGCAGATCAACTGCTGGATCACCGCTCGCCGGATCCGGTCGTCCTGGGTGCAGACCAAGCCACGGCTGGTGCCCAGTTGGGAGCTGGCCAGGGCATTCTGGTATTCGTTGAGATCGCTGCTGTTCTGGCAGTACAGGTCGCCGATCTGGCTGATGGCCGAAACCCCCAGGCCGATCAGGTCGCAATGTCCGTGGGTGGTATAGCCCTGGAAGTTGCGCTGCAGGGTGGTCTCTTCCTGGGCAATGGCCAGTTCATCGTCCGGCAGGGCGAAGTGGTCCATGCCGATGTAGCGATAACCGGCGGCGGTCAATTGCTCGATGGTGCGCTGCAGCATCTGCAGTTTTTCCGCCGGAGCGGGCAGGTCGCTGCTGTTGATCCGCCGCTGCGGCATGAAGCGCTCGGGCAAGTGAGCGTAGTTGAACACCGAGAGCCGGTCCGGCTGCAGGCTGATGACTTCCTCGACGGTGCGAGCGAAGTTTTCCGCGGTCTGCTTGGGCAGGCCGTAGATCAGGTCGATATTGATCGAGCGAAATTGCAGAGTGCGCGCCGCATCGATCACCGCACGGGTCTCTTCCAGACTCTGCAGGCGATTGACCGCCCGCTGCACTGCCGGATCGAGGTCTTGCAGGCCGATGCTGACCCGGTTGAAGCCCAGTTCGCGCAGCAGGCCCATGGTCGACCAGTCGGCCTCGCGTGGGTCGATCTCGATACCGTAGTCGCCGGAGTCATCGTCCAGCAGGTTGAAATGCTTGCGCAGTTGCGCCATCAGCTGGCGCAACTCGTCGTGGCTGAGGAAGGTCGGGGTGCCGCCACCAAAATGCAATTGCTCGACTTTCTGCTGCGGGTCCAAGTGGCAGGCCACCAGCTGGATTTCCTGCTCCAGGCGTTGCAGGTACGGCAGCGCACGGCCACGGTCCTTGGTGATGACCTTGTTGCAGGCGCAGTAGTAGCAAATGTTCGCGCAGAACGGCACATGCACGTACAGCGACAACGGTCGCTGGGCCTTGCGACTCTCGCGCAGGGCGTGGAACAGGTCGAAGGAGCCGACCTGGCTGTGGAATTGCACCGCGGTCGGGTACGAGGTGTAGCGAGGTCCCGCCAGGTCGTAACGGCGGATCAGATCTGTGTCCCAACGAATGGCGTCGAGCATGCGGGCATTCCCCGGATAGGCTGGCAGTGACAGCGAGTCTAGGGGGTTGCCAACGTGGGCATGTTGACTTGTATCAAGGGGCGCGGCGGGCGCCGTGCTCAGTGCCCCATCAACCAATGCTGATGCGGCCCCGGCAGGGTCCAGATGCCGAACAGGATCACCAGCAGGCCACCCGCCATGCGCACGCTACGCTTGCGCAGCAGGGCGGTGACTCGTTCGGCGGCCAGCCCGGTGGCCAGCAGCACCGGCCAGGTGCCGAGGCCAAAGGCGAGCATCAGCAGCGCACTGTCCAGCGCATTGCCCTGGCTGGCGGACCACAGCAGGGTGCTGTACACCAGCCCGCAAGGCAGCCAACCCCACAGCGCACCCAGCAGCAAGGCGCGCGGCAGGCTCGAGACTGGCAGCAAACGGTTGGCCACGGGCTGGATATAACGCCACAGGCCACGGCCCAGGCTTTCGATGCGGGTCAGGCCGCTCCACCAGCCCGCCAGATACAGGCCCATGGCGATCAACAGCAGGCCGGCGAGGATGCGCATGAACATCGCGGCCGGGCTGTTGGCCACTGCCCATCCCGCCAGGCCGATCAGCAGGCCGGCGGTGGCGTAGCTGAGAATCCGCCCGAGGTTGTACGCCAGCAGCAGGCGAAAACGCCGACTGCGTTGATCCTTGGGGATCGCCAGGGTCAGCGCGCCCATCAGCCCGCCACACATGCCCAGGCAGTGGCCGCCACCGAGCAGCCCGAGGATCAGTGCCGAGACCAGCAGGGGTGCCAGTTCAAGCATGGGGTGGGGTCTTGTCGGTCGGCTTGGCCGGATCCGCCGGGTGGCCGTCGGCTTCGTTGATCGCCGCCTGGTGGTTAGGGTCCTGGTCGTCGAACAGGATGCTGTGGGCCGGTCCGTCGAGGTCGTCGTACTGACCGCTGTCGACCGCCCAGAAGAAAATGTAGATAGCGATGGCGACGATCAGCAGTGCCGCCGGGATCATCACGTAGAGAGCTGGCATCGGGACTCCATGCGCGCGCGGCTCAGGCCGGCAGCGCGGGGGTGTGTGGCGGGGTGCTTGCGGGCGCGCTCGGCAGGCGAGTCAGGCGCAGGGCATTGAGCACCACGGTCAACGAACTGATGGACATGCCGACCGCGGCCCACACCGGAGTGATCCAACCGAGGGCCGCGAATGGCAACATGAGGCCATTGTACAGCCCGGCCCACAGCAGGTTCTCGATGATTACCCGACGGGTCCGGCGGGCCAGGCTAAAGGCTTGCACCAGGGCGTCCAGGCGGTTGGACAGCAACACCGCATCGGCGCTGGTTTTCGCCAGGTCAGTGGCCGAACCCATGGCCACGCTGATGTCGGCGGCGGCCAGCACCGGCACATCATTGACCCCATCGCCGAGCATCAACACCTTGCGGCCTTGCTGTTGCAGTTGCTTGAGCACTTGCAGCTTGTCGTCCGGGCGCAAACCGCCCCGGGCTTCATCGATGCCCAGCTCGGCGGCCACGCTGGCGACCATTGGCGAACTGTCGCCGGACAGCAGCAGCGTACGCCAGCCCCGGGCCTTGCAGGCGGCGAGCAGGGCGGGGGCGTCACTGCGCAGGCGGTCGTCGAGGACCAGCCAGGCCAGTGCGCCGCTGCTGTCACCCAGCAGCAGCCACTGCCCGGCTTCCTCAGGCATGGCCGGCACCGCACAGCCGCTGAGCGCGCAGACGAAGGCCGGTTGGCCAATGCGCAGGCGCTGCTCGCCGACTCGCCCTTCGAGGCCCAGGCCTGGGCTGCTGAGGACTTCTTCGGCGGCCAGCGGGGCGCGGCCGAATGCGCGGGCAATCGGGTGTTCGGAACGGTTTTCCAGGGCGGCGGCGAGGGCCAGGCACTGGTCGCTGTCGAGGCTGGCCAGGGGTCGGATCGAGCGCAAGGCCAGGCGTCCTTCGGTGAGGGTTCCGGTCTTGTCGAAAATCACCGTGTCGATCTGGTTCAGGCCTTCGAGCACATGCCCACGGGTCAGCAACAGGCCGAGTTTGTGCAGGGTGCCGGTGGCGGCAGTCAGGGCGGTGGGCGTGGCCAGTGACAAGGCGCACGGGCAGGTAGCCACCAGCATCGCCAGGACGATCCAGAACGCCCGGGACGCATCCAGTTGCCACCACAGCAGGCCGATCACCGCGGCGGCCACCAGTGACAGCAGGAGGAACCATTGCGCGGCTTTGTCGGCGATCTCCGCCAGCCGCGGTTTTTCCGCCTGGGCCCGCTCCAGCAAGCGGACGATGGCCGACAGGCGCGTGTCCTGGCCGAGGGCCTGGACCTCGACGGTCAGCGCGCCTTCGACATTCAGCGTGCCCGCGGTGACCGCATCGCCACGCGTGCGGGCCTGGGGCAGGTATTCGCCGGTCAGCAGCGACTCATCGACGCTCGACTGGCCGTCGAGAATCCGCCCGTCCGCCGGCAGGATCGCGCCGGGGTGCACCAGCACCTGGTCGCCCAGGCGCAACTCGCTGAGCAGGATCCGTTCGCTTTGGCCATCGGTGCTCAGGCGCAGGCAGGAGGCCGGCAGCAGGTTCACCAGCTGCGCGGTGGCCGCGGCCGTGCGCTCCCGGGCCCGGCGCTCCAGGTAACGCCCGGCCAGCAGGAACAGGGCGAACATGCCGACCGCATCGAAATACAGCTCGCCGGTGCCGGTGATCGAGGTCCAGATGCCCGCCAGGTAGGCGCCGCCAATGGCCAGCGAGACCGATACGTCCATGGTCAGGTGGCGGGTGCGCAGGTCGCGCATCGCCCCTTTGAAGAACGGCGCGCAGCTGTAGAACACAATCGGCGTGGTCAGGAACAGCGCGACCCAACGCAAGATGGTGTGCAGTTCGGGGCTGAGGTCGATGTTGAATTCCGGCCATGTCGCCATGGTTGCCATCATCGCCTGGAACCACAGCAGGCCGGCTACACCCAGTTGGCGCAGGGCCAGGCGGTTTTCGCTGGCCAGTTGTTCGCTGGCGCGGTCGGCCTGGTAGGGGTGGGCGGCATAGCCGATGTGGCGCAACTCGCTGAGCACCTGACTCAACGGCAACTGGCTATCGACCCAGCGCACGTGCAGGCGATGGTTCGACAGGTTCAGCCGCGCCTCGGCCACGGCAGGCAGGCCACGCAGGTGTTTTTCGATCAACCAGCCACAGGCGGCGCAACTGATGCCTTCCATCAGCAGCGTGGTTTCGGCCAGGTCGCCGTCGTGACGGACGAAGGGTTGCTGCACGTCGGCGCGGTCGTACAGCGCCAGTTCGTCGACCAGCTGCACCGGCAAGGCTTCGGGGTTGGCCGAGGCTTCGCTACGGTGACTGTAGTAATGCTCCAGGCCACCGGCGACTATCGCTTCAGCCACCGCCTGGCATCCTGGGCAGCAGAGCTCGCGGGTTTCGCCGAGGATCACGGCAGTAAACCGGCTGCCAGACGGGACGGGCAGGGCGCAGTGGTAGCAGGGGATTGGGCTGGTGGTCATGGGGTAATCACTAGTACCGCTGGATCTCTATCGTCGGATAGGGCCGCTTCTCGGACAAACCCGCTCCCGCAGGGATCGTTGGCGAGCTCACGACCGCTGATCAACTGTGGGAGCGGGCTTGCCCGCGAATGCGCGAAGCGCAGTTTTTAGTTCTTCAGGTCTTCGGCGCCTTGCAGTGGTTCGTCACCCAGCAGCAGGTCCTTGTCGTGGCTGACCTGTTCTTCTTCGAACATGCGCCAGATGTGATCGTCCTGGCTGCCGAGCAATTCGACAAAGCGGCGGCCTTCGACCTTGTCGGTCACCTGGCCGATGTAGCGGCCTGGTTCGGTTTCGCTGCGAGTCAGGGTGATCTTGCGGTCTTTCTCAGGCTGGGTCGGCGAGATCAGGTTCAGCTCCAGGGTCTTGGGCTGGCTGTTGCCGGTCAGGTGCAGGTCGACTTCGCCGGTGACCCCATCCAGGTGCACGCTGGCGCGCAGCAGCAGGGTCTGGGCCAGCAGCTCACGGTCCAGGGAGCGGTTGATGCCTTTGCCAGCCTCGTAGTAATTGTCGTTGACCAGGTTGTCCGGGTTGTTCACCGCGATGGTCACCATCGACAGGGTCAGCGTCACCGAACAGGCCAGGATCGCGATGATGATCCAGGGCCAGAGGTGCTTGTACCAAGGGCTGGTGGCATTTGCTGCAGGCATGATGACTTCTCTCAACGAATTTGTGGGCCGATGAATCGGCTCTTGGCTTCAATGTGGACGCTGTCGTCGTCGGCATCCTTGAGGATGAATTTCACCTCGTTGGTGCTCGACGGCAGTTGCTCCGGTGCACTCGACAACTCGACCGGCATGCTGAAAATTTCCCCGGCGGCGACCTTGATCTCACGCTTGCCTTGCAGCTTGAGGTCTGGCAGGCCAGCGGCTTCCAGCAGGTAGGTATGGTCGCGCTGGTCCTTGTTCATGACTTTGAGGCTGTAGACGTTCTCGATCCGCCCTTCGGCGTTCTCGCGGTACAGCACGCGGTCCTTGCTGACGTCGAAGCCCACCAGTGGGCGCATGAAGAAAGCGGTCACCAGGAGGCTGATCATTGCCAGCAACACCAGCGCATAGCCGATCAGGCGCGGTCGCAGTTTATGGGTTTTCTGGCCGGACAGGTTGTGCTCGGTGGTGTAGCTGATCAGGCCGCGGGGGTAGTCCATCTTGTCCATGATGCTGTCGCAGGCGTCGATGCACGCGGCACAGCCGATGCATTCGATCTGCAGGCCGTCGCGGATGTCGATGCCGGTCGGGCACACCTGTACGCACATGGTGCAATCGATGCAGTCACCCAGGCCCTGGGCCTTGTAGTCCACGCCTTTTTTGCGCGGGCCACGGGCTTCGCCACGGCGCGGGTCGTAGGAGACGATCAGGGTGTCCTTGTCGAACATCACGCTCTGGAAACGTGCATACGGGCACATGTAGATGCACACCTGCTCGCGCAACCAGCCGGCGTTGCCGTAGGTGGCGAGGGTGAAGAAGCCGACCCAGAAGTACGACCAGCCATCCGCCTGGCCGGTGAAGAAGTCGATGACCAGCTCACGAATCGGCGAGAAATAGCCGACGAAGGTCATGCCGGTGACGAAACCGATCAACAGCCACAGGCTGTGTTTGCTGAACTTGCGCAGGAACTTGTTGGCGCTCATGGGCGCCTTGTCGAGCTTGATGCGCTGGTTGCGGTCGCCTTCGGTGACCTTCTCGCACCACATGTAAATCCACGTCCAGACGCTCTGCGGGCAGGTATAGCCGCACCAGACGCGTCCGGCGTAGACGGTAATGAAGAACAGGCCGAAGGCGGCAATGATCAGCAGGCCCGAGAGCAGGATGAAGTCCTGCGGCCAGAAGGTGGCGCCGAAAATGAAGAATTTGCGTTCAGGCAGGTTCCACCACACGGCCTGGTGGCCGCCCCAGTTGAGCCACACCGTACCGAAATACAGCAGGAACAGCCCGGCACCGCCCATCATCCGCAGATTGCGGAACAGGCCGGTGAAGGCGCGGGTGTAGATTTTTTCTCTTGAGGCGTAAAGGTCGACGCTGTTGTTCGCGTTCTTGGCAGGTGGTGTAACGTCGTGTACCGGAATTTGATTGCTCATCATTGCATCCCACGGCAGTGGAAAAATGCCTCGGTCAGTACGTGCCGACCGCGGTCAAAAAGGCTGTTGCAGTGGCGCAATGATACGCCTGAAGCTCTAGCGCAAGGGTGCGACCTTTGGTCGCGTTGGGAAAAATGGGAGGATGGTGTAGCAAATGTAACAAATCATGATGCAGGTCAATTGACTTGTTCAGTATGGACGATTTCCCCCCCACCATCCTCACGCCTGGCCAGCATCGCCACCACCGGCGCTGAAACATCGGCACTTGATTAAGTGCGGCCAGGGGTTTGTTTCATTTTCGCAAGGGGCAGTAAGTTGGTGGCGAGCCAGGATCGACCTGGCTCATTCACCTTAAACCCTTTATGAAAATGGAATTTTATGAAGCTCATTAATTGTTACAAGTTAGCCGCCGTGCTGGTGCTCTTCTGCGGGGCGCCCGGCGCATTCAGCGCGCAGGAGACTGTATCACCTGTGCACCTGGTCTTTGCCTCCGACCCGCAGTATCCCTGGACTGAAAGCTCCGATGACGGCTCGTCCGAATCAGACTCAGCGCGCGACGCCCGTTCGAAGTGGCTGATCGATACCCAATACGCCGATATTGCCAGTTTCCGCCGCAATTTCGGGGGTGTCCAGCGGGTGCCAGTGATGATCAATGGCGACCTCACGGCGTTTGGCCACGGCTGGCAACGCTCGGTGCTGATGCCGATTCTGGAGTCCCGGCTGGAGGGGGTCTATGACTACGGGTTGGGCAATCACGACTATGAAAACAACGTCGACGATTGTTTTCTCAACAGCTGCGCTGCCGACAGTATCGAGGCGCTCAAGCAGCGTTACTGGGGCAAGGTCGACAGCATGGACTTCGGCGTGCGGGTCTCGGGGGGCACCGATATCTATTACGGCAGCCTGGCGTATTCGCGCAACCAGGGTGATGTGCATCTGGTGCAACTGCACAACGAGCCGACCTATTCGGTGAACTTCAGCTCCGGAGTGCCTCTCATCAGTCCCAAGGCGTTCGAAATCAGCGATGCGCTGGAATGGCTCGAAGGCGACCTGAAAAAGGCCCGGGAGCAGGGCCGAATTATTATTCTCAACCTGCACAAGCCGCGAGACTGGGCCGGCAGTCAGGAGCAGATCGCCCGGTTCAGAAACATGATCGAGACCTACAAAGTCACGGCGGTATTTGCCGGGCATTATCACGGCTACACAGGGCAATACTGGTATGCCACCGAGGAATTTGGCCAGGTGCCGGTGTTTCTCAGCGGTTCGGCTTCCCAGCAGAGCTACCTGATCGCAAGCTTTGCCGCAGACCGGCAATCACTGGCGGTCCATCGCGTCAAAGACAATAACTGGCCCAGCCGTCAACTCGAGTCGGTGATTGAAGTGCGGTATTAGGGGGGGCACAAACCAAACGGCCCCGTCAGGTGACTGACGGGGCCGTTTGGTTGTTGCATCAAGCGTTTGCCTTACTCGGCGTCCGCTGCCTTCTCGCCGTGAGACAGGCTGTAGACGTAAGCGGCCAGCAGGTGAACCTTGTCGTTACCCTGCATTTGCTCTTGCGCAGGCATCTGGCCCTGACGGCCGTAACGGATGGTCTGCTGCAGTTGAGCAAAGCTCGAGCCGTAGATGAACGCGCCCGGGTGAGTCAGGTCAGGTGCACCCATTGCTGGCGTGCCTTTGCCCGCTGGGCCGTGGCATGCCACGCAGTTGGCGGCGAACAGCTTCTGGCCAGCAACCGGGTCGGCTTTGCTGCCTTCTGGCAGTTTACGGCCATCGAGGTTGGTCAGGACAAATGCCGCAACGTCGCTGACGCCTTGTTCACCGATCACTTCAGCCCAGGCTGGCATCACGGCGTGACGACCGCCGAGGATGGTGGCCTTGATTTCTGCTGGCGAACCGCCCCAGCGCCAGTCGGCGTCGGTCAGGTTCGGGAAGCCATAAGCACCCTTGGCGTCGGAGCCGTGGCAAACCGAGCAGTTGGAGGCGAACAGGCGGCCACCCATCTTCAGGGCTTGTGGGTCCTTGGCGACCTCTTCGATCGGCATGGCAGCGAACTTGGCGAAGATCGGACCGAACTTGGCGTCCGACTTGGCCATTTCCTTTTCCCACTCGTGAACGCCGGTCCAGCCGGACTGGCCGTTGGCGAACGGGGTCTGCTTCTCGTTATCGAGGTAGCTGTAACCCGGCAGCAGGCCTTTCCAGTTGCCCAGGCCCGGGTACAGCACCAGATAACCCAGGGCGAAGACGATGGTGCCGACGAACAGCATGAACCACCATTTCGGCAGCGGGTTGTCGTACTCCTCGATCCCGTCGAAGGAGTGGCCAACCGTCTCATCTGTCTGCTCGCTGCGCTGGCCCTTGCGGGTCGACAGCAGCAGCCAGGTCAGGGCGAAGATGGTACCCAGACTGAGGACTGTGACGTACAGACTCCAGAACGTAGTCATTCTTTGTTACTCCTAGAAGCTTGCTCGACGTGCTTGATGGCTTCGGGATCATCCGCGAAAGGCAGCAAGGTCGCGTCTTCAAACTCGGACTTGCGCTTGGGGCTGAACACCCACAAGGCCAGACCGATAAAGGCAACCATCACGACAACGGTGCCCAGGCCACGAATCATCCCGATATCCATCTAAATCACCGTTTGCTTTTGATGATGGTGCCCAGGCCTTGCAGATAGGCCACCAGCGCGTCCATTTCGGTTTTGCCCTTCACAGCATCCTTGGCGCCGGCGATGTCTTCGTCGGTGTAAGGGACGCCGAGCGTGCGCAAGACTTCCATTTTCTTCGCGGTGTCCTTGCCGTCGAGCTTGTTTTCCACGAGGAACGGGTAGGCCGGCATTTTCGACTCGGGCACCACGTTGCGCGGGTTGTACAAGTGCGCACGCTGCCAGTCATCGGAGTAACGACCGCCGACGCGGGCCAGGTCCGGACCGGTACGCTTGGAACCCCACAGGAACGGGTGGTCCCAGACGCTTTCACCGGCTACCGAGTAGTGGCCATAACGTTCGGTTTCAGCGCGAAACGGACGGATCATCTGCGAGTGGCAGCCGACACAACCGTTGGCGATGTAGACGTCGCGGCCTTCCAGTTCAAGGGCGGTACGTGGCTTCATGCCTTCGACCGGCTTGTTGGTGACATCCTGGAAAAACAGCGGGACGATCTGGGTCAGGCCGCCGATGCTGACGGCGATGACCATGAAGAAGGCCAGCAGGCCAATATTCTTCTCGACTGCTTCATGCTTCATCAGTGAGCTCCAACTACAGCAATCTGTTCGGCGGCTTTGGCTTCTGCCGGGTTCGAGGCGCGTACGGTACGGAATACGTTGTAGGCCATGAACAGCATGCCGGAGGCGAAGAATGCACCGCCCAGGGCGCGAACGATAAAGCCCGGGTGGCTGGCTTGCAGCGCTTCAACGAACGAGTAGGTCAGGGTGCCGTCGTCGTTGATTGCACGCCACATCAGGCCCTGGGTGATGCCGTTGACCCACATCGAAGCGATGTAGAGCACGGTACCGATGGTCGCGAGCCAGAAGTGGGTGTTGATCAGGCCAGTGCTGTGCATCTGCGCACGACCGAACAGTTTCGGGATCATGTGGTAGATCGCGCCGATCGAGATCATCGCTACCCAGCCCAAGGCACCGGCGTGTACGTGGCCGATGGTCCAGTCGGTGTAGTGCGACAGCGAGTTGACGGTCTTGATGGCCATCATCGGGCCTTCGAAGGTCGACATGCCGTAGAACGCCAGGGAGACCACCAGGAAGCGCAGGATCGGGTCGGTGCGCAGCTTATGCCAGGCGCCCGACAGGGTCATCATGCCGTTGATCATGCCGCCCCAGCTTGGAGCCAGCAGGATGATCGACATCGCCATGCCCAGGGACTGAGCCCAGTCCGGCAGTGCGGTGTAGTGCAGGTGGTGCGGACCGGCCCAGATGTACAGGGTAATCAGGGCCCAGAAGTGCACGATCGACAGGCGATACGAGTAGATCGGACGCTCGGCCTGCTTCGGCACGAAGTAGTACATCATCCCCAGGAAGCCGGTGGTCAGGAAGAAACCTACCGCGTTGTGGCCGTACCACCACTGGATCATGGCGTCGGTCGCACCGGCGTAGGCCGAGTAGGACTTGAAGAAACTGACCGGCAGGGAGGCGTGGTTGACGATGTGCAGCATCGCCGTCACAACGATGAAGGCACCGTAGAACCAGTTACCGACGTAGATGTGCTTGGTCTTGCGCTTGGTGATGGTGCCGAAGAACACCAGACCGTAGGTGACCCAGACGATAGCCAGCAGGATAGCCAGAGGCCATTCCAGTTCCGCGTATTCCTTGGTGGTGGTGTAACCCAGCGGCAAGGTAACAATCGCGCCGACGATCACCGCTTGCCAACCCCAGAAGGTGAAGGCCGCGAGGCTGTCGGAAATCAGTCGCGTTTGGCAGGTTCGCTGCACGACGTAATAAGAAGTGGCAAACAATGCACAACCACCGAAGGCGAAGATCACCAGGTTGGTGTGCAGTGGGCGCAGGCGTCCAAAGCTCGTCCACGGCAGACCGAAGTTCAACTCCGGCCAGACCAGTTGCGAGGCGATGAAGACACCGAGCCCCATGCCAAGGATCCCCCAGACCACCGTCATGATGGCGAACTGGCGGACTACCTTATAGTTATAAGCAGTCGGACTGATTGCTGTGCTCATTCTAAGGTTCCACGGTTTGGGTGTTTTATTAGGGATAAAAATCGGCCGCAAGTATGGAGAAAGCGGGGGGTCATTGCAACGCGCCATGACCTGCGTCAATGCTTTCAAAAGCTGATTCTGCGGCCTTTCCATGCGCCGCGTAGGGACAAATTTGCCCAGGGGGAAAATGTCCCGGCAGGGGAAAAGGGCGAGGGGGTCGGGTCAGTTGTAACGGGGTGTGTTCAAACGAGGCGTGCAGGTGACAGACGGCAACTTGGACGACAGCCGGTGTCTACCGGCCTTTGCGGCCTGTCATCGAACCGAATCGTCGAACCCATCCTTTACGGTTGACCTGTGACCGGCCTTTGCCAGTCCGCTTGGCAGCAAGCTTAGACGTGAATCTGCCGGACGCAAAGGCAGACCTTTTTTGGGTGCGACAATGCGTCGCAAAGAGGTAGGGAACTGCCGCACCAGGAAGGTGCGACAGTAATGCGGTTGCGAGTTATTCGCTTTTGCCCTCTGCCTGCAGCGGCTGAGCGCTGGCACCGTGGGAGAGGCTGTAGACGTACGCTGCCAGCAATTGCACTTTGTCATTGCCGAGCAGTTCGTTCTGCGCCGGCATGTGGCCCTGGCGACCATGGCGAATGGTCTGCTGCAACTGGGCCAGGCTAGTGCCGTAGATGAACGCCGCAGGGTGCGTCAGGTTCGGCGCGCCCATCAGTTCCATGCCCTGGCCATTGGCGCCGTGACAGGCTACGCAGGTGGTGCTGTACGCTTGCTGTCCGGCGACCAGGTCGGCACCGCTGTCCTCTGGCAACGGCAGGCCGGCGAGTTCGTGGCGTACATAGGCGGCAACGTTTTTCACCCCGGCATCGCCCAGGACTTCACCCCAGGCCGGCATCGCCGCCATCCGCCCACCCATGATGGTGGTCTTGATCGCCTCCGCGCTACCGCCCCAGCGCCAGTCGCTGTCCGCCAGGTTGGGGAAGCCGAAGGCACCCTTGGCATCCGAGCCGTGGCACACCGAGCAGTTGGAGGCGAACAGGCGTCCGCCCATCTTCAGTGCTTGTGGATCCTTGGCTACTTCTTCCACGGGCATGGCTGCAAATTTGGCGAAGATCGGCCCGAACTTGGCATCGGCCTTGGCCATTTCCTTGTCCCATTCCTTGGTCTGGGTCCAGCCGTCCTGATAGCCCGGCAGGATGCCTTTCCAGTTACCCAGGCCCGGGTAGAGGATCAGGTAGCCCACGGCAAACACCAGGGTCCCGGCGAACAGCAGGAACCACCACTGGGGCAGCGGGTTGTCATATTCCTCGATGCCGTCGAAGGCATGGCCCATGGTCTGGTCGACACTGCCCTTGGTCTCACCCTTGCGGGTGCCGACCAGCAGCCAGGTCAGGCCGATCAGGCTGCCGATGGTCAGTACGCAGATCCACGTACTCCAGAAGGTGGTCATGGCCGGGTACTCCTTGTTGCGGGTTCTTGAGTGCTGGCGTCTTCGGCCAGGGGTTCATCGGCAAACGGCAGCAGCCGGGCTTCGGCGAATTGCGCGCTGCGCTTGCTGTTGAACACCCACAGGGTCAGGCCGATAAAGGCCACGAACACCACGACGGTGCCCAGGCCGCGGATCATTCCAGTGCTGATTACGCTCAATATTTCATAGGGCATGGCTCACCTCTTGCTCTTGATCGCAGTGCCGAGCACTTGCAGGTAGGAGACCAGGGCGTCCATCTCGGTCTTGCCCTTGAGCGTGGCGACTGACCCGGCGATGTCCTCGTCGGTGTAGGGCACGCCCAGGGTGCGCATGACCTTGAGCTTGGTTTCGGTATTGCTGCTGTCCACGGCCTGGGTAACCAGCCATGGATAGGCCGGCATTTTCGACTCCGGTACCACGTTGCGCGGGTTGTACAGGTGGGCGCGGTGCCAGTCATCGGAGTAGCGACCGCCGACCCGTGCCAGGTCCGGACCGGTACGCTTGGAACCCCACAGGAACGGGTGGTCCCAGACGCTTTCACCGGCTACCGAGTAGTGGCCATAACGTTCGGTCTCGGCGCGGAACGGACGGATCATCTGCGAGTGGCACTGCACGCAGCCTTCGCGGATGTAGATGTCGCGACCTTCCAGTTGCAGCGCGGTGTAGGGCTTCATGCCTTCGACCGGCTTGTTGGTGACGTCCTGGAAGAACAGCGGGACGATCTGCGTCAGACCGCCGATGCTCACCGCAAAGACCATCAGCAACAGCAGCAGGCCGACGTTTTTTTCAATCGTTTCGTGTTTCATGGTGGACTCCTCAGGCCATCTGCGCCGCGGCGGCGACTTCGGCTGGTTGGGCCTCACGCACGGTGCGCCAGGTGTTGTAGGCCATCAGGAACATGCCGCTCAGGAAGATCGCCCCGCCGACCAGGCGTACGACGAAGCCTGGGTGGCTGGCCACCAGGGTTTCCACGAAGGAGTAGGTCAGGGTCCCGTCTTCGTTGACGGCACGCCACATCAGGCCCTGGGCAATGCCGTTGACCCACATCGAGGCGATGTAGAGCACGGTGCCGATGGTGGCGAGCCAGAAGTGCGCGTTGATCAGGCCGACACTGTGCATCTGCGTACGACCGAAGATTTTCGGGATCATGTGGTACAGCGCGCCGATGGAGATCATCGCTACCCAGCCGAGGGCGCCGGCGTGTACGTGGCCGATGGTCCAGTCGGTGTAGTGGGAGAGGGCGTTGACGGTCTTGATCGCCATCATCGGGCCTTCGAAGGTCGACATGCCGTAGAACGCCAGGGACACCACCAGGAAGCGCAGGATCGGGTCGCTGCGCAACTTATGCCAGGCGCCCGAGAGGGTCATCATGCCGTTGATCATGCCGCCCCAGCTCGGCGCCAGCAGAATCAGCGACATCACCATGCCCAGCGACTGAGCCCAGTCCGGCAGCGCGGTGTAGTGCAGGTGGTGCGGGCCGGCCCAGATGTACAGGGTGATCAGGGCCCAGAAGTGCACGATCGACAGGCGATAGGAGTACACAGGGCGCTCGGCCTGCTTCGGCACGAAGTAGTACATCATCCCCAGGAAACCGGCAGTGAGGAAGAAGCCTACGGCGTTGTGGCCGTACCACCACTGGACCATGGCATCGGTCGCACCGGCATACACCGAGTAGGACTTGGTCAGGCTGACCGGCAGCTCCAGGTTGTTGACGATGTGCAGGATGGCCACAGTGATGATGAACGCGCCGAAGAACCAGTTGCCGACGTAGATGTGCTTGGTCTTGCGCTTCATCAGCGTGCCGAAGAACACGATGGCGTAGGCGACCCAGACGATGGTGATCAGGATGTCGATCGGCCATTCCAGCTCGGCGTATTCCTTGGAGCTGGTGTAGCCCAGCGGCAAGGTGATGGCTGCCAGCAGGATCACCAGTTGCCAGCCCCAGAAGGTGAACGCGGCGATTTTTGGCGCGAACAATTGCGTCTGGCAAGTGCGTTGGACCGAGTAGAACGAGGCGGCAAACAGTGCGCAGCCACCAAAGGCGAAGATCACCGCGTTGGTGTGCAGCGGGCGCAGGCGACCGAAGCTGGTCCACGGCAAATTGAAGTTCAGTTCGGGCCAGACCAATTGAGCCGCGAGAAAAACCCCGAGCCCCATGCCGACGATGCCCCATACCACCGTCATAATGGCGAATTGGCGGACCACCTTGTAGTTATAGGCGGTACTTAAAGAAGTGTTCATGGTTCCCCATCCACGGTTCAGCCGAAGTGAAGGCGTCTGCGCAAGGCACGAACGCTCCCTTCGCCTGGAGTTATAGGCAGATTAAAAGCGAGGCAAGCATGGACAAAGAGCACAAGGCCAGTATTGACGGGGATCAATGGGAGCAGTGTGTGCGTCAGCAGGGCTGGTTGTGGAATGGCGCCTCGACGCCGGCCGTGGCGACCCTGATTCTTGCCCATGGGGCGGGTGCGCCGATGGACAGCGCATGGATGGCCGACATGGCTGGACGCCTTGCGGCCCGTGGGGTCAATGTGCTGCGCTTCGAGTTTCCCTACATGGCCCAGCGACGCCTGGACGGCGGTCGGCGGCCGCCCAATCCGGCGCCGAAGCTGCTCGAGTGCTGGCGAGAGGTGTATGCCCTGGTGCGACGTCATGTCGCTGGGCCCCTGGCCATTGGTGGCAAGTCCATGGGCGGGCGGATGGCCAGTTTGCTGGCGGATGAGTTGGGGGTGGATGCGTTGGTGTGCCTGGGCTATCCGTTTTACCCCGTGGGTAAGCCGCAGAAGCCGCGAGTGGAGCATTTGGCCGGATTAAAGACCCGGGCCTTGATTATCCAGGGTGAGCGGGATGGGTTGGGTAATCGGGATACGGTGGAGGGTTATGACTTGGCGCCTTGCATCGAGTTGATGTGGCTGGTGGCAGCGGATCATGACTTGAAGCCGCTGAAGGCTTCTGGGGTTAGTCATGAGCAGCATTTGACGGCGGCTGCGCAGGGGATTGCGGAGTTTTTGCGGTAGTTGGGTGGATCAAGATCAAGAGCTGCAGGCGAGCTAACGCCCGCTCCTACACTAGTGTGGGAGCAACTGTCTTAACCCCAATCCCCCGTAACGATCAATCGCAATCAGCGGTTGAAGCGCTCCACCAGCGAATACTGGGTATTTGCGGTCCGGGTCAGTTCTTCGCTGAGGAGGGCCGAGTTCTGCGCCTGTTCCGAGGTCTGGTCGGCCAGTTCGGAAATGTTGCTGATGTTGCGGCTGATCTCTTCGGCCACCGCGCTCTGCTCCTCGGTGGCGGCGGCGATTTGAGTGGTCATGTCGGTGATATTGGCCACCGCTTCGCTGATGCCCACTAGGGCCTGGTCTGCCTCAAGGACCCGCGCCACGCCTTCTTCGGCCTGGCGATGGCCGGCTTCCATGGTTTGCACGGCGGTGCTGGCGGTTTGCTGGAGCTTGGCGATCAGGCTGTGGATCTGTCCGGTCGACTCGCTGGTACGTTGTGCCAGTTGGCGGACTTCGTCGGCCACCACCGCAAAACCCCGGCCCATTTCGCCGGCGCGAGCGGCTTCGATGGCGGCGTTGAGGGCCAGCAGGTTGGTCTGGTCGGCAATGCCTTTGATCACATCGACCACACCACCGATTTCGTCGCTGTCCTTGGCCAGTTGGGTCACCGTCAGGCCGGTTTCCCCGACTACCACCGACAGGCGCTGGATGGCGTCGCGGGTTTCCCCGGCGATATCGCGACCACGCCCGGTCAGGCGGTTGGCTTCCTGGGTCGCGTCTGCGGTGCGCTGGACGTGGCTGGCCACTTCCTGGGTGGTGGCGGCCATCTGGTTGACGGCGGTGGCCACCTGCTCGGTTTCCACGCGCTGACGTTCCAGGCCAGTGGAGCTGTTATGCGCCAGTTGGTCAGATTGACGTGCCTGCTCCGTCAGGTGCTCGGCGGTGTCCTGCAGGCGGGTCAGGCAGGTTTTCAAGCGGGCTTCCTGGCTGAGGATCGACATCTCCAGGCGCGCCTGGGCGCCACGGCTGTCGGTGTACATCTGGGCGATCAGCGGGTCGGAGGTGGTCTGCTCGGCGAGGCGCAACAGGCGCTTGAGACCGCGTTGTTGCCAGCTCAGCCCCAGCAGGCCCAGCGGCACCGAAAGGCCGGCAGCGAGGGCAAAGCCCCATTGCGAATTGAGGGTGGCGCCGATCATGAAGCTCAACTGGCTGACCAGGATGAATGGCAGCCAGTCCTGCAGCACCGGCAGCCATTTGTCACGCTGGGGAACGGCGGACTTGCCCTGGTTGATGCGCTGGTACAGGGTCTCGGCGCGCCGGATCTGCTCGGCGGTGGGCTTGACCCGAACCGACTCGTAGCCGATCACCTGGTTGCCGTCGAATACCGGGGTCACGTAGGCGTTGACCCAGTAATGGTCACCGTTCTGGCAGCGATTCTTGACAATGCCCATCCATGGCAGGCCTTGTTTTAATGTGCCCCACATATGCGCGAAGACCGCCGACGGGACGTCGGGGTGACGGACCAGATTGTGCGGCGCACGGATCAGTTCTTCACGGGAGAACCCACTGATCTCGACAAAAGCGTCGTTGCAGTAGTTGATCACGCCTTTGGCATCGGTGGTGGAAATCAACCGTTGCTGAGCCGGGAAGGTCCGTTCGCGTTGAGTGATGGGCTGGTTATTACGCATGGCTTTTTCAATCCGCAAGGCTTTGACAGGGTTTCGGCCAGCCCGCTGGATTATTGAAATTTTTTTTCAAGAAATCGGCGCTGCGTCGCAAAACGACTGGTGCGTCATTAACGGATAGGGCCTACAGCACTCAAAGAAACGTCTGATTTATCTCCCGCAAGAGCGTCATCTAGCGTGGGTCCTTTCGTCAAATCGACAGGGACCAATCTGGCATGAAGCGCTATCACATCACCGTCGGGGCCAAGACCACCGCCGACGGCACCGTAATGACCGGCTACGAATTCTGGACCATCGATGGCCAGCCCATTGCCCGCGAAGGCGACGAGGTCGCTTGTCCGGCCTGCGACAGCACTGGCGTCATCGTCTGCGACGGCCCGCACCTGGTGGACCTCATGCAAGGACGCCCCACCGCCCTGGACGGTGACCTCTGTCACTGCAAGTGCGACCCACCACCACGCCTGATCGCCAACCAGACCCTGCAGTGCCAGGAGTTCAAGGACCTCGCACCAGATCCGCGCTTCACGCCGCCGTCCACTTCGTTCACAACCCAGCAGCCTGCAACCGGGCCGCGCTCATCCAATCTCACCTCAACACCCAGCCGCCCCACACCCATCTTCACAGAACGACCTGAAAGGGTCTGCGAAAATCTCTGGATCAGTTACCAACAACAAGCCGAGTCCATCGTCGCACCTGGCGGCCAGTTGATTGCCGATCCCAAGGCCCGCAACCGCGCGATCAACGCCGCCTACGCCCGACTGTGGCTGCAGGATCCGCGTTTCCAGTGGGCCGGCCTCGCCGCCTTCGCATCAAAACAGGTGGGCTGTGGCTTGCTGCATGCCGCAGATTCGATCGACCGGATCCAGGCTGAATATGACGCCGAGCAGCAACTGCAGCAGAGTGCCAGGTCAGGCTTCTATGGCTTGCTCGAGCCCAGCGAACGCGAGCGACAAACCAGACTCCAGACCTTCCGGCAAGCACAACGCGACTACGAGCACGCGCTGCGCAACAACCCGCTACCAGGTATCGACTTCAGGCCCGAGGGCGAACTGTCCTACGCGCAGCAGCTGTACCAGCACGTGTACAAGATGTTGGCCATGGGTAATACCACGCTGTTCCTGGACGTGTATCCGTTGCATGTTTTTTATCAAGAGCGGGGGATGTCGGCGCTAGAGGCCTGCTTACCTTCGCGGAAAAACATCTATGGGAATGTTCAGAATCCGGTGCTGTGGCCTGTGGCGCAGGAGAGGCTGGCATTCGGCGCAGACCACGATGAAATCCTGGAAAGTTTTCAGGCCATCGAGGGCGGTCGTGTCGCCGAGAGTGTTGAGCATCTTGCCAAGCACGAACAGAAGAATATCCTGCAACCGGCGATGTACAGCGACCTGGTTTTGGTCGCACTGCTACGTGGCAACCACCTGTCCCATGTCACTGACTTTCCGTCCGGTGTTGCTCAAGCAATCGAGTTGACCCTGGCCAGCCAGTGCCAACGAGTGGATGACGGACGCACGATTGGCTTCAGTAGCAATCCTCTTGCTGACCTGTCGGATATTGATCAACGCATGGCCTTCGTACTCAAGGCGGCGGTGCAGTTTGATCAACTGTTACACAGCAACGATCGCAACCAGATCGAACAGGCGATATGGAATATCGCCTCTGGCAGAGGCATGCGATGAATTGGCTGATGCAACTTGGCTGGCGACATTGGGTTGTCGCTCTGGCTGTAGTCGCCTTTCTGGGATGGGCGATCGAACTGCAGTCAGAAAAGGAAATCGCACTGAAGTTTGGCGAGCCCTGGGAGGATATGCGTCAGCGCTCCAGTGCCGCTATTGGTCCAACCATTCCTGGACACTTTGCGTTCAGCATTCCCAAGTCGGACGCTCGGCTACGTTTCATCGATCCTCAATATGGGTTCATTACTCCACTTGCACGATTTTTCACCATCAACTTCAACAGTGATGGGTTAATCAGCGGTATCCGCATGTCCCCGCAAATCGAGCCTCTGTTACTCGATGACGCCCTCAATGTCGTACTGGATCTGCAGGAGCAATGGCGCAAGGGCGGCTGGATGCCGAATCGGGCCGGGGACTTTCCATCGTTCGCCGATACCCCCCAATGGCGTGCCCAACTGCGCGAAGTCAATAAAGGCGGTACGGCTTACTGGCTAGCGGGTGACAAGTATCAGGTCATGCTCATGGTTAATCGCTTTCGCGACTATAAGCGGCCCACAGAGGAGCGTTACCTCATCACGCTTGGGCTTTCCAAGTCACGAGGCGTGAAATGAGTCGGTTTGCAGCTATGGGGCTTGTACTCGCGCGGCTGAAAAGGCAGCGCGAGTACCCACCGAAAAGCGCTCGGGGCTGCCCTTATGAGGCAATCAACTGCCGCAACACGTAATGCAGGATTCCCCCGGCCTTGAAGTACTCCACTTCATTGAGGGTGTCGATCCGGCACAGCACCTCGATTTTCTCGCGGCTGCCGTCCTCGCGGGTGATGATCAGGGGCAGGTTCATCCGTGGCGTCAGTTCCACGCCGCTGAGCCCCTGGATGCTCAGGGTTTCCTTGCCGGTCAGGTTCAGGCTCTTGCGGTTCTGGTCGAGCTTGAACTGCAGCGGCAGGACACCCATGCCCACCAGGTTGGAGCGGTGAATCCGTTCGAAGCTTTCGGCGATCACCGCCTTGACCCCCAGCAGGTTGGTGCCCTTGGCCGCCCAGTCGCGGCTGGAGCCGGTGCCGTATTCCTGCCCCGCGATCACCACCAGCGGCGTGCCGGCGGCCTGGTAGCGCATGGCCGCGTCATAGATCGCCATTTTCTCGCCAGTGGGGATATACAGGGTGTTGCCGCCTTCTTCGCCGCCGAGCATTTCATTGCGGATGCGAATGTTGGCGAAGGTTCCGCGCATCATTACTTCATGGTTGCCGCGCCGTGAGCCGTAGGAGTTGAAGTCCCGTGGCTCGACCCCTTGCTCGCGCAGGTAGCGGCCGGCCGGGCTGTCGGCCTTGATGTTGCCGGCGGGGGAGATGTGGTCGGTGGTCACCGAGTCGCCGAGCAGCGCCAGTACCCGGGCGTGGCTGATGTCCTCGACCACTGGCGGAGGGCCGTCGATGTGGTCGAAGAACGGTGGGTGCTGGATGTAGGTGGAGTCTGGCTGCCAGACGTAGGTAGCCGCTTGCGGCACCTCGATGGCTTGCCACTGCTCGTCGCCGGCGAACACTTCGGCGTACTCCTTGTGGAACATCGCGGTGTTGACCTGGTTGACCGCTTCGGCGATCTCCTGGGTGCTAGGCCAGATGTCGCGCAGGTACACCGGGTTGCCGTCCTTGTCGTCGCCCAGTGATTCGCGGCTGATATCGATGCGCACCGTGCCGGCCAGTGCATAGGCCACCACCAGCGGTGGCGAGGCGAGCCAGTTGGTTTTCACCAGGGGGTGGACCCGGCCTTCGAAGTTGCGGTTGCCCGACAGCACCGAAGCGACGGTGAGGTCGGAGCCCTGGATGGCTTTTTCGATCGGCTCCGGCAAAGGGCCGGAGTTGCCGATGCAGGTGGTGCAGCCGTAACCCACCAGGGCAAAGCCCAGTTGATCGAGGTATTGAGTCAGGCCGGCGGCATTGTAGTAGTCGGTCACCACCTTGGAGCCGGGCGCCAGGGAACTCTTGACCCAGGGTTTGCGCTGCAGGCCTTTTTCCACGGCTTTTTTCGCCACCAGCCCGGCGGCCATCATCACGCTGGGGTTTGAGGTGTTGGTGCAGGAGGTGATGGCGGCAATCACCACTGCGCCGTTTTTCAGGCGATAGGTCTGACCCTCGTATTGGTAGTCCGCCTCGCCGACCAGGTCGGCATTGCCTACGGCCACACCGCCACCGCCTTCACTTTCCAGGCGGCCTTCTTCCTTGCTGGTGGGTTTGACCTGCAGGCCGAGGAAATCGCTGAAGGCTTGGGCCACATTGGGCAACGAGACCCGGTCTTGCGGGCGTTTTGGTCCGGCGAGGCTGGCTTCGACGCTGCCCATGTCCAGCGCCAGGCTGTCACTGAACAGCGGTTCCTGGCCGGGCAGGCGCCACAGGCCCTGGGCTTTGCTGTAGGCCTCCACCAGTTTGACCACCGCAGTCGGACGGCCGGACAGGCTCAGGTAGTCCAGCGTTACCTGGTCCACCGGGAAGAAGCCGCAGGTCGCGCCGTATTCCGGCGCCATGTTGGCGATGGTGGCGCGGTCGGCCAGGGGCAGTTCGGCCAGGCCGTCGCCGTAGAACTCGACGAATTTGCCCACCACGCCTTTTTTGCGCAGCATCTGGGTCACGGTCAGCACCAGGTCGGTGGCGGTGATGCCCTCCTTGAGTTTGCCCGTGAGCTTGAAGCCAATCACCTCAGGAATCAGCATCGACACCGGTTGGCCGAGCATCGCCGCTTCGGCCTCGATCCCGCCGACACCCCAGCCCAGTACTCCGAGGCCGTTGATCATGGTGGTGTGGGAGTCGGTGCCCACCAGGGTGTCGGGGAAGGCATAGGTACGGCCGTCCTCGTCCTTGGTCCACACCGTGCGTGCGAGGTATTCGAGGTTCACCTGGTGGCAGATGCCGGTGCCCGGCGGTACCACGCTGAAGTTGTCGAAGGCGCTCTGGCCCCAGCGCAAGAAGGCATAACGTTCGCCATTGCGCTGCATTTCGATGTCGACGTTCTCTTCGAATGCGCTGCTGCTGGCAAATTTGTCGACCATCACTGAGTGGTCGATCACCAGGTCCACCGGCGACAGCGGATTGATCCGCTGTGGGTCGCCGCCGGCCTTGGCCATGGCGGCGCGCATGGCGGCCAGGTCGACCACCGCCGGTACTCCGGTAAAGTCTTGCATCAACACGCGCGCCGGACGGTACTGGATTTCCCGGTCGCTGCGCCGCTCCTTGAGCCAGGCCGCGAGGGCCTTGAGATCAGCGCCGGTGACGGTTTTCCCGTCCTCCCAGCGCAACAGGTTTTCCAGCAGGACTTTGAGCGACATCGGCAGCTGGTCAAGGTTGCCCAGGGCTTTGGCAGCCGCTGGCAAGCTGAAGTAGTGATAGGTCTTGTCGTCGACTTGCAGGGTGCCAAGGGTTTTCAGGCTATCGAGGGACGGCATTGAAATGACTCCTTTGAGTCCGCACGGCTACGGACTGACGGGATGGACAGAGCATTAAACCTAGCCCTGTTTTAAGTAGCTGGCTAATTACTGGACTCTATGGGCAGGTCCAGGGTTGCGAAGTCAGCTATCATGCGCCGGTTTTCGTGACAGGCTTTGCTACAGGGCAAGTTTGCGCGCACTTGCCCAGGAGATTTAATGAACATCCTCTTTATGCATTGCCGGCCGGGCTTCGAAGGTGAAGTCTGCTCGGAGATCGCCGAACATGCCGCGCGTTTGAACGTGGCCGGCTACGCCAAGGCGAAAACCGCCAGCGCCTGCGCCGAGTTCATCTGCACCGAGGAAGACGGCGCCGAGCGCTTGATGCGCGGCCAGCGTTTTGCCCAGTTGATCTTCCCGCGGCAATGGGCACGCGGGATCTTCATCGACCTGCCGGAAACCGATCGCATCAGTGTGATCCTCGCCCACCTGGCGCAGTTCCCGGTGTGCGGCAGCCTGTGGCTGGAAATGGTCGATACCAATGACGGCAAGGAGCTGTCGAACTTCTGCAAGAAATTCGAAGGCCATTTGCGCAAGGCCCTCATCGCGGCTGGCAAGTTGGTGGAAGACCCGCTCAAGCCACGTTTGCTGCTGACCTTCAAAAGTGGGCGCGAAGTGTTCATGGGGCTGGCTGAAGCCAACAACTCGGCGATGTGGCCGATGGGTATTCCCCGCCTGAAGTTTCCCCGCGAAGCGCCAAGCCGCTCGACCCTGAAACTGGAAGAGGCCTGGCACCACTTCATCCCGCGCGATCAGTGGGATGAGCGCTTGCACAGCGACATGACCGGTGTCGACCTGGGTGCCGCACCGGGTGGCTGGACCTGGCAACTGGTCAATCGGGGCATGCTGGTGACGGCCATCGACAACGGGCCGATGGCGCAAAGCCTGATGGATACCGGGCTGGTACAGCATTTGATGGCCGACGGCTTCACCTTCAAGCCCAAGCAGCCGGTGGACTGGATGGTCTGCGACATCGTCGAGAAACCGGCGCGTAACGCGGCGATGCTGGAAGAGTGGATCGGTGACGGGCATTGCCGCGAAGCGGTGGTCAACCTCAAGCTGCCGATGAAGCAGCGTTATGCCGAAGTGAAGCGCCTGCTCGAGCGCATCGCGGAAGGTTTCAAGGCCCGCGGGATCCGGGTCGACATCGGCTGCAAGCAGCTGTATCACGACCGCGAGGAAGTGACCTGCCATTTGCGTCGCCATGATGTGAAGAAAACCAGGTCCCGTTGAGTGGGCCCCGTCGCGAGCGTGGGCGCTGCCACAGTAATGGTGTTATGCCATAGCTGACGGGGCCCCCGGCTTTGCGCGACAATGCCGGCACGTTTCAGGAGTCAGACATGAGTGAATTGATCCATACGCCGGTTGACGGCACCCTTGACGCCACCGGCCTGAACTGTCCGGAACCGGTGATGATGCTGCACCAACACATTCGCGACCTGGTCCCGGGCGGCCTGCTCAAGGTGATCGCCACGGATCCTTCGACCCGTCGCGACATTCCCAAGTTCTGCGTGTTTCTCGACCATGAGCTGGTCGGTCAACATGAGGATGGCGGCACCTACCTGTACTGGATTCGCAAGAAGTCCGGTTGATCGGCGTTAGGGGCAGCCACAAGTACGCGTTTGCGTTGACGTCCATCGCGAGCAAGCCGCAAGCGGGCACCCGCTCCTACACGGCCGGGGTGCGCTGGTGAATACGAATCCGCTTGCGGGCACTGCGCACCAGGCGGATCGACAGCATCAGCGCCGCGCAGCTCAGGCCGGCAATCAGCCCTTCCCACAACCCGCTCGGGCCGCTGGCGGGGCCGAACCAGTCGGTCAGTCCCAGTACGTAACCCACCGGCAGGCCGATGCCCCAATAGGCGAACAGGGTCAGGATCATCGTCACCCGGGTGTCCTGATAGCCTCGTAGCGCACCGGCGCAGATCACCTGGATCGCATCGGAGAACTGGTACAGCGCGGCATACACGATCAGCATCGAGGCGATCTGGATCACGCTCTGGTCAGGGGTGTAGATCGAGGCGATGGGTTCGCGCAGCAGCAGGATCAGGCTCGCCGAGAATGCCGCGAACACCAGGGCTGCACCCAGCCCGACCTTCGCCGCGAAACGCGCCTGGTAGGGATTGCCGGCACCCAGTGCCTGGCCGACCCGAACCGTGACCGCCATGCCCAGCGAGTAGGGAATCATGAACAGCAGCGAGCTGATGTTCAGCGCGATCTGGTGCCCGGCCACCACGGTCGAGCCGAGGCTGCCGATCAGCAGGGCGATGACCGCGAAGATGCTCGATTCGGCGAATACCGCGATGCCGATCGGCAGGCCGATGCCGATCAGGCGCTTGATCACTGCCCACTGCGGCCAATCGATCCGCACCAGCACCCGGGTGCGGGCATAGAAGGGCGCCCAGCGGGTCCAGCCGGCCATGCTCAAGGCCATGAACCACATCACGATGCCACTGGCCCAGCCGCAGCCAACGCCGCCCATGGCCGGCAGGCCGAAGTGGCCGTAGATCAGCGCATAGTTGAGCGGGATGTTGAGCAGCAGGCCGCTCAGGCCGATGGCCATGCTCGGGCGGGTGCGACCCATGCCGTCGCTGTAGCAGCGCAGTACGTAGTAGAAGGCGATGCCCGGAAAACCGAAGGCGATGCCCTGCAGGTAGCCCATGCTCGGGTCGATCAGCAGCGGGTCGACTTTCATCCAGTGCAGGATCGGCTCGGCGCTGAGCAACAGCCCGCTGCCCAGCAAGCCGACGACCAGCGCCAGCCACAGGGCCTGACGGGTCAGTGGGCCGATCTGCTCGAATTGTCCGGCGCCAAAACGCTGGGCGACCTTGGGCGTGGTGGCCAGCAGCACGCCGGTCATCAACAGGTACACCGGAATCCAGATCGAGTTGCCCAGGGCCACTGCCGCCAGGTCCCGTGGGCTGACCCGGCCGGCCATCACAGCATCGACAAACCCCATGGCGGTAGTGGCCAGTTGCGCGACCATGATCGGCAGGGCCAGGCCCAGCAGGCCTTTGAGCTCCAGGCGAACCGGGGTTGTGCGGGGCGGGGCAGTAGCGGCGGTGCTGTCAGTCACGGAGTTCACAGGCGAAGCGTCCAAAGGGTTTTGATGCGCAAGGCGGCGCATTCTACGCCCTGACGCAGCAGTCAGGAAAACTCCAGTGTTGCGGATTTGTAATCGCCGCCTCTGGCGGGAGCTGAGCTACACTGCCGGTCCGCCAAAGGAGCCTGCCATGCTGATTGTTGCTGACGAAAATATTCCGCTGCTCGATGCCTTCTTCGAAGGTTTCGGCGAAATCCGCCGCGTGCCGGGCCGCTCCATTGATCGCGCCACTGTCGAGCAGGCCGATGTGCTGCTGGTGCGCTCGGTGACCAACGTCAGTCGCGACCTGCTGCAAGGCAGTAAGGTGCGGTTTGTCGGCACCTGCACCATTGGCACCGATCACTTGGACCTCGAGTACTTTGCCGAGGCCAATATCGGTTGGTCCAGCGCCCCGGGCTGCAATGCCCGTGGGGTGGTCGACTATGTGCTGGGTAGCTTGCTGACCCTCGCCGAGATCGAAGGCGTAGCACTGGCCGAGCGCACCTATGGGGTGGTCGGGGCTGGCGAAGTGGGTGGGCGGCTGGTCAAGGTGCTGCAAGGCCTGGGCTGGAAGGTGCTGGTCTGCGACCCGCCGCGCCAGGCAAGCGAAGGAGGCGATTACGCCAGCCTTGAGCAAATCATCGCGCAATGCGACGTGATCAGCCTGCACACTCCTTTGACCTCATCCGGCGAGCAATCGACCCGGCACCTGTTTGATCGCCAGCGCCTGGAGCAACTCAAGCCGGGTGCCTGGCTGATCAATGCCAGTCGCGGCTCGGTGGTGGACAACCAGGCACTGCGTGAAGTGCTGCTGGAGCGCGAAGACCTGCAAGCGGTACTGGACGTCTGGGAAGGCGAGCCGAGTGTCGATATCGCCCTCGCCGAACTGTGCGTGATTGCCACCCCGCATATCGCCGGCTACAGCCTCGATGGCAAACAACGAGGCACTGCGCAGATCTATCAGGCGTTGTGCCAGTTCCTTGGCCAGCCTGCGACTGTGTCGCTGGACCAACTGCTACCTGCCCCCTGGCTGGCGCAGGTCAGCCTGAGCGCCAGCAGTGATCCGGCTTGGGCCTTGGCGATGCTCTGCCGTGGGGTGTACGACCCGCGTCGCGACGATGCGGATTTTCGTCACAGCCTGGTGGTCAGCGGCGCTGAGCAGCGCACGGCATTTGACCTGTTGCGCAAGCACTACCCGCAGCGCCGTGAGATTGACGGGCTGCGCGTGCAGATCGAGGGTCAGGCGCCTGAGTTGCGACAGATCGTGGCAGCCTTGGGTGCGCAGGCGGTATAGCGTAATCGCGGCGATAAAAAACCCGGCCTAGGCGGGCCGGGTTCGAAGACATCAGGCTATATGTCACTTTTGTTCGGCAGGCTTGACCAATCGCTGTTCCAGCTCGCGGCATGCGCTCTGGATCATGTCTTCAGTGATCGGTACTTCGCGGCCTTGGGCGTCAATAATGGCGCACCCTAGAGACTGGTGCGGCTGCGTGCGGATCACTTGAATCTTGTCATCGCTGCTGTGTTGCAAGGACATGGCCTGTCTCCTCATCAGGTTGTGCGCTTACTCTAAATCCGCCAGGTGACCACGCTGTGACAGCTCTACACAGGCCGATCAGGCGGTATCTCCACTCCACCAGAAATACTCTTCAACTTCCAGCCGGACTTTAGACCGATAGCATCTAGGCTCTATTGTTACAGGTCATATTCAATCCGACTGATTACGATTTACCCAAGTTCCCTTGAATTGACCGGTGTACGCTGGCCCGCGTTAATTCTTTCAGTTGGCCCTTTTGGATGATCCTGATGCTGTCAGCCCGCCACCGTCGCGCGATTCGTTTGTCCCTGCGTTTTATTGCGCCCTATCGCTGGCAGGCGTTAGGTGCCTTGCTGGCGCTGATCGTCACTGCCGGCATTACCCTGTCCATGGGGCAGGGCATTCGGTTGTTGGTGGACCAGGGTTTCATGACCCAGTCGCCGCACCTGCTCAACCAGAGCATCGGCCTGTTCCTGCTGCTGGTAGTGGGTCTGGCGATCGGCACCTTCACCCGCTTTTACCTGGTGTCGTGGATTGGCGAGCGCTGCGTGGCGGACATCCGTCGGCAGGTGTTCAACCACCTGATCTACCTGCATCCCGGGTTCTACGAGGACAACCGCAGTTCCGAGATCCAGTCGCGCCTGACCGCCGACACCACCTTGCTGCAATCGGTGATCGGGTCGTCACTGTCGCTGTTCTTGCGCAATGCCTTGATGGTGATCGGCGGCATCGTGCTGCTGTTCATCACCAACCCCAAGTTGACCAGCATTGTGGTGGTGGCGCTGCCGCTGGTGCTGGCGCCGATCCTGATTTTCGGCCGGCGCGTACGCAGCCTGTCGCGCCTGAGCCAGGACCGGATAGCGGATGTCGGCAGCTATGTCGCTGAGACCCTGGGCCAGATCAAGACCGTCCAGGCCTACAACCACCAGGCCCAGGACGAGCAGCGTTTCGCGGCCACGGTGGAGCAGGCGTTCGACACCGCGCGCAAACGCATTCTGCAGCGTGCCTGGCTGATCACGTTGGTGATCATCCTGGTGCTCGGCGCAGTCGGGGTCATGCTCTGGGTCGGTGGCATGGACGTGATCGCCGGTCGCATCAGCGCTGGGGAACTGGCGGCGTTCGTGTTCTACAGCCTGATCGTCGGCGGTGCCTTTGGCACCCTGAGCGAGGTGATTGGCGAATTGCAGCGGGCTGCCGGTGCGGCCGAGCGGATTGCCGAGTTGCTGCGTTCGGAAAACATCATCCAGCCGCCACCCAGTGGCCAGGTGACCTTGCCCGAGCGGGTTCGCGGTGAGTTGCAACTGCAGGAGGTGCGCTTTAGCTACCCGTCGCGCCCGCAAAGCTTTGCCGTCGACGGTTTGAGCCTGCGGATCAACGCCGGCGAAACCCTGGCGCTGGTCGGGCCTTCGGGGGCGGGCAAGTCGACGGTGTATGACCTGCTGCTGCGCTTCTACGATCCGCTGCAGGGACAGATCCTGCTGGATGGCGTCGACCTGACCCGGCTCGACCCGCAGGATCTGCGGCGCTGCTTCGCCCTGGTCTCACAAACCCCGGCGCTGTTTTTTGGCAGCATTGAAGAGAACATTCGTTATGGCAAGCCCGAGGCGACCCTGGCGCAGGTCCAGGAGGCCGCGCGGATTGCCTACGCCCACGAGTTTATCGAGCAGATGCCCGCCGGCTACCAGACCCACCTGGGTGATGGCGGGTTGGGGCTTTCCGGTGGTCAGCGGCAACGCCTGGCCATCGCCCGCGCCTTGCTGGTGGACGCACCGATCCTGTTGCTGGACGAGGCCACCAGCGCCCTCGATGCGCAGAGCGAACACTTGATCCAGCAAGCCCTGCCCAGCCTGATGAAAAACCGCACCACGCTGGTCATCGCCCATCGCCTGGCCACGGTGAAAAACGCCGACCGGATCGCCGTGATGGACCAAGGCAAGCTGGTGGCGGTGGGCACCCATCAGCAACTGATCGGCAGTAACGCGTTGTACGCGCGGCTGGCGGCGTTGCAGTTCAATGATGGGCATGAGGTGTCATGAATGAAGGCTGCTGAATGCATCCGCCTTCGGGCATTATGTCGGGCTCAAGGAAATACCTGGATCCGCCAATGAGCCGCTATCAACCCCCGTTGACCCTGAACACCAGAATTCTGACGCTGATCGCTGAAATCAGCGAGCAGATCGGTCAGCTTTTGGCAGTGGACGAAGCTCGGCAAGCACCTCAACTGCGTCGCGGGAACCGGATCCGCACTATTCAGGCTTCGTTGGCCATCGAAAACAATTCCCTCAGCGTCGCGCAGGTGACGGCGGTACTGGCGGGGCAGCGAGTGCTGGGATTGCCTAGAGAGATTCAGGAGGTGCGCAACGCATTTGCGGCCTATGAGTCCATGCCGCAGTGGCGTGCCAGCAGTCGGACCGATCTGCTGTCGGCGCACCAGTTGTTGATGCAGGGCTTGATCGACGACTGTGGTCGGTTCCGCCGCGAGGGAGTCGGTATTTACCGAGGCGAGCAACTGGTTCATATGGCTCCACCACCAAGTCGTGTGGCAACCCTGATCGATGACTTGCTGGCCTGGCTGGATGCCAGCGATTGGCATCCGCTGATCCTCAGCTGTGTCTTTCACTACGAATTCGAATTCATTCATCCCTTCGCTGACGGCAATGGACGCATGGGGCGGCTGTGGCAGACCCTGATTCTCAGTCAGTGGCGGCCGGTGCTGGCCTATCTGCCGGTCGAGGCGGTCATTCGCGAGCAACAGGATGCTTATTACGCGGCCTTGTCCGCCGCCGATCGGATGGCCGAATCGACACCTTTTGTCGAGTTCATGTTGCAGTCTCTGAGCCTGGCTTTGGCCGAGGCCGTCCTGAACGACCCAGTAACCGACCCAGTAACCGACCCAGTAACCGACCCAGTAACCGACCAAGTGGCCAGGCTGCTGGGCGTGCTGGCGGGGGCAGGAGCGCTGAAGATCAGTGAACTGATGGCTGAGGTTGGATTGACGCATAAAGCGACATTCCGGGCTAACTACCTCAAGCCCGCATTGATGGCAGGTTTGATCGAGATGACTCAGCCGGACTCGCCCAACAACCCTGCTCAAAGGTATCGCCTGACAGAGCTTGGCGAGAGGGTCGCGGCACGCTCTGGTTCTGTTGCACGGGGTCGGTGAGGCGCGTTTATCGAAGTACAAAAAAATGCCCGCATCCAATGATGCGGGCATTTTTTGTTTCAGTTAGGAAGGTTACTGATCGTCAAAATAGCGCTCATGCCAATCCACCAGCGGCTGGGGAGAGTTGAGCTTCTGCCCGTAGATCACCGAATAAGACAGCACGTTCTGCACATACTGGCGGGTTTCGTCGAACGGGATGCTTTCTACCCAGACGTCGAAGCTCAGGTGGTCGGCGCCACGCAGCCATTGGCGCACGCGGCCGGGGCCGGCGTTGTAGGCGGCAGAAGCGAGTACCCGGTTGCCGTTGAACTGGCTGTGGACCTGGCTCAGGTACGCGGCGCCGAGCTGGATGTTGGTGTCCGGGTTCAGCACTTGCTGGGGTGAGGCCAGGGGGATGTTGAATTTGCGCGCGGTTTCCTTGGCGGTACCGGGCATCAACTGCATCAGGCCGCTGGCGCCGACGCCGGAGCGGGCGTCATCCATGAAGGCGCTTTCCTGGCGGGTAATGGCGAACACCCAGCTGGAGTGCAGGCCACGCACCTTGGCTTCGCGGACCAGGGTGTTGCGGTGGGCCATCGGGAAACGGATGTCCAGGTCGTCCCAGTACTGTGCCTGACTGATGGTACGAATGGCCGGGAAGTACCATTTCAAGTCGTAGGCCAGCTTGGCCTGGGCGACCATTTCGTCCCGGTTGAAGTGGCGACTGACGTGGTACCACTCGCGGCGGCCGTCGACGATCTGCCCGCGGGCATGGAATTCCAGGGCGCGGCGCACGCCGGGGGTGTTGCGCACTTTATTGATCAAGGCCTGGCTCATCACCAGGGGCTTGTTGTTCAGCGAGTACGCAGACTGCGAGCGGTCGGCGGCGAGGAAGCCGTAGAAGTCCCGCTCACGGGCGAGGTTGCGGTACAGGGTCTGCGCTTCCGGGTTCTGCGGTTGTGCCAGTTCCAGGCTGCGGGCCTGCCAGTAGCGCCAGCGATTGGTGGTGGCCAGGTCTTGCGGCAGGCGCCGGGTCAGCTGATAGGCGTCGTCCCAGCGGGCCAGGCGCAACAGCAGACGCAGGCGCCATTCGGACACGGTGTTGTCGCGCAGTTCCGGGTCGTATTTGGTCATCACGTCCAGGGCGCGGCTGTCGAAGCGGCGGGCCAGGGTCAGGCCGATCTCGCGGGCAATCGCGACTTTTTCATCGCGGGAAAAATGCATGCTGGCGGCATAACCATCGAGCAGGGCCATGGCCTTTTCCGGGTCCTGGCGGGCCAGGCGACGCAGGCCCAGGCTGACCACATCGGCCATGGGCTCATCCGCCGGGTTGAAGCGCGATGGCTGGTTCAGCAGTTCGGGTTTCTGCGCCACGTCCACCAGTAGGCGGCCGCGGGGAGCCAAGGTGGTCATGCTGCTGACCAGGCTGTTGGCCAGCGCGTAGTTGCGCGCCTGGGCGGCCAGCTTGGCGCGTTCCCAGCGTTTCTGTTCGGTGAGTTGGCCTTGGGCCGCCCACATGCCGAACAGGGCGTCGCATGCGGCCGGCTGGGATTTGCCGGTCAACCAGAGTTTTTCGGTGTTGGCGTAGCCTTCAGCCTTGAGGTTGTGGCTGATCTGGTACTGCGCGTTGAGACAGTCCAGCTCGGTGAAGTTGAGCTTGGGGTCGTAGTATTTCTGGAAGGTCGCCCAGTCCCCGCGATCGGCCAGCCAGCGCAACCAGCGCAGCTTCATCCAGTTGGCCTGGGGCAGGTCGCCGTGTTCGGCGAGGAATTTCTCGATTTCGGCGTTGCTCGCGCTTTTCAGGCGGGCGGTCAGCTCGTCATACGCCAGGTAGGGTTCCAGCGGGTAGTCGGCGAGGGCCTGGCTGTAGCGAAAGTACGGGCCAGTGTCACCCTTGGCCAGGGCGCGCTTGGCTTCATCGTAATACTGGCGTTGGGTGGACAGGTCCACTGCCTGGGCGGATTGAACGGCTGTGGCAGAAAGAAGCAGACAGGATAAAAAGCTGAAGAGGCGACTGCGCATGAGACATCCGGGCAGAGAAATCATGACAAGTGCCAGCAGGTGCCAGCACTGATTATCTGTAGCTTAGCCTTTTGCCAGCAACGGGTGAAAGCTTTGCCGGCCCGCCGGCACAAGTTCGCAACAATTAATGTGCAGAGTGCTCCTTCAGTGAAAATGCCAGCCTTCTGACGCCTCAAGTCAGGTAGAATGCGCGCCCAGTTTTTGGAGAAGCTCATGACCCTGCTCAAATTCAGCGATGTGTCCCTTGCTTTCGGCTCTATGCCGTTGTTGGACAAGGTGTCCTGGCAGATCGCCCGTGGTGAGCGGGTGTGCATCATCGGCCGCAACGGCACAGGCAAGTCCAGCATGATGAAGCTGGTCAAGGGCGATCAGAAGCCCGATGACGGCTCCGTCTGGCGCGCACCTGGCCTCAAGATCGGCGAATTGCCGCAAGAATTGCCGGTGGCCGACGAGCGGACCGTGTTCGACGTGGTCGCCGAAGGCCTGGACGGTGTTGGCGAACTGCTCGCGCAGTACCATCACCTGAGCCAGAACATCGTTACCGATGCCGACCTGGACAAGCTGATGCACGTCCAGCACGACCTCGAAGCCCGTGACGGCTGGCGCTTGCAGCAATTGGTCGACAGCACCCTGAGCCGTCTGCAATTGCCTGCCGACAAGACCCTCGCCGAATTGTCCGGCGGCTGGCGTCGTCGCGTCCTGCTGGCGCAGGCCCTGGTTTCCGAGCCGGACCTGCTGCTGCTCGACGAACCAACCAACCACCTGGACATCGGTGCGATTGCCTGGCTTGAAGAAGCCCTGAAGGATTTCCAGGGCGCCGTGCTGTTCATCACGCACGACCGTTCATTCCTGCAGAACCTTGCCACCCGCATCCTCGAACTGGATCGCGGCGGGCTGATCGACTGGAACGGCGACTACGCCAGCTTCCTGGTGCACAAGGAAGCCACGCTGGCGGCCGAAGAGACCGCCAACGCGCTGTTCGACAAAAAGCTGGCCCAGGAAGAAGTCTGGATCCGCCAGGGCATCAAGGCCCGTCGCACCCGTAACGAAGGCCGCGTGCGTGCCCTCAAGGCCCTGCGTGTTGAGCGCAGCGAGCGTCGTGAGCGTACCGGCAAGGCGAACATCCAGCTGGACACCGCTGACAAATCCGGCAAGCAGGTGATGGTCCTCGAGAACGTGAGTTTTGCTCACCCGGGTGGCCCGTTCCTGATCAAGGATTTCTCGATGGTCCTGACGCGCGGCGACCGTATCGGCCTGCTCGGCGCCAACGGTACCGGCAAGACCACCTTGCTCAAGCTGATGCTCAACGGTCTGCAACCGACCAGCGGCAAAGTGGAAGAGGGTACGCGCATCGACGTGGCTTACTTCGACCAGTTGCGCCACCAGTTGGACCTGGAAAAGACGGTGATCGACAACGTCGCCGAAGGTCGCGACTTCATCGATATCGACGGCCAGAGCCGCCACGTGCTGAGCTACCTCGGCGACTTCCTGTTCAGCCCGCAGCGTGCCCGCACGCCGGTCAAGGCGCTGTCCGGGGGCGAGCGTGCCCGCCTGTTGCTGGCCAAGTTGTTCAGCAAACCAGCCAACCTGCTGGTGCTCGACGAACCGACCAACGACCTGGACGTGGAAACCCTCGAACTGCTGGAAGAGGTCCTGCTGACCTTCAATGGCACCGTGCTGATGGTCAGTCACGACCGGGCATTCCTCGACAACGTGGTGACCAGCACCCTGGTCTTCGAAGGTGAAGGCAAGGTGCGTGAATATGTTGGCGGATACCAGGACTGGCTGCGCCAGGGTGGCTCGCCACGTCTGCTGGGCGTGACCGAGAGCAAATCCGGCAAGGCTGACCTGAACTCGGCCGTGGTCGCTGCGGCGCCTGCGCCAGCGGCAGCGGTGGAAGCTCCAGCGGCCAAGAAGAAGCTCAGCTACAAGTTGCAGCGTGAGCTCGAAGCCCTGCCGGGGCAGATCGAAGCCATGGAACAGCAGATTGCGGCAGTTGAAGCGCAAATGGCCGACGCCAGTTTCTATCAGCGTCCCGCTGCCGAGACGGCGGCCGTGATTGCCCAGCTGGAGCAGTTGCAGGCTGAGCTGGAAGTCATGGTCGAGCGTTGGGCCGAGCTGGATGCCTGAGTGATCCTGCGATAAAAAAGCCCGGCGCTCAGTGATGAGTGCCGGGCTTTTTGTATGCAGCAGGATCGAAGCGATCCTCTGTAGGGGCGGGCGCCCGCTTGCGGCTTGCTCGCGATGGTCGTCAACGATGACGCGGGGAGCCTGACACCCCGTGGCGTTCTCGGGTTCATCGCGAGCAAGCCGCAAGCGGGCGCCCGCTCCTACAGGGGGGCGTGTCAGCTTTTGACCAGGCGTACCGCCAGCACATCGCACGGCGCGCCGTGCAGTACGTCGTTGGCGGTGGAACCCAGTAGCAATGCCAGGCCGTGGCGACCATGGCTGCCAACCACGATCAGGTCGCACGCCTGTTCCTTGGCGAAATGGTGGATTTCCTGGCGCGGCTGGCCGTAGGTCAGGTGGCTGCAGTCCTTGGTCAGTTCCGGATACTTGAGGATCAGGCGCTCGAGGCGTTCCTTGGCCTGGTCGAACTGCTGTTGTTGCAGTTGCGACAGGTCCATCGGCACGTCACCACCAAAGGCCATGGCCATTGGTTCGACGATGTGCACCAGGGACAGTTTGGCGCTGTTGCCCACTGCCAGCTCGCGAGCGCGGTGAATCACCGGATCGCACTCTTCGGTTAGATCGACGGCGACCAGAATATGGTGGTAGGGCATGGGGTGCACCTCCTGAGGATTGCGATAAGGGTAAGTATGGCTGGTTTCAAGCGTATTGGTTTCGACAGAGATCAATGCGCCCATCAAGAATCGGGAGTACAGATATGACGGTCTGGATAGTGGTGTCAATCCTTGCGGTAATGCTCAGCCCCCTGGCATGGCTCGCGCCGTCGCGTCGCCAGGGCGGCAGGATGGCCTTGCGCATGGAGGCGCGACGCATCGGCCTGGCCATGCAACTGGCGCCGCAGGAGTGGCCGCACTGGCTGCAACCGGAGCCCCCTAGCCCGTGCGCGCAGTACCATCGGCCGCGCCGGGGCACTCGGCCGGCGTGCTGGAGCTACTGGCAGAAAACTCCTGGGCAGTGGGTCAATCAGTGGCAGGAGCCCTGCGAGGATCCGGCCTTGCTGATTCATTTCGAAAAGTTGCCAGGCAACGTGTACAAGGTCGAGGCGGACAAGCAGATGATCACCTTGTATTGGGGTGAGAAGGGCGAATCCCAGGTACTGCAGCAGATCGATGCCACCCTCAAGGCGCTTGCTTGAGCGCAGGGCGTTTAATGATCGGCAATAAAAAGCCCGACAATCAGCATCGGGCTGGAGTTGGCCAGGCAGGCCGGAAATTTTCTGTCGTACTGATCCTGCGCTCGGTTTCCCTCCCGGCGCGCTGATTTTTCCTCTATCGCCCCTGCCAGCGTAGCTGCTAAAGCAACGCCTGCCGCAGATTAGGGCGACGATTCTAAATATTGATTCTATGAATGACAGTACATGCAGTCGCGTGTTGCTGGTCTTCGTGGTACGGAAATGACCGCAAAGTCGCGTTTAAACCAACGTTTTGGGCGATTGACAATTGTCGGAAATTCCGTGAAGGTGGCGTACCCAAATCAAACGGGCGTATGAATTGAGCGTTTGTATGTCAGAACGCTCCTACAGAATCCCGACTATCGCGTTGGCGGGTGTGCCTGGTGGAATGGCGTTAGCATCGACAGTAGCGTCTATGCCCAGCCAGGACATCAGCGTCCGACGTGTACTGTTCAGCTTCCATATCGTGGAGATCAGTTGATGATTTACGAAGGTAAAGCCATCACGGTTAAGGCTCTTGAAAGTGGCATCGTCGAACTGAAGTTCGACCTCAAGGGTGAGTCCGTCAACAAGTTCAACCGTCTAACCCTGAACGAACTGCGTCAGGCCGTGGACGCCATCAAGGCAGATGCGTCGGTCAAGGGCGTGATCGTCAGCAGCGGTAAAGACGTGTTCATCGTCGGCGCCGACATCACTGAGTTCGTCGACAACTTCAAGCTGCCGGATGCCGAGCTGGTTGCTGGCAACCTCGAAGCCAACAAGATTTTCAGCGATTTCGAAGACCTCAACGTGCCAACCGTCGCCGCGATCAACGGCATCGCGCTGGGTGGCGGCCTGGAAATGTGCCTGGCGGCAGATTACCGCGTCATGTCCACCAAGGCCAAGATCGGTCTGCCGGAAGTCAAGCTGGGCATCTACCCGGGCTTCGGCGGTACCGTGCGCCTGCCGCGCATCATCGGTGCCGACAACGCCATCGAGTGGATTGCCGCCGGCAAGGAAAACCGTCCTGAAGACGCACTGAAAGTCGGTGCGGTGGATGCGGTGGTTGAAGCCGACAAACTGCAGGAAGCTGCGCTGGAACTGATCAAGCGCGCCATTTCTGGCGAGTTCGACTACAAGGCCAAGCGTCAGCCGAAGCTGGAAAAGCTCAAGCTCAACGCCATTGAGCAAATGATGGCGTTCGAAACCGCCAAGGGTTTTGTCGCCGGTCAAGCGGGCCCGAACTACCCGGCGCCGGTTGAAGCGATCAAGACCATCCAGAAGGCCGCGAACTTCGGTCGCGACAAGGCCCTGGAAATCGAAGCTGCCGGTTTCGTCAAACTGGCCAAGACCTCTGCTGCGCAGAGCTTGATCGGTCTGTTCCTGAACGATCAGGAGTTGAAGAAAAAGGCCAAGGCCTACGACGAAATCGCCAAGGACGTGAAGCAGGCTGCCGTATTGGGCGCCGGTATCATGGGCGGCGGTATCGCGTATCAGTCGGCGTCCAAAGGCACGCCGATCCTGATGAAAGACATCAACGAGCACGGTATCGAGCAGGGCCTGGCAGAAGCCGCCAAGCTGCTGGTGGGCCGCGTTGATAAAGGTCGCATGACCGCCGCGAAAATGGCTGAAGTGCTCAACGGCATTCGTCCTACCTTGTCCTACGGCGACTTCGGTCACGTCGACCTGGTGGTTGAAGCCGTGGTCGAGAACCCGAAGGTCAAGCAAGCCGTGCTGGCTGAAGTCGAAGATCAGGTCAAAGAGGACACCATCCTCGCGTCCAACACCTCGACCATTTCCATCAGCCTGCTGGCCAAGGCTCTCAAGCGTCCGGAAAACTTCGTCGGCATGCACTTCTTCAACCCGGTGCACATGATGCCGCTGGTGGAAGTGATTCGTGGCGAGAAGTCCAGCGAGTTGGCGGTGGCCACCACCGTTGCCTACGCCAAGAAAATGGGCAAGAACCCGATCGTGGTCAACGACTGCCCGGGCTTTTTGGTCAACCGCGTACTGTTCCCGTACTTCGGCGGCTTCGCCAAGCTGGTCAGCGCCGGTGTGGACTTCGTGCGCATCGACAAGATCATGGAAAAATTCGGCTGGCCGATGGGCCCGGCGTACCTGATGGACGTGGTCGGCATCGACACCGGTCACCACGGTCGTGACGTGATGGCTGAAGGCTTCCCGGACCGCATGAAAGACGACCGTCGTTCGGCCGTTGACGTGCTCTACGAAGCCAAGCGCCTGGGCCAGAAGAACGGCAAGGGCTTCTACGCCTACGAGACCGACAAGCGCGGCAAGCAGAAGAAAGTGGCCGACCCGTCGGTACTGGAAGTGCTCAAGCCAATCGTTTACGAGCAGCGCGAAGTCACTGACGAAGACATCATCAACTGGATGATGATCCCGCTGTGCCTGGAAACCGTGCGTTGCCTGGAAGACGGTATTGTCGAGACTGCTGCCGAAGCCGACATGGGTCTGGTCTACGGTATTGGTTTCCCTCCATTCCGTGGCGGCGCACTGCGCTACATCGATTCGCTCGGTGTTGCCGAGTTCGTTGCCCTGGCTGACCAGTACGCTGATTTGGGCGCGCTGTACCACCCGACCGCAAAACTGCGTGAGATGGCCAAGACTGGCCAGCGGTTCTTCGGTTAAGCGTCCAACTTTTGAGCGAGAGTGAAATTTTATGAGCTTGAATCCTAGAGACGTCGTGATTGTCGACTTCGGTCGTACTCCGATGGGCCGCTCCAAAGGCGGCATGCACCGCAACACCCGCGCTGAAGACATGTCGGCGCACCTGATCAGCAAACTGCTGGAACGCAACGTCAAGGTCGATCCGAGCGAAGTCGAGGACGTGATCTGGGGCTGCGTCAACCAGACCCTGGAGCAGGGCTGGAACATCGCCCGCATGGCGTCCCTGATGACGCAGATCCCGCACACCGCTGCCGGCCAGACCGTCAGCCGCCTGTGTGGCTCGTCGATGAGTGCGCTGCACACTGCCGCGCAAGCAATCATGACCGGCAACGGTGACGTATTTGTCGTCGGCGGCGTCGAGCATATGGGTCACGTGAGCATGATGCACGGTGTCGATCCGAACCCGCACATGTCGCTGTACGCGGCCAAAGCCTCGGGCATGATGGGCCTGACCGCGGAAATGCTGGGCAAGATGCACGGCATTACCCGTGAGCAGCAGGATGCCTTCGGCGTGCGCTCCCACCAACTCGCCCACAAGGCGACCGTGGAAGGCAAGTTCAAGGACGAAATCATCCCGATGCAGGGCTACGACGAGAACGGTTTCCTGAAACTGTTCGACTACGACGAAACCATTCGTCCGGAAACCACCCTGGAAAGCCTGGCGGCTCTGAAGCCAGCGTTCAATCCAAAGGGCGGCACCGTGACCGCCGGTACTTCGTCGCAGATCACCGATGGTGCTTCGTGCATGATCGTGATGTCGGCGCAGCGTGCCCAGGACCTGGGTATCCAGCCAATGGCGGTGATCCGTTCGATGGCAGTGGCGGGTGTGGATCCGGCGATCATGGGCTATGGTCCAGTACCGGCGACACAAAAAGCACTGAAGCGCGCGGGTCTGAGCATCTCCGACATCGACTTCTTCGAACTCAACGAAGCTTTCGCTGCACAGGCCCTGCCGGTGCTGAAAGATTTGAAAGTGCTCGACAAGATGAACGAGAAGGTTAACCTGCACGGCGGCGCGATCGCCCTGGGTCACCCATTCGGTTGTTCCGGTGCGCGTATCTCCGGCACCCTGCTCAATGTCATGAAGCAGAATGGCGGCACCTTCGGTGTATCGACCATGTGCATTGGCCTCGGCCAGGGCATTGCCACCGTCTTCGAACGCGTTTAAGCGTTGCGTTGACGGAAGCCGGGGCCAAGTGCCCCGGTTTTTGTTTTTCTGAAGATTTTTTTGTTTTTTATTTCGACGTATTTGAACGAGGCCCAGAGCATGCCGATCCAACCCGGGCTCTACCAGCATTACAAAGGTCCGCAGTACCGTGTTTTCAACGTTGCACGGCACTCCGAAACCGAAGAAGAAGTGGTCTTCTACCAAGCCCTGTATGGCGATTACGGCTTTTGGGTGCGCCCTTTGAGCATGTTCCTGGAGTCGGTCGAAGTTGACGGCGAGCAGGTCCCGCGCTTTGCTTTGGTGCAGGCCGAACCCAGCCTTTTTTCCCGGCTATAAGCGCAAGTCGCGCAGAACCCTGCGCTTGACCTCACCTTGTTGCCACTATATATAGCGGTGCCGCGTCAGGCGCCAACCGCCTTTCACTTCTCGAATTCAGGAATTTTCTGATCCATGGGCAAATCGCTGGTCATTGTGGAATCCCCGGCTAAGGCCAAGACCATCAACAAGTATCTGGGCAACCAATACGTGGTGAAGTCGAGTATCGGCCATATCCGAGACCTGCCCACCAGCGGTTCGGCTAGCGCCAGCAAAGAGCCAGCCGCCAAGCGCGGCAAGGCCGCTGCTGGTGAAGTGCCGGCGCTGTCGCCTAAGGAAAAAGCGCGCAAGCAACTGGTTGCGCGCATGGGTGTCGATCCGGACCACGGCTGGAAAGCCAAGTACGAGATCCTCCCGGGCAAGGAAAAGGTCATCGAAGAACTGCGTCGGCTCGCCAAGGACGCCGACACCATCTATCTCGCAACGGACTTGGACCGCGAAGGGGAAGCCATTGCCTGGCACCTGCGCGAAGCCATCGGTGGGGATGACAGCCGCTACAAGCGCGTGGTGTTCAACGAAATCACCAAGAAGGCGATCCAGGAAGCCTTCTCCCAGCCAGGCGAGCTGGATATCGATCGGGTCAACGCCCAGCAAGCGCGGCGCTTCCTCGATCGCGTAGTGGGCTACATGGTCTCGCCGCTGCTGTGGTCGAAGATCGCCCGTGGCTTGTCGGCCGGCCGTGTCCAGTCGGTTGCCGTGAAGCTGGTGGTGGAGCGTGAGCGCGAGATTCGTGCGTTCAACCCCGAAGAGTACTGGGAAGTCCACGCTGACCTCGGCACCGCCAAGGGCGCCAACGTGCGTTTTGAAGTGGCCCGTGAAAACGGCGAAGCCTTCAAGCCGCTCAACGAAGCCCAGGCCATGGCGGCCCTGGAAAAGCTCAAGTCGTCCAGCTACACCATTGCCAAGCGTGAAGACAAACCGACCAGCAGCAAACCGTCGGCCCCGTTCATCACCTCCACCCTGCAGCAGGCCGCCAGTAACCGCCTGGGCTTCGGTGTGAAGAAAACCATGATGATGGCCCAGCGCTTGTACGAAGCCGGCTACATCACTTATATGCGTACCGACTCGACCAACCTCTCGGCCGATGCCGTGGCGATGGCGCGCACTTATATCGAAGGCGAGTTCGGCGGCAAGTACCTGCCGGAAACCCCGAATGTCTACAGCAGCAAGGAAGGCGCCCAGGAGGCTCACGAAGCGATTCGTCCTTCCGACGTGAATACCGATCCAAGCAAGCTGTCGGGCATGGAACGTGACGCTGAGCGTCTCTACGAGCTGATCTGGCGCCAATTCGTCGCCTGCCAGATGCTGCCGGCCAAATACCTGTCGACCACCGTCAGCGTCGCTGCCAGTGGCTTCGAGCTGCGTGCCAAGGGCCGTATCCTGAAGTTCGACGGCTATACCCGCGTGATGCCGCAAATGGCCAAGCCGGGCGACGATGATGTGCTGCCGGACATGGCCCAGGGCGATGTGCTGAAGCTGATCAAGCTTGATCCCAGCCAGCACTTCACCAAGCCGCCGGCGCGCTACTCGGAAGCGAGCCTGGTCAAGGAAATGGAAAAACGCGGTATCGGTCGTCCGTCGACCTATGCGGCAATCATTTCGACCATCCAGGACCGTGGCTACGTCGCGCTGCACAACCGTCGTTTCTATTCGGAAAAAATGGGTGACATCGTCACCGAGCGTCTGTCCGAGAGCTTCTCCAACCTCATGGACTACGGCTTTACCGCCGGCATGGAAGAGAACCTCGATGACGTCGCCCAGGGCGAGCGTGACTGGAAAAGCGTGCTGGACGAGTTCTACGGCGACTTCAAGAAGAAGCTCGAAGTGGCCGAGAGTCCGGAGCACGGCATGCGGGCCAACCAGCCGGTAATGACCGATATCCCGTGCGTGACCTGCGGTCGCCCGATGCAGATCCGTACCGCGTCGACCGGCGTGTTCCTCGGATGCTCGGGCTACAGCCTGCCGCCGAAAGAACGCTGCAAGGCCACCGTCAACCTGGTGCCGGGCGATGAAATCGCCGCGGACGACGAGGGCGAGTCGGAGTCCCTGGTGCTGCGTGGCAAGCACCGTTGCCCGATCTGCAGCACCGCGATGGATGCTTACCTGCTGGATGAGAAGCGCAAGCTGCACATCTGCGGGAACAACCCCGATTGCGATGGCTACGAGATCGAGCAGGGCAGCTACCGGATCAAGGGCTACGAAGGCCCGAGCCTGGAATGCGATAAGTGTGGCAGCGAAATGCAGCTCAAGACCGGCCGTTTCGGCAAGTTCTTCGGTTGCACCAACGCCACCTGCAAGAACACCCGCAAACTGCTGAAAAGCGGTGACGCGGCGCCACCGAAGATGGACCCGGTGAAGATGCCCGAGCTCAAGTGCGAGAAGGTCAACGACACCTACATCCTGCGCGACGGTGCTTCCGGCCTGTTCCTGGCGGCCAGCCAGTTCCCGAAAAACCGCGAGACCCGTGCCCCGCTGGTGATCGAGATCGTGCCCCACAAGGACGAGATCGATCCCAAGTACCACTTCCTCTGTGAAGCGCCGAAGAAGGATCCGGATGGCCTGCCAGCCGTGATTCGCTACAGCCGCAAGACCAAGGAGCAGTACGTGCAGACCGAAGTCGAGGGCAAGCCTACCGGTTGGAAGGCCTTCTACGACGGCGGCAAATGGGTGGTTGAAGACAAGCGCGTAGCCAAGTAAGCCGGCAGCGCGTTACAAGCAGGCCGCATGCCTACCCTTGGGTGAGCATGCGGCCTTTGTTTTGGGCTTGCGGATGCCTTGTCTGATCCGTGACACTGTCAGGCCAGCATTACGCGTCCTATTTCGTTGTGGAGACTGCCGTCATGGCCTTTGAGCTCTATACCCGCACCAACCAGAAAATCTACTTCGCCGGCTTGTCGCTAGAGGCCCTGGCCCGAGCGGAAGACGGGAGGGCGATGAACTCCCCGGCGCTGATCCAGGCCGGGCGCGAGTCAGCGCTGTTTCACTTGTACGGCGCGTTGCTGGGGCTGTGCCATGAGATCGCCGGGTTCTACCGCCTGCCGCAGGCCAATGCACCTCGGGCGGAGCTCTTGCTGACCCCTGAGGTGCTCGAGACCCTGGCCATCCCAGAGCTGGCGGAAATGGTCGAGCTGGCCCGCAATCGTGAAACCTGGCTGGCCAAGCTGTTGGCGGCCCACACCGCGCTTTTTCAGCCGCCTCGTGCACCGCACAAGCCCAAGGGCGACGTGACGCAACCGCTGATCGTGGCGGTGAGTCTCGATGAGGAGCCTGAAGCGGAGCTGAGCAGGGAAGAACTGGAAAGCTGGCGCCAGAACCTCAAGAGCCTGGCACTGCGTTTCCGTGAAGGCTTGAACGAGTGCTGAAACATCCCGCAGGAAGCTGAGCAGCAAGGGTCAGGGATGATCTCAAACAATGGTTTCGGTTACATGCTGTCGGTCAAGATCCTGAGCGAAGCATCACCGATGCCTATATAATCCCCGCCTTTCGTGGAGAACAGACCTTTATGCCAACGTCCTTTCTAGAAATTGTCGAACTGCCAGACGGCCGAATTGAACTGCGCAGGGCTGAGGACGAGGGTTCCCTGGTGACGCTGGACTTCTCGGAAGATGCCAAGGCGTTCCTGCAAGGCCAGCACGTTGAAGTCGCCAAGGCGATGTTGAGCGTGGGTGTGCAGATGGCTGGGCGCCTGGTTGAAGGCGATTTTGAAAAGGAAGAGGGACCGCGGATTCTGCATTGATTCCGTCTGTCGGCTTTTTTCGTAAGTATCCTTACAGATCTTCGTTACAGATTGGCTTCTCTGCCCTGGAGAAGCCCTGCGTCTAACGCGTGCGCCCTGGCTGCTACTTAGCCCAATCGAATATTCAGACTTTGTGCATCGCCGATACGTGCGGCGCCGATCAACTGTTGCCGCGCGCTGCTGTTCAGCGGGTTCAGCCAGCTGACAACGGTGTGGCTGCGGCCCAGGCGCAGGGCTTCGCAGGCCAGTTGCTGGGCGCTTTGCGTGCCGCGTGGGTGGAGCAGGAGAATGCGCTCGCGGTTCAGGCCTGCATCGCGCAGCCAGGCTTGGGTCAGGCTGGCTGGAGGGGCGATAAGGGTCAGCCAGCGGGCGTCCTGGTCCTGGCTCAACTCCCTGAGGATCGGCGCCAGGAGGCTCAGGCAGTTCCCGGCCGCACCACGTAGAGACAGCTCGCTGAATGCTTCAGGTTCGGCGCTCCAGGGCGCCTCGACCACGTCTTTGAGGATCGGCGCCAGTGGCTGGGCCATGAACGCTTCGAACAACGGCAGTTGGGCGGGCTGTGGTGTGTGTGGGAACTGCATAACGCCTCCTTTATCGGCGAATGACGCCGACACTCAAGCCTTCGATCACCAGGTCCTGATCTTTCAGGTTCACTTCGATCGGGGCGAACTCGGGGTTTTCGGCCATCAGCCAGACCTTGCTGCCATCACGCTTGAAGCGTTTGACGGTGACTTCATCGCCAATGCGTGCGACGACAATCTGGCCGTTGCGGGCCTCGCGAGTGGTGTGGACGGCCAGCAGGTCGCCGTCGAGTATCCCGACGTCCTTCATGCTCATGCCGTGTACGCGCAACAGGTAGTCGGCGCGCGGATGAAAGAAGGCCGGGTTGATGTTGCAGGACTCTTCGATGTGCTGCTGGGCGAGGATTGGTGCACCGGCGGCGACCCGGCCAATGATCGGCAGGGTGGATTCGTCGGCCTTGGCCTCGAAACCAGGAATACGAATACCGCGCGATGCGCCGGGGGTCATTTCGATAGCGCCCTTGCGGGCCAGGGCCTTGAGGTGTTCTTCCGCCGCATTGGGCGATTTGAAACCGAGCTCCAAGGCGATTTCCGCGCGGGTTGGCGGATAACCGTTGTCTTCGAGGCAACGTTTGATAAAAGCCAGAATCTCAGCTTGGCGTGGCGTCAGTTTTAGCATCTCGATCGCTCTGTCTTTTTATACAGTGACTGGGATTATATACAGTGGAATGATCTTGGCAATCCTCCTTTTTGCGGTGACCGCCGGACGGTCGGCCGGCAGTTCGCTGCTGCCGGTGTTGTAGGACTGGCTACAGCCAGCAGCTTGTATGGTTAAATAGCTGACTGAGCATTCCCAAAACGGACGGGCAGACTTGACAATACACAGGCTGAAACGTATGTTTCAAACAAGTGTTTGTCAGGCGGAGTAGCCATGGCCCAGTCGGAAACCGTAGAACGCATTCTCGATGCTGCCGAGCAGTTGTTCGCGGAAAAAGGTTTTGCCGAAACTTCATTGCGGTTGATCACCAGCAAGGCCGGGGTCAACCTGGCTGCGGTGAACTATCATTTCGGCTCCAAGAAGGCCTTGATCCAGGCAGTCTTCTCGCGTTTTCTCGGGCCGTTCTGCACCAGCCTCGATCGTGAGCTGGAGCGGCGTTCCGCCAAGCCGGACAACAAGCCGAGCCTGGAAGAACTGCTGGAAATCCTCGTCGAACAAGCCCTGGTGGTCCAGCCACGCAGCGGCAATGACCTGTCGATCTTCATGCGCTTGCTCGGCCTGGCCTTCAGCCAGAGCCAGGGGCACTTGCGGCGTTACCTGGAAGATATGTACGGCAAGGTGTTCCGCCGCTACATGACGCTGGTCAACGAAGCCGCCCCGCGTATTCCGCCTATCGAGCTGTTCTGGCGGGTGCACTTCATGCTGGGGGCCGCGGCGTTCAGCATGTCCGGGATCAAGGCCCTGCGTGCGATCGCCGAGACCGATTTCGGCGTCAATACCTCGATCGAACAGGTGATGCGCCTGATGGTGCCGTTCCTGGCCGCAGGTATGCGCGCCGAAACCGGCGTCACCGACGCCAGCATGGCTGCCGCGCAACTGCGCCCACGCAGCAAGTCGGTACCGGCCGCCGCCAAGGTTTAGCCGCGTATGGCTGGGCGCGGCAGCGGACATCCGCTAAGCTAGCCGCCCATGCCGACTGCCGTTTCAACCCTGTCCCCTGTTTCCCCGACCGCGCTCATTTTGCCGGGCATCGCCTGTGGCGCCGAAGCTGCGTGGCTGCGTTGGGCTCGGGACTTTCAAGACGCGCCGCGCGCGCATTTCCAGATCAAGGAATTTTTATGACTGCTGGCCTGCAAGGCTCGTTGATGGTGGACGTCGCCGGTACCTGGCTGACGGCTGAAGATCGCCAACTGTTGCGTCAGCCCGAGGTGGGTGGCCTGATCATTTTTGCCCGCAATATCGAGCATCCACGCCAGGTGCGCGAGTTGAGCGCGTCGATCCGCGCCGTGCGCCCCGACTTGTTGCTGGCAGTGGATCAGGAGGGTGGTCGGGTGCAGCGTCTGCGCCAGGGTTTTGTCCGGCTACCAGCGATGCGGGCGATTGCCGATAACCCGAACGCCGAGTACCTGGCCGAGCAGTGTGGCTGGATCATGGCTACCGAAGTGCTGGCCGTGGGCCTGGACCTGAGCTTTGCCCCGGTGCTGGACCTGGACTATCAGCGCAGTGCGGTGGTCGGCACGCGCTCCTTCGAGGGTGATCCCGAGCGCGCGGCGTTGCTCGCCGGCGCGTTCATGCGTGGCATGAACCAGGCTGGCATGGCCGCCACCGGCAAGCACTTCCCGGGGCATGGCTGGGCCGAGGCGGATTCCCACGTGGCGATCCCTAATGATGAGCGCAGCCTGGAGCAGATCCGCGCCCACGACCTGGTGCCGTTCGCCCGTTTGAGCAAGCAACTGGCGGCGGTGATGCCGGCCCACGTCATTTACCCGCAGGTCGACTCGCAGCCCGCAGGTTTCTCGCGGCGCTGGCTGCAAGACATCCTGCGTGGCGAGTTGCAGTTTGATGGGGTGATTTTCAGTGATGACCTGTCGATGGCTGGAGCTCACGTGGTGGGAGATGCCGCCAGTCGCATCGAGGCGGCGCTGACTGCCGGTTGCGATATGGGTCTGGTATGCAATGACCGGGCAGCGGCCGAGCTGGCACTGACAGCAGCGCAACGCTTGAAGGTTAGGCCGTCTGCGCGTATCGCGCGGATGCGTGGCCAGGCGTTCGCCAGCACCGACTATCGCCAGGACCCGCGCTGGTTGGCGGCCTTGGGTGCGCTCAGGGATGCGCAGTTGATCGATTGAGGGCTTGGTTGCGCTTACCGAGTTGAACCCATCGCGGGCACCCGCTTGCGGCTTGCTCGCGATGGCGATCTGTCAGGCTCTGCTAGACCTTCGACTTGTCCGGCAGCGGCGCAAACAGGGCGTCAATGTCGTCGCTCTGCAGCTTCCAGTCACCCGTGGTGCGGCCGTCCAGCACGCCGGCGGCGAGGTCGGATTTTTCCTTTTGCAGATGCTGGATTTTCTCCTCGACCGTGCCGCGGGCGATCATCTTGTAGACGAACACGGGTTTCTCCTGGCCGATCCGGTACGCGCGGTCCGTGGCCTGGTTCTCGGTAGCCGGGTTCCACCATGGGTCGTAGTGAATCACGGTGTCGGCTTCGGTCAGGTTCAGGCCCACGCCACCAGCCTTGAGGCTGATCAGAAAGATCTGATGCTTGCCGCTCTGAAAATCCTTCACCGGGCTGCGCCGATCCCGAGTCTGCCCGGTCAGCAGCGCGTAGGCGATACCGCGTTTTTCCAACTCCTGCTCGATCAGCGAGAGCATTGAGGTGAACTGGGAAAACAGCAGGATCTTGCGCCCCTCCTCGAACAGCTCCTCAAGCATCTCCATCAGGCTGTCCAGCTTGCCCGAAGTGCTGCCGCGGGTGGGTAGGGCGGCTTCATTGACCAGGCGTAGATCGCAGCACACCTGGCGCAACTTGAGCAGTGCCTCGAGAATGATGATCTGGCTGCGGGCCACGCCTTTGCGGGTGATTTCGTCGCGGACTTTCTTGTCCATCGCCAGGCGCATGGTTTCATAAACGTCGCGCTGGGCCTCGTTGAGGTCGACCCAGTGGATGATTTCGGTTTTTGGCGGCAGCTCGGTGGCCACCTGTTCCTTGGTGCGACGCAGCAGGAAGGGTTTGATCCGGCCATTGAGGTGCTGCAGGCGGACGTCGCTGGCGCGCTTTTCAATTGGCACGCGGTAGTCGCGGTTGAAGCTTTTGACATCCCCCAGCCAACCGGGCAGCAGGAAGTGGAACAGTGACCACAGTTCGCCCAGGTGGTTTTCCAGGGGCGTGCCACTGAGGCACAGGCGCTGCCGGGCAGTCAGCTCGCGAGCCGCTTGCGCCGCCTTGCTGGTGGGGTTCTTGATGTATTGCGCTTCGTCGAGCACCAGGATGTGCAGGGGTTGCTGGGCCAGGCGCTCGACATCCTTGGGCAGCAGCGCATAAGTGGTGAGGATCAGGTCGTAGTCGGCCAGGTGATCGAAGTGTTTTTTGCGCGCGGCGCCATACAGTGCCAGGACCTTGAGCTGGGGCGCGAAGTGCGCGGCTTCGTCGAGCCAGTTGGGAATCAGGCTGGTGGGCATCACCACCATGCACGGCCGGTCGAGGCGCCCGGCGTTTTTCTCGGTCAGTACGTGGGCCAGGGTCTGCAGGGTTTTGCCCAGCCCCATGTCGTCCGCCAGGATCCCGCCGACTTCCAGTTCCCGCAGCGATTGCATCCAGCTCAGGCCTTCCAGCTGATAGGGGCGCAGCGTCGCGTTGAGACCGACCGGGGGCTCGGCGCTGTAGTCCTTGATGTCTCGCAGGCGCTGGGCGAAGGAGCGGATGTGCTCGCCGCCTTCCCATAGCAGTGGCAGGTCTTCCAGTGGATTGAGGCGCGTGGCGTCGGCGCTGCTCAAGCGCAGGCTGGTTTCGCCGGGTTCTTGCAGATAGAACTCGCCCAGGGTCGCCAGTACCGGCTTCAAGCGGCCGAACGGCAGGGCCACTTGGAGCGGGCCCTGCTCGGAGTTGGGGCGGTGGGGAATGTTCACCAGGATCAGTTCGTCGTCACGGCGCCGGGCCAGGCGTTCCGGGTTGAGGATTTCGGTATGCGAGCGCATCAGGTTCAGCAGGATCGGCAGCAGGCTCAGGCGCTCGCCGTTGACGATGATCCCTAGCTCGAGGTCGAACCAGTCGCGCTCCGGCGCCTCATCGACCGTGGCGTACCAGTCGTCGACGGTGGTCAGGTCGAAACCGAAGTCCTCGTCGATCTCCAGCTCCCAGCCTTGGCTGCGCAGCTTGGGCAGCTCATTGAGGGTGAAGGTCAGCCAGGCGCTGTCATTGACCATCTCATAGAGTTCGCCGGCACTTTCCGGCAGGGCCTTGCTTTGCCGGGTCGCGACCTTGAAGCCGAGGATACGCAACTGCTCGCGGTAGGTCTTTTCCACTTCCGGCTGGCGTTTGATGCGCAGGGTCTGGTGTTCCTGGCGGATCAGCACGTCGTTGTTTTTCTGCCCGCTGACGTACTCGTCCAGGTAGCTGAATGAGAGTGCCGCGCGGTGCTGGATGTAGCGCTGCATCTTGCCATTGCGTGGCTCGAAGGCGCTGAACTCGACGCTGGCCAGCCACAGGCGTGGCAGTGGTTGCACATTGTCCAGCACCTGCTGTGGCAACGGCGCGGGCGCGCGGTTCTCCAATACGGCCTGGAGTTTTTCCAGGAGCAGGGCGTCCTTGGCGGCGGCCGGGTACTCCAGGGTGTCCTGGACTTTGAGCAGCACCGCGGCGCAGTGCTTGCAGTTGACCCGTACCGGGCAACTGCAGGTGGCTTCCACCAGCAGCAAGGTGCTTTTGGCTGATTCGCGCAGGGTGATGGTCTGGCGGTAGACATTGCCGCCAGAGCCTTCGCAACTGGCGGTGATGGTGCTGTCGCCGGCTTCGACGATCCTGACGCGGTTCTCCAGGGCGTAGCGACGGCCGCGCTCCAGGCTCTGTTCCTTGAATCGACTGACCCAGGAAGGGGCCAGGGGTTTGCTCAGGCTCGGGGACATAGGGACTTCAATCAGTCCGGTACGACATCAGGCGCTTGTTGCGGGGCCGGTGCCGTCAGCGAGGTGATCTTGATCAGCAGGCCCAGGTGGCCGTTGTCGAGAAAGTTCAGTTGGCCATTTTTGGTGTGGCTTTCCTGTTGCAGGCGTTCGCTGGCGCTGACCAGTCCATCGCTGCTGAACTGATTGACCCAGAAGCTGGCGTTGACGTCGGTAAACCGACCCAGCTTGAGATCCAGCGTGCCCTCGATCGGGAAGTGCCCGTATTGCTCTTCGCCGTCGCTGATCGCCACTTTGCTCGAGGTCTCGCCGAGGTTCTGCTGCCAGGTTTTATGCAGCAGCACGCTGTAGTCGGCACTGGTGCCAAGCTTTTCCACTTCGGCGTTGAGGGCCGGAGTGCGTAGGCTGTCGGCGCTGATCGACTGTGCCCCGGCGGCCCAGTCCTCCGGCGCGGCGCGGCTGGCCACGGCGGGTACGGCGTTCTGGCGCACCAGGATCATTTCTACCTGATACAGGCTGTCGGCAAATGCCGTCGGGGCGAGCAGCGTGAGCAACAGGCTCAGTGAGCGAAACAGGCGCATGTGGCGTCCTTCAAGCAGTTTTCGGGATGAGGCGCTCAAGCAGCGCCTCTACGGTGTTGAAGCGCTCTTCCGGGCGCTCCATCGGCACCTGGAACTTGAACATCGTGGCGCCTTCGAATTTGTAGCGTTTGGGCTGGCTCTGGATCAGCTTGATCAGGGTCAGCGGGTCGACCGGCGTTTGCGAGTCGAACTCGATACGGCCACCCTGGGGGCCGCCATCGATCTTCTTGATCCCCAGTTGTTCGGCCTGCAGTTTCAGCGCGGTGATGCGCACCAGGTTCTTGGTCGGCTCCGGGAGCAGGCCGAAGCGGTCGATCATCTCCACTTGCAGGTCCTTGAGGCCTTCCTCGTCGGTAGCCGAGGCAATACGTTTGTACAGGATCAGGCGCGCGTGCACGTCCGGCAGGTAGTCCTCGGGGATCAGGGCCGGTACCCGCAGGTTGACCTCCGGACCGCCACCCAAGGGCTGGTCGAGGTTCGGTTGCTCGCCCTTGCGGATCGACTTCACGGCCCGTTCGAGCATTTCCATGTACAGGGTGAAGCCGACGGCCTGGATCTGCCCGCTCTGGCCGTCGCCCAGCAATTCGCCGGCGCCACGGATTTCCAGGTCGTTGGTGGCCAGCACAAAACCGGCGCCGAGGTCCTGGGTATTGGCGATGGCTTCCAGGCGTTTTTCCGCGTCCGTGGTGATTTGCTGGCGCGGCGGTGTCAGCAGGTAGGCGTAGGCCTGGTGGTGACTACGTCCGACGCGGCCGCGTAATTGGTGCAACTGCGCCAGACCGAACTTGTCGGCCCGCTCGATGATGATGGTGTTGGCGCTCGGCACGTCGATGCCGGTCTCGATGATGGTCGAGGCAATCAGCACGTTGAAGCGCTTGTGGTAGAAGTCGCTCATCACCTGTTCGAGTTCGCGTTCACGCATCTGCCCGTGGCCGATGCCGATCCGTGCTTCCGGCACCAGTTCGGCGAGGTCGGCGGCGCATTTCTCGATGGTCTTGACATCGTTGTGCAGGTAGTAGACCTGGCCGCCGCGCAGCAGCTCGCGGAGCAAGGCTTCTTTGACCGTGCTCTTGTTCTGCTCCATGACGAAGGTGCGTACCGACAGGCGTCGCGCCGGTGGCGTGGCGATGATCGACAGGTCGCGCATGCCCGACACTGCCATGTTCAGCGTGCGCGGAATCGGCGTGGCGGTCAGGGTCAGGATGTCGACTTCGCTGCGCAGGGCCTTGAGTTGTTCTTTCTGCCGTACGCCAAAGCGGTGCTCTTCGTCGATGATCACCAGCCCGAGGTTTTTGATCTTGACGTCGTCCTGCAGCAGCTTGTGGGTGCCGATGACGATGTCGATCTTGCCCTCGGCCAGGTCGGCCACTGCGGCATTGACCTCCTTGGTCGACTTGAAACGGCTCATCACCTCAACGGTCACCGGCCAGTCGGCGAAGCGATCGCGAAAGCTGTTGTAGTGCTGCTGGGCGAGGAGGGTGGTCGGCACCAGGATCGCCACCTGGCGACCGCCGTGCACGGCGATGAAGGCGGCGCGCATCGCCACTTCGGTCTTGCCGAAGCCGACATCGCCGCAGACCAGGCGATCCATCGGCTTGGGGGCGAGCATGTCGGCGCGCACGGCGTCGATGGTGGTTTGCTGGTCCGGGGTTTCTTCGAACGGGAAGCCGGCGCTGAAGGTTGCGTAGTCGGCTTTCGGGTCGGCGAACGCATAACCTTCGCGGGCGGCGCGACGGGCATAGATGTCGAGCAGCTCGGCGGCGACGTCGCGCACCTGTTCGGCGGCTTTGCGCTTGGCTTTCTGCCAGGTTTCGGAGCCCAGGCGATGCAACGGGGCCAGGGCGTCGTCGCTGCCGGTGTAGCGGGCGATCAGGTGCAGGTTGGCCACCGGCACATACAACTTGGCGCCCTCGGCGTATTCAAGGGTGAGGAATTCGGCGGCCTGGTTTTCGATCTCCAGGGTTGCCAGGCCCAGGTAGCGGCCGACCCCATGGTCGATGTGCACCACCGGCGCGCCTTCACGCAGCTCGGTGAGGTTCTTGATCACCGCGTCGTTGTTGCCGTCGGCGCGTTTCTCCCGGCGCCGACGCTGCATCACGCGCTGACCGAACAGCGGGCTTTCGGCAATCAGGGCCAGGGCCGGGTCGTCCAGTAACAGGCCTTCGTCGAGTGGGGCGATGGTGATCGCCAAGCGTTCTTTGCCAGCGACGAAGTCCGGCCAACTGTTGACGGTTTTCGGCCGCAGCTTCAGGCGTTCCAGCAACTCCAGCAGTACCTCGCGGCGCCCCGCCGATTCAGCGGTGAACAGCACGCGGCCGGGGAACTGGTCGAGGAAACCGGCCAGGGCTTCCAGTGGCTGGTTGGCTTTGGCTTCGATCGCCAGGTTAGGCAGCGCCTGGGCCGGGAAGCGCTCGCGGCCGACCCCGGTTTCGACATCCTGTTGGCTGGCCACCACGCGCGGCCAGTTTTTCAGGCGGGCAAAACAGTCTTCCACCGGCAGGAACAGTTCGGCAGGCGGCAATAAAGGTCGCGCAGGATCGACGCGGCGCTCTTCGTAGCGATTGCGCACGTCGTTCCAGAAATTCTCCGCAGCCTGTTCGATGCCTGGAAGGGAGAACACCTGGGTGTCCTGCGGCAGGTAGTCGAACAGGGTCGAGGTTTCGTCGAAGAACAGCGGCAGGTAGTACTCGATACCGGCCGGGGTGATCCCGCTGCTCAGGTCCTGGAAGATCGGGCAGCGCCGGAAGTCGACATCGAAGCGTTCACGAAAGCGGGCCTTGAAGCGCGTGACTGCATCTTTCTGCAGCGGAAACTCGCGGGCCGGCAGCAGCTTGACCGATTCGACCTTGTCGATGGAGCGCTGGTTTTCCGGATCGAAGGTGCGCAGGGTCTCGATTTCGTCATCGAACAGATCGATGCGATAGGGCAGTTTGCTGCCCATCGGGAACAGGTCGATGAGCGAGCCGCGCACAGTGAATTCGCCATGTTCGTACACGGTGTCGACGTAGCGATAGCCGGTGGCTTCCAGGCGGGTGCGCATTTGCTCGACGTCGAGCTTCTGGCCGATATCCAGCACCAGGCTGCTGCCCAGCAGGAACTTGGTCGGCGCCAGGCGATGCAGGGCGGTGGTGATCGGCACCACCAGCACGCCATGGCTCAGCTCGGGCAGGCGATAGAGGCTGGCGATGCGCTGGGAAATGATGTCCTGGTGCGGGGAAAACAGATCGTAGGGCAGGGTTTCCCAGTCAGGGAAATGCAGCACCGGCAAATCGGGGGCGAAGAAACTCAGCTCCTGTTCCAGCCTCTCAGCGCTTTGGCTGTCGGCGGTCAGTAGCAGGGTAAAGCGCTTGGCAGCGCTGGCGGCCTCGGCAATGGCCAGGCTCAGGGCAGCACCGGGCAGATTGCCCCAGTGCTGTTTACCTGCCGCGGCAGGGAGAAGCGGTAGACGCAGAACGGGCACGGAAGGTTGAGCTCCAAGCGTTGCGACAAAGTCGGTAATTGTAACGGTCCCGGGTGCCGCCTGTCAGTTGCAGACTGTGTCTATTACACAGGTTGGGCGAAATGTAGTGGTAATCACAAAATCCAGCGCTTTTTTAGTGATTATGTAGTGACAAAAGGAGCGAGTGTTACGGAGGGTTACAGACAAGACAGCGCTGTCTATGAAAAATGGGGTGTGCTGCAGGCCACGGTTTTACTGGGCTTCAGCGGGGTCGATTTTTTTTCAGGGGAAAATTGTTACTGTCTGCACGACAAGCGCGCATTGCTACGGGAGGGAGTCGGCGGCATAATGTAGCCCCTTTTTTCTGCCCCTACATGTGGAAGGTTACCGTGACTCAGAAGCCCGACCAGTGTCTTGGTGAATGGATCGACCGTGAAGCACTCGCAGAAGCGATGATTCCGCTGATCGGCCAGCTCTACCGCAATAACAACGTGGTGAGCTCGATCTATGGCCGCAGTCTGATCAACCAGTCTGTCATCGCGATTCTCAAAGCTCACCGCTTTGCTCGCCACCGTTCTTCCGACGACAGCGAACTCTCCGTCCACGAAACATTCCCACTGCTTAAAGCCATGAGCGAGCTCAAGCTCGGCGCGGCTTCGGTAGACCTGGGCAAGTTGGCGTTCAAATTCCGCAACGAAGGCAATGGCCGCAGCGCCGAGCAGTTCGTACGTGAAGAAATGGCTGACGTGGTTGGCCAGCAAAACGCTTCGGCCCGCAAAGGCACCGACGTTGTCCTGTACGGCTTCGGTCGCATCGGCCGTCTGCTGGCCCGCATCCTGATCGAAAAAACCGGTGGTGGCGACGGCCTGCGTCTGCGCGCCATCGTGGTGCGCAAAGGCGCCGAAAACGATCTGGTGAAACGCGCCAGCCTGCTGCGTCGCGATTCGGTCCATGGTTCGTTCAACGGCACCATTACCATCGACGAAGAAAACAACACCATCACCGCCAACGGTAACCTGATCCAGGTTATCTACGCCAAGAACCCAACTGAGGTGGACTACACCCAGTACGGCATCAAAGACGCGCTGCTGGTGGACAACACCGGTGTATGGCGTGACGCCGATGGCCTGGGTCAGCACTTGGCGTGCCCGGGTATCGACCGCGTGGTCCTGACCGCGCCGGGCAAAGGCAAGCTGAAGAACATCGTTCACGGCATCAACCACGGTGAAATCACCGCTGACGACAAGATCGTGTCCGCCGCTTCCTGCACCACCAACGCCATCGTGCCGGTGCTCAAGGCAGTGAACGACAAGTTCGGCATCATCAACGGTCACGTTGAAACCGTTCACTCGTACACCAACGACCAGAACCTGATCGACAACTTCCACAAAGGCGATCGCCGTGGTCGTAGCGCTGCGTTGAACATGGTTATCACCGAGACCGGTGCTGCTACCGCCGCTGCCAAGGCCCTGCCTGAGCTGGCTGGCAAGCTGACCGGCAACGCGATCCGTGTACCGACGCCAAACGTGTCGATGGCCATTCTCAACCTGAACCTTGAGAAAGCCGCTACCCGTGAAGAGATGAACGAGTACCTGCGCTACATGGCGCTGCACTCCGATCTGCACAAGCAAATCGACTACGTCAACTCGCAGGAAGTGGTGTCCACTGACTTCGTTGGTTCGCGCCACGCCGGTGTGGTCGACGCTGAAGCCACCATCACCCAAGACAACCGCGTTGTGCTGTACGTTTGGTACGACAACGAATTCGGTTACAGCTGCCAGGTAGTTCGCGTGATGGAAGACATGGCCGGGGTCAACCCGCCAGCATTCCCGCGCTAAGCCTTAGCTGCAGATAAAAACGCCCCGACAGTGTCGGGGCGTTTTTGTTTGTGCGTGAGAGGCAAAATGCTAGGTTGGGCGACTTCCGCCCCGACAGAATACTGAGGACGACTTTGATGCGCCTGATCCGACTGCCCTGTACCGCCTTGCTTGCACTGGCCTGCGCCGCTTCTTTCGCGCCGCTCACCGTGGCGAGTACCGAGCGCCCGGCGATCGACGGTGTGGTGCAAGATGCTGCACAAACGCTGATGCAGCAGTACAACATTCCCGGGCTGGCTATTGGGCTGTCCGTAGGCGGCCAGCAGCGCTTCTACAATTTTGGCGTAGCTTCCAGGGACACGCAGCGCAAGGTCGGCAGCGACACGTTGTTCGAGATCGGTTCGATCAGCAAGACCTTCACCGCCACCCTGGCGACCTACGCACAAGTCAATGGCCAGCTCTCGCTCGCCGACCACCCGGGCAAGTACCTGCCACAACTGCTCGGCAGCCCGTTCGACCAGGTGTCGCTGCTGAACCTGGCGACCCATACCGCAGGCGGCTTCCCGTTGCAGGTGCCGGATCAAGTGCAGGACAAGCAACAGTTGCTGGAGTACTTCAAGGCCTGGCAGCCGTCCTATGCGCCAGGTACCCAGCGCACCTATGCCAATCCGAGTATTGGCGCGTTGGGCATGATTACCGCCATCAGCATGAACGTGCCGTACGCCCAGGCGCTGGAGGGTCAATTGTTTCCCGGACTGGGCATGACCAACAGCTACATCAACGTACCGCCGGGCAAGCAGGCGCTCTACGCCCAGGGCTACAACAAGCAGGACGCGCCCGTCCGGTTGAACTCCGGGGTGCTGGGTGATGAAGCCTATGGGGTGAAAACCTCTTCTGGCGATCTGCTGCGGTTTGTCGAAGCCAACCTGGGCGTAACCAAGGTCGCGGCAAACTTGCGCACCGCATTGCTGGAAACCCACAAGGGCTACTTCCAGGTGGGCGCCATGACCCAGGACCTGATCTGGGAGCAGTACGACTATCCCGTAGACCTCGAGACGCTGATCGAGGGTAATGGCGACAAGATGATCTACGACAGTCACGTCGTTAGCGCAATCAACCCGCCCCAGCCACCCAAGGCAGCTGCCTGGATCAACAAGACGGGATCGACGGGCGGGTTCTCGGCTTATGTGGCCTTTGTACCCGAGAAGAAGCTGGGCATTGTGGTGCTGGCGAACAAGAGTTATCCCAATGAAGCGCGGGTGCGCTTGGCGTATCGGATCTTCAGTGAGCTGGAGCGCTGAAGAAGATACGGCAGGGCGCCTTTGCTGTAGGGGCAAGGCTTGCCCGCGATGCCCTCAGCGTCGAATGCCATCGCGAGCGAGCTCGCTCCTACAAGGTAGGGCGTGATTGCGGGAGTTGTGCACATGTTGGGTAGGCAATGGAGCGGCTCGGCCGGATTGCTGCTGTTGATCGCGGCCCTGGCCGGCTGCGGCAGCGGCGACTCCCAGGAAAAATTTGGCGGGCCGACCATGGGTAGCAGTTACTCGATCCAGTACGTTCGCCATGCAGGCCTGCCCGGGCCGGCGCAGGTGCGCCAGCAGGTCGAGGCGATATTGACCGAGGTCGACCAACAACTGTCGACCTATCGCAGTGACTCCGACATCGAGCGCTTCAACGCGTTGCCGGCCAATAGCTGTCAGCCGATGCCGGCGGCAGTCCTGCAGTTGGTCCAGGTCGGTGAACAGTTTTCCCGCGCCAGCGAGGGGGCCTACGACCTGACGGTTGGGCCGCTGATGAATCTCTGGGGCTTCGGCCCGCAGGCGCGCACCGTGCAGGTCCCCAGTGAGCAAGCGCTGGCGCAGGTACGGCAGCGGGTCGGCTACCAGCACTTGCGGATCGACGCAGGGCAGCTGTGCAAGGACGCGGCGGTGGAGGTCGACTTCGACAGTATTGCTGCCGGCTACACCGTCGACCGGATAGCCGCCGCGTTGGGCAGCCTGGGCATCAGCAGCTATCTCGTCGAAGTCACCGGTGAGCTCAAGGCCGCCGGCATAAAGCTCGACGGCAACCCCTGGAAGATAGCCCTGGAAGAACCCCGTGACGACCAGCAGGTGGTGGAACGGATACTGGCGCTGGATGGTTATGGGGTCTCGACCTCGGGCGACTACCGCAACTATTTCGAGCAGGGTGGGCGGCGCTATTCCCACACCTTCGACGCCCGCAACGGGGCGCCAGTGCTGCATGACCTGGCAGCGGTTACGGTGGTTGCTCCGCAAACGCTGATGGCCGATGGCTGGTCGACCCTGTTGTTGATCCTCGGGCCGGAGCAGGGCCTTGCATACGCAGAAAAACACGCGATTGCGGCTTTTTTTGTGATGCGCACTGAGCGCGGTTTCGTCACACGTAGCAGTCAGGCTTTTATCCGCCTGAGCGGGGAAAAACCCCAATGAATCGGGCGCCGATCCCAAGCGCGGCTGGCGTTGTAGTGCAGGCAAAACTAGCCTACGACGCGACCAAGGGTTAATGTGCGCGGCGTTGACGCTTCTATAGACTGTTCCTGGGTTTTCGACTGACCCCAAATTGTTCCTTCATGCCGCATGGCCGGCATGATTTAGCCGCAGGTGCCAACGGGGCGCCGCGGCCTGTTCTGAGGAGTACGCATGGCTGTCTACAACTACGACGTGGTGGTGCTGGGTTCCGGCCCGGCAGGAGAAGGCGCGGCAATGAATGCCGCCAAGGCAGGGCGCAAGGTGGCGATGGTTGATAGTCGTCGCCAGGTCGGCGGCAACTGCACTCACCTGGGCACCATCCCGTCCAAGGCGTTGCGGCACTCGGTCCGGCAGATCATGCAGTTCAACACCAACCCGATGTTCCGGGCCATTGGTGAGCCGCGCTGGTTCTCGTTCCCGGACGTGCTGAAAAGCGCCGAGAAAGTCATCTCCAAGCAGGTTGCCTCGCGCACCGGCTACTACGCGCGCAATCGGATTGACGTGTTCTTCGGCACCGGCAGCTTTGCTGACGAGCAAACCATCGAAGTGGTCTGCGCCAACGGCGTGGTCGAAAAACTGGTGGCCAAGCACATCATCATCGCCACCGGCTCGCGTCCGTATCGCCCGGCCGATATCGATTTCCACCACCCGCGTATCTACGATAGCGACACCATCCTCAGCCTCGGTCACACCCCGCGTAAACTGATTGTCTACGGCGCCGGCGTGATCGGTTGTGAGTACGCCTCGATCTTCAGTGGCCTGGGTGTGCTGGTGGAACTGGTGGATAACCGTGGCCAGTTGCTGAGCTTCCTCGACTCGGAAATCTCCCAGGCCCTGAGCTACCACTTCAGCAACAACAACATCACCGTGCGCCACAACGAAGATTACGATCACGTTGAAGGCGTGGACAACGGGGTGATCCTGCACCTGAAGTCCGGCAAGAAGATCAAGGCCGATGCCTTGCTCTGGTGCAACGGCCGGACCGGTAACACCGATCAACTGGGTCTGGAAAACATCGGGGTCAAGGTCAACAGCCGTGGCCAGATCGAAGTCGACGAGAACTACCGCACCTGCGTCCAGAACATCTATGGCGCCGGCGATGTGATCGGCTGGCCGAGCCTGGCCAGTGCCGCCCATGACCAGGGTCGTTCGGCCGCTGGCAGCATTGTCGACAACGGCAGCTGGCGTTTCGTCAATGACGTCCCGACCGGGATCTACACCATTCCGGAGATCAGCTCGATCGGCAAGAACGAGCAGGAGCTGACCCAGGCCAAGGTGCCTTACGAAGTCGGCAAGGCGTTCTTCAAGAGCATGGCGCGGGCGCAGATCGCCGGCGAGCCACAAGGCATGCTGAAGATCCTGTTCCACCGCGAGACCCTGCAAGTGCTGGGCGTGCATTGCTTCGGTTATCAAGCGTCGGAGATCGTGCACATCGGCCAGGCGATCATGAACCAGCCGGGCGAATTGAACACCTTGAAGTACTTCGTCAACACCACGTTCAACTACCCGACCATGGCCGAAGCCTATCGGGTAGCTGCATACGATGGCCTCAACCGGCTTTTTTGAGCGGCTCCGGCCGGTGGCCTGAGCCGGCCGGGGAGACCGATTTCAGCAATTCTCGAGGGTGGCAGTGGCCAAACCGGGAAAGTCTGTAATCAGGCTGTCAACGCCGAAATCAGCGAGCCTGCGCATCAGCGCGGGTTCGTTGACGGTCCACACCGACACATGCAGGCCCTGACGCTGCGCCTTCTCCAGGCGTTCCGGCGTACACAGGGTCCAGTTCAGCGCCAGAATCTCACAGCCATAGCTTTGCGCGACCTTCAGCGGGTCGAGCCAGGCGTATTCGGCCACTAGCCCCCGGGATACATCCGGCACCAGGTCCAGGGCCGCCTTGAGCACTTCCCGCGAGCTTGAGGTGATGGTGACTTTGTCCAGCATGCCAAAACGCTGGGCCATTTCGCGAATCGCCAACACGGTGGTGGCGGCGCGGGTGCGTGAAGCGCTTTTGACTTCCAGTTGCCAGTGGTCGAAGTCGCACTGTTCGAACAGTTGCTCCAGGGTCGGGATCGGGCAGGGCTTGATCCAGCCCGGTCCGCCCTTGCGCGCGTCGTAGGTCACCAGGTCCGCCGCCTTGTGCTCGACGACCTTGCCGCGGCGGTCGGTGGTGCGCTTGAGCGTCGAGTCATGGATCACCATCAACTCGTTGTCCATGGACAGGTGCAGGTCCAGTTCGCAGCGACGCACGCCATGCTTGAGGCATTGCTGGAAGCTGCTCAGGGTGTTTTCCGGTGCTTCGCCTTTAGCGCCGCGGTGGCCGTAGATGAGGGTCACGGTGGTTCCTTAATTAGTTGCCGGATTCGGTGATTTCGCGCGCCAGGCGGCGTTCTTGGGCCTGTCTTTGCAGGATATAGCGTGCCAGCAGTTGGCGCTGGGCATCGCTCAAGTGTTGGAATTCGGTGCCGACGTCAAAACCGCCGTCCTTGGCATCGCAATGGGTGACTCGGGCGCGGACCAGCAGGCCCAGGGCCTGGGGCATCAGCACCAGTTTGATCGATAGGTGGCTGCCGGGGGCGAGCGGGGTGGCATGCTGGAAGTCGATGCCGCCTTCGGAAAGGATCACCGGTTGCGGTTCGCCGATCTGGCCGAGCACCGTCAACGCGACTACCTGGCTGAGCAGGTCGATACGTTTGTTCAGCACTTTCAGGTAGGCCGCGGTATTGCGATCGCGCTCGCTGATCTGGCGCAGCAGGTGCTGGGATTCGAATTCACTCAGGTGCAGTTCACTGAGCAGATTGAACAGTGGCGAAGCATCCTGCAACACTTCCTCCGCCGTGGCGGCAGGGCCTGTCAGGGTCTGAATTTCCAGTGCGATCCTGTCCTCGATACGGTAGTATTCGCGGCGATCTTCTTCATCTAATGTCGACATGGCGAACCCATGGTAGCGGCGGTGGTCTGAGTGTAAAGCTGGTTATCGACCCCCGCCACAAGGACGTTCCTTTTCCCTCCGAACAAGCCCCGACATGTTCAGACCTCTCTTCGTATTTATCGGTACGCGTTATACCCGTGCCAAGCGGCGCAATCATTTTGTGTCGTTCATTTCCCTGACTTCGATGATCGGACTCGCCCTGGGCGTGGTCGTGATGATCGTGGTGCTGTCGGTAATGAATGGCTTCGATCATGAGATGCGCACCCGCGTGCTGGGCATGGTGCCCCACGCGACCATCGAGTCCGGTGAGCCGATCAGCGACTGGCCGAGCCTGGCCGCCAAGGTCAAGCAGAACCCACAGGTGGTGGCCGTCGCGCCCTTTACCCAGATGCAGGGGTTGCTGACCAACAATGGCCAGGTCTCCAAGGTATTGCTCAATGGCATTGACCCGGCGCTGGAGCGCCAGGTCTCGATCATTGATAACTTCATGCAACAGGGCCAGCTCGATGCCCTGGCACCCGGCAGCTTTGGCATTGTCATCGGCGACAAGGCGGCGGCCAAGCTCGGGGTAGGCCTCGGCGACAAGCTGACCTTCGTCGCGCCGGAAGTCACCGTGACCCCGGCCGGGATGTTCCCGCGCATGAAGCGTTTTACCGTGGTCGGCATCTTCCATGTCGGCGCTGGTGAGATCGACGGCTACCTGGGTGTCACCAACCAGCAGGACCTGTCGAAACTGCATCGCTGGAAGCCGGACCAGATCCAGGGCCTGCGGCTGAAATTCGACGACCTGTTCCAGGCCCCGCGCGCGGCCTGGAACATCGCCCAACAATTAGGCGATGACCGTTTCTACGCCCGTGACTGGACCCGCACCCACGGCAACCTGTACCAGGCCATCCGTATGGAAAAAGCCATGATCGGCCTGTTGTTGCTGCTGATCGTCGCGGTGGCAGCGTTCAACATCATTTCCACCCTGGTGATGGTGGTCAACGACAAGAAGGGCGACATCGCGATCCTGCGCACCCTGGGCGCTACGCCGGGCACCATCATGGCGATCTTCATGGTCCAGGGCACGGTGATCGGGGTGGTCGGCACGGCCATCGGCGCGCTGGTGGGGATGTTTGCCGCACTGAATGTGAGCGCGGCGATCTCCACCCTCGAAGGCCTGATCGGGCACAAGTTTCTCAACGCCGATGTGTACTTCATCGACTACCTGCCGTCGCAGTTGCAGGCCCAGGATGTGTTTATGGTCTGCGGCGCGGCGTTGGTCCTGAGTTTCCTCGCCACCCTGTATCCAGCCTGGCGTGCCGCGCGCACCCAGCCGGCGGAGGCGCTACGTTATGAGTGAGTTGGGCATGAGCGAAAAAGCAATCTTGAGTTGCCGCAACCTGGGCAAATCCTACGAGGAAGGCCCGGAGTCGGTGGAAGTGCTGGCCGGTCTGCAACTGGAGTTGCACCCGGGTGAGCGCGTGGCGATCGTCGGGACTTCGGGATCGGGCAAGAGTACCTTGCTCAACCTGCTGGGCGGGCTCGATACGCCGACCCAGGGCAGCGTCTGGCTGGCCGGTGAAGAGCTGTCGGCACTCAATGAAAAGAACCGTGGCTTGCTGCGCAATCGTTCGTTGGGCTTCGTTTATCAGTTCCATCACCTGTTGCCTGAGTTCACCGCCCTGGAAAACGTCTGCATGCCGTTGTTGATCGGCAAGACCGCGATCCCCGAGGCCCGCCAGCGCGCGACCGCCTTGCTGGAGCGGGTCGGCCTGGGGCATCGCCTGGAGCACAAGCCGGCCGAACTGTCCGGTGGCGAGCGCCAGCGCGTGGCCATCGCCCGTGCGCTGGTGAACAACCCAGGGCTGGTTATGCTCGACGAGCCAACCGGCAACCTCGACTCCCATACCGCGCAAGGTATCCAGGACCTGATGCTGGAACTCAGCACCTCGATGCGCACGGCGTTCCTGGTGGTGACCCACGACATGAACCTGGCACGGCAGATGGATCGCGTACTGCACTTGCAGGAAGGTCGCTTGACGCCCATCTGATGCTTTGCAACCCGGTGCCTGAACAGGCGCCGGGTCTTTTATTTTTATACGGTGCCCCAGCGAATGTTCAGACCGTTATCGATCTTTATCGGCATGCGCTATACCCGCGCCAAGCGCCGCAATCGCTTTGTTTCGTTTATCTCGATGACCTCGATGATCGGCCTCGCCCTGGGCGTGTTGGCGATGATCGTGGTGCTGTCGGTGATGAACGGCTTCCAGCGCGAAATGAGCTCGCGCATTCTCGGCATGGTGCCTCACGCGACCATCGTCGGCGTCAAGCCGATCGACGATTGGGCGCCGGTGGCTGCCGCCGCGCTGAAAAATCCGGCAGTGACCGCCGCAGTGCCCTTCACCGAGATGGAAGGCATGCTCTCCTACAAGGGTTCGATGCAGCCGATCCAGATCAGCGGCATCGACCCGGCCCAGGAAGGCAAGGTGTCGATTGTCACCCAGCACATCGTGCAAGGGCGCCTTGATGACTTGAAGCCAGGTGAGTTCGGGGTGGTGGTCGGCGAAATCACCGCGCGGCGTTTTCGCTTGAATGTCGGCGACAAGCTCACCCTGATCGTGCCGGAAATCAGCAGTGCGCCGGGGGGCATCACCCCGCGTATGCAGCGCCTGAATGTGGTGGGGGTGTTCAAGGTCGGTGCTGAGCTCGATGGTTCGATGGCCCTGATCCATGTCGCCGACGCTGCGCAAATGCAGCGTTGGGCGCCCAACCAGGTGCAAAGCGTGCGCCTGGCGGTGAAGGACCTGTACGCCGCACCCCAGGTGTCGGCGGCGATTGCTGGCAGCCTGGGGGCTGGGTACAAGGCTGATGACTGGACCCACACCCAGGGCAGCCTGTTCAGTGCCATGAAAATGGAAAAAACCATGATCGGCCTGTTGCTGCTGATGATCGTCGCGGTGGCGGCGTTCAACATCATCGCGACCCTGATCATGGTGGTGAACGACAAGGGTGCCGACATCGCGATCCTGCGTACCATTGGCGCTACGCCACGGCAGATCATGGCGATCTTCATGGTCCAGGGTACGGTGATCGGTATTGTCGGTACCCTGATTGGTGGCGTCCTTGGCGTGATCGCGGCGCTGAATGTCAGTGCGCTGGTGGGCTGGGTGGAGCGCGTCAGCGGCCAGCACATCTTCAGTTCCGACGTGTACTTCGTCAGCAACCTGCCGTCGGAGTTGCAGGGCGGCGATGTGCTGTTGATCTGCTCGGCCGGGTTTATCCTGAGTTTCCTGGCCACCGTCTACCCGGCCTGGCGCGCCGCGAAGATCGAACCAGCGCACGCCTTGCGTTATTCCTGACTACGATCCGTGGGGTGCCACAGCCCCTGGGTTTACCGAAGACATTGTGGGGGCGAGCGCCCGCTTGCGGCTTGCTCGCGATGGACGTCAACGATAACGCTCAGCCTCAGGATGAGCGCGGTGGCCTCTCTCCCACAGGTTGCCTGCGCTGGCTCAATTGCCTTTGGGCAGTTCGATCACAAAGCGCGTCCAGCCCTGGGCCGATTCGCAACGAATGGTCCCGCCATGGGCGCGGATGATTGACTGGGTAATCGCCAGGCCCAATCCCGCATGTTCACTGCTGCCTTCACGACGCGCCGGATCGGCCCGATAAAAACGGTCGAACAGGCGCGGTAACAAGGCGGGGGGAATGCCTTCGCCGGTGTTGGCGATACTCAGGTGCAAACCCTGCGCCGAGTCCACTATCTGCACCTGAACCTCACCCTGCGCTGGAGTAAAACGCAGGGCGTTGTCCAGCAGGTTGGACAGGGCCCGGCGCAGCATGCTGCGGTCGCCGCTGATGGTGGCTTCGCCCTGGCGGGTCAGGCGGATCTGCGCGTCTTCGGCCAGGGGCGCATAAAACTCCAGCAGCGCATCCGCCTCTTGCGCCAGTTGCAGCGGCTCACGCCGAGGCATCAATAAACCGTGGTCAGCCTTGGCCAGGTAGAGCATGTCGTTGACCAGTTGCGCCATCCATTGCAGTTCCTCGAGGTTGCTGTGCAAGGCTTCGCGGTAGTCCTCAAGGTCCCGTGGACGGGTCAAGGTAACCTGGGTGTGGGTCAGCAGGTTCGACAGCGGCGTGCGCAGTTCGTGGGCGATGTCGGCGGAAAACGCCGACAGCCGCTGGAATGAATCGTCGAGGCGTCCGAGCATGGCGTTGAATGCGTGGGCCAGTTCGGCCAACTCGGCCGGCATCTGCGCGTGTGACAGGCGTTGGGTCAGGGAGCTGGCGGACACCCCGGCAGCCACTTCGCTCATGCGCCGTAACGGACGCAAGCCACTGCGCGCCGCCCAGGCCCCGAGCAAGGCCGTGGCCAGCGCCGAGAGCCCGACCGTCAGCCAGATCAAATGCTGCATGCGCTGTAAAAAGTGCTGATGGTGGGTGATGTCGAGCACCAGGGTCAGTTGCGCCCCATCGGTTCTGCCTGGCTGCAGTGGCGCGCTGTAGACCCGATAGGCGGTGCCGGCGCTGTGCAGGCTAGACAGGCCGGGCAGGGTGGGCAGGTCGCCAGGCAAACTGGGCGCGCTGTCGAACCACACGTGGCCATCGGCACCGCGTACGCGCAGTGCGAGGTCAGTCTGATGGCTCATTTCTTCCTGCAGGCGGGCTTTGCGCTGGGCGAACAGCGCTGGGTCGTCGGCGCCTTGCAGGGCGCTGCGCAGGGCCACCAGCTTGCCGTCCAGCAGTTGTTGGTCCAGCTCAATGAAGTGGGTCTCGCTGGCGCGACTGAACAGCACGCCGGCAATCAGCGAGACCACTGCGGTGCACGCCGCAAACAGCAACGCCAGGCGACTGCTCAAAGACAAGCGGGGCATCAGCTTGGACGCTCTTCAAGCACATACCCCATGCCGCGTACGGTATGAATCAGTTTGTTGGGGAAGTCATCGTCGATTTTCAGGCGCAAACGGCGGATCGCCACTTCGATGACGTTGGTGTCGCTGTCAAAATTCATGTCCCAGACCTGGGAGGCGATCAACGATTTGGGCAGCACTTCGCCCTGGCGGCGCAGGAGCATTTCCAGCAGGGCAAACTCCTTGGCGGTCAGGTCCAGCCGCTGCCCATTGCGCTCGACCCGGCGGCGGATCAGGTCCAGGCGCAGATCCGCCAGTTGCAGGCTGGTTTCCTGCGGGGCCGCACTGCCACGGCGCAACAGGCTGCGCACCCGGGCCAGCAGTTCGGAAAAGGCGAAGGGCTTGACCAGGTAATCATCGGCCCCCAGTTCCAGGCCATGCACCCGGTCCTGTACCGCATCCCGGGCTGTCAGGAACAGCACCGGCACGTCCAGGCCGGCGCCGCGCACCGCTTGCAGGATCTGCCAGCCGTCGCGGCCAGGGAGCATCACATCGAGAATCAGCAGCCCATAATCCCCGCTCAACGCCAGTTGCTGGCCCGTGATGCCGTCGGCCACCAGTTCAGCGTTGAACCCGGCCTCGGTCAGGCCTTGGCGCAGGTAGTGGCCGGTTTTCGGTTGGTCTTCGACGATCAGCAGTTTCATGGGCGACTCAGGGTGGATGGGACACAAGCGTTATACCGTGGCGGGCGCGCAGCCAGCTCAACCTGACAAAGTTGTAATCTACTCGTCAGCTACCTGGCAGCGGCACACCCTTAGAGTTTCCCACAAGCTGAACCTTATCTTGTTGGAGTGTGATCATGTATTTCGCTAAATCCTGGGTGCTGGCCGGCTGCTTGTTGGCATTGAGTTCTCCGCTACTGGCCGCACCGGCGCAGTCCTACGCCTTTGGTGCGCCTGCCCCGGCGGCCAAGGCGACGCGCACGGTGGAAATTGTCATGGGCGATATGACGTTCAATCCCAAGGCCCTGCAGATCAAGGCCGGTGAGACCGTGCGTTTTGTGTTGATCAATAAAGGCCAATTGCTCCACGAATTCAACCTGGGCGACGTGGCGATGCACAGCCAGCACCAGGCCGAAATGCTCAAGATGCAGCAAAGCGGCCAGCTCACCCCGACCGCAATGAAAGCGCCGGCGATGGATCACGCGGCCATGGGCCACGGCTCGATGGCGGGCATGGACCATGGGGCGATGCAGCACGATGACCCCAACAGCGTGCTGGTGGAGCCGGGCAAAACCGCCGAATTGACCTGGACCTTCAAGCAGGCCAGCAACCTGGAATTCGCCTGCAACATCCCGGGTCACTATCAGGCGGGCATGGTCGGCAAACTGACGGTCAGTCAGTAAGCACTCAAAGGCGGGAGCAAAGGCTGGTAGAATCGGCTGATTCTTCAGTCAGGTTTCCGCCATGCATCCCGCAGCCGAACACTCGCCGCTGGGCAAATCCAGCGAATACATCGCCACGTACACGCCATCTTTGTTGTTCCCGATCCCGCGCACAGCCAAATGGGCCGAGTTGGGGCTGACGGCCGATACCCTGCCGTACAAGGGCGTGGACTTCTGGAACTGCTTCGAACTGTCCTGGCTGCTGCCGTCCGGCAAGCCGGTGGTGGCAATCGGTGAGTTCAGCATTCCGGCGGACTCGCCGAACATCATTGAATCGAAGTCGTTCAAGCTGTACCTGAACTCACTGAACCAGACACCATTCGCCGACACCCAGACCCTGCAAGCTACCCTGGCCAAGGATCTCTCGGCAGCAGCGGGCAAGCCGGTGGGCGTGCGCATTCGTAGCTTGAACGAAGTGCAGGCTGAGGGTGTGGTGGCCCTGCCGGGTGTGTGCATCGACGACCTAGACATCAGCGTAAGCAACTACGAGCACCCGCGTCCGGAACTGCTGCGTTGTGATGAGTCGCGCGTCGTCGAGGAGAGCGTGCACAGCCATCTGCTCAAATCCAACTGCCCGGTCACCAGCCAGCCGGACTGGGGCAGCGTGGCGGTGGAGTACCGTGGCGCGGCGCTGGATCACGCCAGCCTGTTGGCGTATCTGGTCAGCTTCCGCCAGCACTCGGACTTCCACGAACAGTGCGTGGAGCGGATCTTCCTCGACCTGCAGCGCTTGCTGAAGCCGGAAAAACTCACCGTCTACGCCCGTTATGTGCGCCGTGGCGGGCTGGACATCAACCCGTACCGCAGCACCGAAGAAGTGCAGTTGCCCAACCATCGCCTGGTTCGCCAGTAAGCGCGGGCAGCGCGAAATCCCGGGATTTTTTGCCGATCAGGAAACGAAAAAGCCCCGCTGTCGCCAGCGGGGCTTTTTGGTATTCGTGTGGATCAGATCCCGATGTTGCCCAGGGTCTGCACAATGTTGCGCAAGGTGGCGGCCAGCGCCGGGTGGTCGAGTTCGAAGCGTTCTACGGCCAGGTTGACGCCATCGGCCAGGCTGCTGTCGTTAGTGGCGGTTTCCAGTTGCAGCTGTGCTTCGATCTGCGTCATCAGGTCCAGCAGGTGGTCACGTTCTTCCTGCGAGAGCGGCGGGTTCTGCTCCAGTTGCTCGCGCAGGGTATTGAGCTGTTCTTGCAGTTCGCGGGCAGGCATGGCTACTTTCCTTTTATCGATAGGCACTGGCATAGACCGCAGCAGTGATCCAAAGGTCTACGTCTGACCTGTAGATTAATCCACTGGCGAGCGAAGTGCATGATCTTGATCAAGAATGATCGATCAGGGTTTCTCGCCCTTGCGCCGGCGCAGGCCGATATCCGACAGGCAGGTGTCGAGATCGCCGAGGTGATCGATCACCGAATGCACCCCCAGGCCAAACAATTGCAAGGTCGCTTTACCGCGCATGAGTTCGCGCTCCTGTCGGCTCAGGGCTTGCCATTCCTTGGGTGCCAGGCCACAGAGCGAGCCACAGGACGCCAGGCCAATGGTCCACAGCCCGGCATTGAGGCCCGATTGCAGCAAGCGCGGCTCTCCGCTGACCAGCACGCAACCGTCCAGGCGATGGATGTTCAGCGCCATCAACGATGACCAGCAGGCATCGGGAGCGGGCCATGGGCGGACGCTCAGGGGCCGCGGGCCGGCGCTGATCCAGTCGGGTAGCTCGGTCGCCAGCGACTGGCTCTGGCTGGCAGGTAACTCATCCAGCCAGGCGCAGGGAATGCCTTGCAGCCGCAACGACAGCAAGGCTTGCTCGGCGCCAGGGGTGAGTTGGCCATGCGGGGCACAGCCGCTGCCGTAGAGTCGGGTTTGCGCGCCGAAATCCACCAGGCAGCCACTCAGGCCAAAAAGCACGGCGGTGGGTTGGGGGAGGGCTTGGGGGTGTACCTGAGGTTGGGGCATTTCAACATCCCTGAAATAATCAGAGAGGGTAGGCCTGCCTCGTGACAGTTAAGTGACATTCTCTTGACCGGCCGGGGAAACATGCAAGGTGTCGTAGGGCGTTTCCCTGAAAGCCGGCATCCGTCTTATACTAGCCAGCTTACCGCGCGGGTTTCGCGATCCGCGCCAGTACAATCCAAGGAGTTTCTGCTATGCGCTGGAGCAATTGCCTGGCTCGACTAAGTCTATTTGCCGGCGTCCTGTTGGTTCCGTTCGCTGCCCAGGCGGCCACCGAAGAAGATCCCTGGGAAAGCATCAACCGCCCGATCTACACCTTCAACGACGTGCTGGACACCTACGCCCTCAAGCCTCTGGCCCAGGGCTATCAGTTCGTCACGCCGCAGTTCCTCGAAGATGGCATTCACAACATGTTTCGCAACATCGGTGACGTCGGCAACCTGGCCAACGACATCCTGCAGGTCAAGCCCCATGCGGCGGGCATCGACACTGCACGCTTGTTGATGAACACCACCCTGGGCCTGGCCGGGTTCTTCGATGTGGGCACCAAGATGGGCCTGCACCGCAACGACGAAGACTTCGGCCAGACACTTGGCTACTGGGGTATGCCCAGCGGCCCTTACGTGATGCTGCCGTTCCTCGGCCCGAGCACCCTGCGTGACGCGCCGTCCAAGTACGTCGACAGCTATGCCGAACCCTACCGCTACATGCACGACATTCCAGCGCGCAACATGGCGCTCGGCATGGATGTGATCGATACCCGTGCCAGCCTGTTGTCGGCCGAGAAGCTGATCAATGGCGACAAGTACGTCTTCATCCGCAACGCCTACTTGCAGAACCGCGAATTCAAGGTCAAGGATGGCCAGGTTGAAGACGACTTCTGAGTCGGCGCTTCAATAACAGGAAGGCGGCCCACGGGCCGCCTTCTTCGTTTTATAGCTGGCGTTCCAACCTTGCATTTTGTTGCAAATTTTGCGGTTCTTATAACTCCCGGTGATTTGCAGGGTAAAGACGCCTGATGACCATCGGCGTGAGCTTGAAACGCCTCGCGGATGGGAGTACCGTCTGCGCCTTAGAAGGGCACCTCTGATGAACATGTGTGTCGGGCAAATGCTCGAAAGCAGTGCAGCAGAGAGGCTAGAAAGCGAATCCAGTAGTGTGTGCCGGGCCAATCACCCCGCCAGCTACGCCAACCTAATTCTGGCGCCGTTTGCCCACATGCAAAAAACCAGTGCCACGCTGCTGATAATCGATGACGACGAAGTAGTGCGCGCGAGTCTCGCGGCCTATTTGGAAGACAGTGGGTTCAGCGTCCTGCAGGCCAGCAATGGACTGCAAGGGCTAGCGGTATTCGAGCAAAGCCACCCCGATCTCGTGATCTGCGATCTGCGCATGCCGCAGATGGGCGGGCTCGAACTCATTCGCCAGGTGACTGACCTGTCGCCGCAAACGCCGGTGATCGTGGTGTCCGGTGCCGGCGTGATGAACGACGCGGTCGAAGCCTTGCGCCTGGGCGCGGCCGACTACCTGATCAAGCCGCTGGAAGACCTGGCCGTGCTCGAGCACTCCGTGCGCCGGGCCCTGGATCGCGCGCGCCTGCTCCTGGAGAACCAGCGTTACCGGACCAAGCTTGAAACCGCCAACCGTGAGCTCGAAGCCAGCCTGAACCTGCTGCAGGAAGACCAGAACGCCGGTCGCCAGGTGCAGATGAACATGTTGCCAGTGAGCCCCTGGGCCATCGACGAGTTCAAGTTCGCCCACCAGATCATCCCGTCGTTGTACCTGTCGGGTGATTTTGTCGACTATTTTCGGGTCGACGAACGCCGAGTCGCGTTCTACCTGGCGGATGTTTCCGGGCATGGCGCGTCTTCGGCCTTCGTCACCGTGCTGCTGAAGTTCATGACCACGCGCCTGCTGTTCGAATCCAAGCGCAACGGCACCTTGCCGGAATTCACCCCTTCAGAGGTGCTCGGCCATATCAACCGGGGCCTGATCAGCTGTAAGCTGGGCAAACATGTCACGATGGTCGGTGGAGTCATCGACGAGGAGACCGGTTTGTTGACCTATAGCATCGGCGGACACCTGCCGTTGCCAGTGTTGTACACGCCAGACAGTGTGGGATACCTCGAAGGCCGCGGTCTGCCGGTGGGCTTGTTCAATGAAGCCACCTACGAAGACCACGTCATCGAACTGCCGCCGGTGTTCAGCCTGACGCTGATGTCCGATGGCATTCTGGACCTTTTGCCAGAACCGACACTCAAAGAAAAAGAGGCCGCCTTACCGCAACGGGTAAGATCGGCGGGCGGCAGCCTGGATGGTCTGCGGCAGGTTTTTGGATTGGCCACGCTAGGGGAGATGCCGGATGATATCGCCCTGTTAGTGTTGAGCAGGAATCTTCAATGAGTACCGGTAGAATCCAGTTCGCCGAGCAGGATGGCACCTTTGTCCTGAAGTTCGTCGGTGAGGTTCGCCTGACCCTGTGTTCGGCGTTGGATGCGACTATCGAGCGGATCTTCACCGCGTTGAATTTCAACGCAATCGTGATCGACCTGACCGAAGCCCGCAGCATCGACAGCACCACCCTGGGCCTGTTGGCCAAGCTGTCGATCATGTCGCGGCAAAAGGTCGGCCTGCTGCCGACCGTCGTCACCACCCACGAAGACATCACCCGACTGTTGGAGTCCATGGGTTTCGAGCAGGTGTTCAACATCGTTGACCGCCCGGTGCCGTGCCCGGAGTGCCTGACCGACCTGCCTGACCAGGACCAGTCCGAAGAGGTGGTGCGGATCAAGGTGCTGGAAGCGCACAAGATCCTCATGGGGCTCAACGATTCCAACCGCGAAGCGTTCCATGACCTGGTAAACGCCCTCGAGCGGCACTGATAGCTCCTGCAATCCCTGGTAGGCGCTGGCGAAGGCAAAACACTGCGTCAAACCAGGCACACAAAAAAGGGCGAACCCAGCAGGGTTCGCCCTTTTTGCATTGCGCTGTAACCTTACAGCTTGGCCTGCAGCAACGCCTCCAGCTTCTCCTGGTCGCGGGCAAACTGCCGAATGCCTTCGGCCAGCTTCTCGGTGGCCATCGCATCCTCGTTGGATGCCCAGCGGAACTGTGCTTCGTTCAGGCTCTGGCGTGCCTCACCGGCATGCCCTGGCGCCAGCTGGCGCTCCAGCTTGCCGGTGTCGGCCGCCAGCTTCTCGATCAGGTCGGGGCTGATGGTCAGGCGATCGCAGCCCGCCAGTTGCTCGATCTGATTGAGGTTGCGGAAGCTCGCACCCATGACCACGGTCTTGTAGTCATTGGCCTTGTAGTAGTTGTAGATGCGCGTCACTGACTGCACGCCGGGATCATCGGCGCCGCTGTAGTCGGTACCGTTGGCCTTCTTGTACCAGTCGTAGATGCGCCCTACGAACGGCGAAATCAGGAACACCCCGGCTTCGGCGCAGGCCACTGCCTGGGCGAAGGAGAACAGCAGGGTCAGGTTGGTCTGGATGCCTTCGCGCTCCAGCTGTTCGGCGGCGCGGATACCTTCCCAGGTGGAGGCGATCTTGATCAGCACACGGTCACGGCCAATGCCGGCCTTGTCGTAGAGTTCGATCAGGCGGTGCGCACGCTTGAGCATGGCATCGGTATCGAACGACAGGCGCGCATCCACTTCAGTGGAAATGCGTCCCGGAATCACTTTCAGGATCTCCTGGCCCACTGCGACCCCAAAACGGTCACTGGCCAGGCCCACGTCGCCCTTGCAGTCGGTAACGCTGGCGTTGAGCAGTTCAGCATAGGCAGGAATGGCCGCAGCCTTGAGCAGCAGGGAAGGGTTGGTGGTAGCGTCCACTGGTTTGACGCGAGCGATTGCTTCGAAATCGCCAGTATCGGCCACGACAGTGGTGAATCGTTTAAGTTGTTCCAGCTTGGAAGTCATGGGTGTGCTCTATCCTGTGGGTCTGTTGACATTACCCGAGCGCTGGCAGCCACTCAAGGGCACAAATGCGTAACAACGGCCTGGGCGGCAACATCTGCAAAACAGATGTTTGAAAGGCCCGGCGCTATCCGCTAACTACGATGGCAAAACCGCCCACAGGTTCAATCGCGGCGACGGCTAGCGGCCTTCCAGTAACGCAGCCGCCTGATCGAGTAGGGCCAGTGGGTCCTTGGCCTTATGAATGTCCACCGACAGCAACTGACGAAACTTGCGCGCCCCAGGAAAGCCTGTGCCGAGCCCCAGGACATGCCGGGTGATGTGGTGCATCGCGCCGCCAGCCTCAAGGTGGGCGGCAATGTACGGACGCAACTGCGCCAGCGCCTCGGCCCGGCTGACCACCGGCGCGGTGCTGCCAAACAACTGCTGATCCACCTCTGCCAGTACATAAGGATTGTGATACGCCTCACGGCCCAACATTACCCCGTCAAAGGTCGCCAAATGCTCATGGCAGGCCTCCAGCGTCTTGATCCCGCCGTTGAGAATGATCTCCAGCTCCGGGAAGTCCGCCTTCAGCTGCGCCGCCACGTCATAACGCAGTGGCGGAATATCGCGGTTCTCCTTGGGCGACAAACCTTCAAGAATCGCAATGCGCGCATGCACGGTAAAGCTGGTGCAGCCGGCATCGCGCACCGTACCGACGAAATCACACAGCTGCGCGTAACTGTCGCGTCCATTGATCCCGATCCGATGCTTGACCGTAACCGGAATCGACACCGCATCGCGCATCGCCTTCACGCAATCAGCCACCAACTGCGGATGCCCCATCAGGCACGCACCAATCATATTGTTCTGCACCCGATCACTCGGGCAGCCGACATTGAGGTTCACCTCGTCATACCCATGCTCCTGCGCCATCCGCGCACAGGCCGCCAGGTCCAGCGCAACACTGCCGCCCAACTGCAACGCCAGCGGATGCTCAGCCTCGTTGTGCCGCAGAAAGCGCTCGTGATCACCGTTGAGCAGCGCACCGGTGGTGACCATTTCGGTGTAGAGCAAGGCGTGTTTGGAGAGCAGGCGCAGGAAGAAGCGGCAGTGGCGGTCGGTCCAATCCATCATCGGCGCAACGGAGAACCGGCGGGAGAGTGTTGGCCGCGATGCTACTGGGCTGTAACTGGTGTTTTGTACCATTTTACTCAACGTCTTTTCAGCGTGTTTTGGGGCGTTTTCGGGCGTTTTTTGAATGCGGGTGGTACGATGTACCACTTCAAAACTGACGCGTACCACTTTCAATATGGCGACAATCAGGGCAAGAAAACTGGCGGATGGGACTGTGAGCTACACGGCTCAAATCCGTATCAAGCGCGACGGAGTGCAAGTCTACCAAGAGAGCCAGACCTTCGCCCGGAAACAGGCAGCTCAAGCCTGGGTGCGGCGACGTGAGGCAGAGTTGGACCAGCCTGGCGCAATCGAGCGAGCCAATCGCAAGGGTGTCACAGTCAAGGAAATCATCGCTCAGTACCTAATGGAAATGGAGAGGGCTAGACCGCTGGGTAAGACTAAGCGAGCGACTCTCAACGCCATTGCCGAAACCGAGTTCGGTCAGACGGCTGACTCGGATATCAATAGTCAGCGATTGGTTGATTACGCTCTTTGGCGTATGAGCAAGGAAGGCGGCTGCGTACAGCCTCAGACTGCTGGCAATGACTTGGCGCATCTTGGGGCAGTTCTATCAATAGCTCGCCCAGCTTGGGGCTATGAGGTCGATATCCATGCAATGGCGGATGCCCGAAAGGTCCTGAGGAAGTTGGGCTACAACATGAAAAGCCGTGAAAGGGTTCGGCGCCCCTCAAAGGATGAGCTCGATAGGCTTCTAAAACACTTCAGCGGCATACTCCAGCGACGCCCCGGTTCAATCAACATGCTCAAGGTAACTGGATTCGCGTTGTTCTCGACGCGACGACAAGATGAGATTTGTCGCATTCTCTGGGCGGATGTCGATGAAGATGGAAAAAGGGTGTTGGTACGTGACATGAAGAACCCGGGGCAGAAAATCGGCAACGACGTCTGGTGCCACCTTCCGGATGAGGCATTGCGCATTCTGAACAGTATGCCCAAGACATGCGCTGAGGTATTCCCTTATAACTCGGCATCCATTTCAACATCTTGGGCTAAGGCTTGCAAATTCCTTGAGATCGGCGATCTACATTTCCATGATTTACGACACGATGGAGTGAGCCGGTTGTTCGAGATGGACTGGGATATTCCTAGGGTGGCCAGTGTTTCTGGTCACCGTGACTGGAACTCCATGAGACGCTATACGCACTTAAACGGGCGAGGGGATATTTATTGTGAATGGCAATGGCTAGAAAGGATAATTGAGTCGGTGGTTATGTCTAGGTTGTCATGATTGTTTCAAGGACTGATCGGGTGTCATATGGGTATTAATATTGGTTTTTGGGTTAGAGATTTCAGAGGTTTTAAAGAGGCAGGCGCTGGTTTTGAGGTGGTTAAGCCAGTGAATGTAATTGTTGGAAAAAATAATATAGGGAAATCTAGTCTGGTAGCTGCCGTAGAACATGTGTTTCGGGGGAATGCGACGCAGTATGAGATTGCCGGTAGTGTAGAGCTCTGTGATGTACTATCAGAGAGTGAGTTGAGGTCTATTTTTAACGAGAGTATTGGGGGTGGTGATTTACCTGGGAATCATTGGAGAGAACATGGTCGGCGTTTTATAGATAAGCTTGTAGTTTGGAAGGAGTTTCAAAATAAGGTTGAGGTTCTGAGAGTTCTAGGGCATGACTATCCGCTCCTGGACACAGAGAAAACTCGTCTTGGTAACTTGATTGGAGCGCTCAAGCCGAGAGCATTTCGTCATGTCAGGCTTGATGCGGATAGAGATCTAGTAAAGGAAAGTTACTCTAATGCGCTGACTCTCCAGAGTAATGGTGTTGGTGCAACTAATGTCATTCAGAACTATATTAACAGTTCAGTCCTTGATAGGGATTTAGTTCAGGTAAGATTGCTGACTGCGCTCAATGATATATTTACTCCGGATATAGTTTTTTCCGAAATTGTTGTGCAGTTTCATTCGGATAATACTCATTGGGAGATTTATCTCGGGGAGGAGGATAAAGGGCTTGTTCCGTTGTCGGCCTCTGGGAGTGGGTTGAAGACGGTTATTTTAACGTTGCTCAATCTTCTTCTGCGACCAGATTTTGAAGCAAATAAAATTGAAAAATATGTTTTTTCATTTGAGGAGTTGGAAAATAATTTACACCCTACACTACAAAGGAATTTGTTTTCTTTTTTGCTTGCGTATGCACAATCAACAGGCTGCCATATATTTTTAACTACGCATTCACAGGTCGCTATTGATCTTTTTCACGGCGAGGCTGACGCTCAGATCCTCCATGTTAAAAAACAAGATGGAGAGGTGCTTGGTGTTGTTTTAGATGATTTAAATCGCGGTTATTCGGTGCTGGATGACTTGGGTGCCAAGGCAAGTGATATTCTTCAGGCTAATGGTATTATCTGGGTTGAAGGTCCGTCCGATAGAGTCTATTTAAATAAATTTATCGAATTGTGGGGTGAGGGTGCCTACAAGGAAGGACATCACTATCAGTATATTTACTACGGTGGTAGTGTTCTTGCAAATATAGATGCTCGTACTCCCGAGGCGGATATACAAGAAGCGGTCAGTGCGATAAGGATTAATAGGAATTTTATTTTTGCTTGTGATAGTGATAGGAAAAGCAAGAATGGGAAACTAAAAAATAGAGTCACGGAGCTCCTTGTGGACGTTGCAAGCGAGCGCGGCTATATCTGGGTAACTAGATGTCGCGAAATCGAAAACTACATCCCGAAAGAAAGTTTTGAATTGGAATATGGTGCTTCTGGGTTGCCACAAATCGGGGAGTATGAATATGTGCAGGATTACTTGAGGGGGAATAACCTCTCAAAGGCTTCTGCGTTCACGGATAAACATCATAAAGCAGTAAAATTTACTGAAGCATTTACCAAAGAAAATCTATCATTTAGACCTGAATTAGCGGTCGAAATGACAGCAATTATTGAGCGTCTGATGAAGTGGAATAGCTGAGGTGAATACGCTGGTGCGGATGTTGATGACTGCGGCCGCAGATTAAAGCGCTGACCAGGCGCTCAAAAGTGGGCGCCTGGTATCTCAAGTGAATTATTTGACTCGGCGAAGGCCATTGAGTTGATTGCACTCTTTAACGGCGGCGGCGCGCTGTTGGTCGAGGTAGGTCGCCAAGTCGGTGATGTGAATGCCTTTAGCTGATTTCTGGCTCGGCTCTAGCCGGGTGATCGGGATCTTGATCTGACCGCTCATCACCTTTCTCTGGAACATCTCTGGCGTTAGGTGAGTGAAGTAGTCCCTGCACACCTGTTCGAGTGGGATGATGGCCCTGCCGCTGTATTGCGCCATCAGGATGAAGGCGGTATTCATGCCGCTACCTCCAGCAGTTCGTCTTCGTCTCGATCTTCGTTAGCGCTGATCAAGGCCATCATCGGCCATGGCGATACTGAGTTGCCAACCATCAGCACCTGGTCCTTCTTGCTGAAGTTGACGCCATCGTGTCCGTGATCGATGACGTAGTTATCGGGGAAGCCTTGGGCGCGGTACAGCTCGCGAGGCGTCAGCATGCGCATGCCAATGTCCACGATTACATGTGGTGTGCCCTTGATTAGCACGGTGACCAGAGCGAGCCTATCCCGTGTTGTGATCGTGGCTGCCGGCTCGCGAGGGTCGTAGATGTTGTCGCTGCCGTAGTAACCCATTAGGAACGCTGCTACGCGCAATGCGCCTTCTTCGGCTTCTGGTGCGAGTGCATACTCGATCAGTGCATGGTGCTCGGCGCCGGCACAGACAGTTGAGATCGGATCGCCCATTGCACTGCCCACGCAGTTTTTTCGCAGGGTGAGCATGTGCGCAGTCACCAGCTGCTGCTGGCTGCCTGTCGTTGTGATGGCAGTCAGCGGTTGTTCTGGATGGCGCCCCAGCGTTTCGTTGAAGCCGCCATTGTGTTGTGCAATGTAGGCAACGGCCAGAGCGAAGTGTCCTCCCTTGACCTGGGCGCAGATGGTGCCCAGCGGGGCGTCAGCAGACATGTTTCGCTGGGAGGTCGAATTGGCGTGTTCTGTGAGGAATGGGGCCAGTTGCGGCGTTACCAAGGCGAAGCCGTGCGCGGCGGTGATGGTCTTTGTTGGATCCTGTACCGATTGGCAGCGAGCCAGGTCATTGCCTGAGTGGTTGACGCTGACGAGGAACGGGTCTGCATGCTCAACGACGTAGCGGCGCGCACCTTTGCGAACGCGCTCCATGGTCTTATTTACCAGTGGACGGCGTACGCCTGCAGCGCGACCTTCTTCCTTGTTGAGGAAGATGCTCGGGCAGGGTAGCGACCAGTCGATGCAGCTGGCTGCGGTCCGCCAGCCCTTCTGGCCTTTTGCGGGGTTTTTGAAGTGGGTCGGGTCCGGCCAGCGGAGTGGCTTGCCGTCGCATCGAGCGACCATGTACAGCCGCTCGCGGGTGGTAGCGGCGCCGAAGTCGCAGGCCTTGAGTTTCCCATGCAACAGGTCGTAGCCCATTCCCTTGAGGGTCTGCAGGAAACGACGCCAGGTCTGGCCCTTGCGCTTCGGATCGGGCACCAGGTATTGATCTTGTACGGGTACCTGTTCGCCTGGAGCTGCGACGGTGCCATCGCGGCGGACCACTCGGCCAGTCTCTTTGCAGCGCTTGGCAATGAGCGGCCCCCATTGCAGGATCTGCCAGACGTTCTCCATGGTGATCATGCGTGGCCTGACCTGGCCCGCCCACTTGATGATTACCCATGACAGTGAGCGGCTGGTGCTGCTGCGTGCCTGGCCTCCGGCTGCAAGGCTGTGGTGGGTACATTCGGGGCTGGCGTGCAGGTGCGCGACCGCACGGTTCCGGGTTGCCCTGCGTGGGCAAACCTCGTACACGTCAGTTATGTAGTGTTCGGCACTTGGGTGGTTGCGCTTGTGCATGCTGATGGCTTTAGGGTTGTGGTTGATCGCAATGTCGACCGCCTTACCTGTTGCCATTTCTTGGCCCATGGTCGCGCCTCCACCGCCAGCGAACAGGTCTACACGGATCTCGCCGGTAAGGTCCAAGCCGAACTGGGTGATGCAGGCGGTAACGATCGGAGTAGGAGTAAAGATCGATGTCATGATCTGCTCCCTGCGTTTGGGCTCAATGCCCATTGCTCCGGATTCGACTCGATCAGTTGAGTAAGTGGTTCACTGTTCAGTGCGGTCGCGGCCGTGACGGTGTTAAAGGTCCGGCAGGCTAGGTCCTGGGCGTGCTTGATTAGTGAGGCGGCTTTCGCCTGGGTGGTGGCGCAACCGGGGATGGCCTTCCAAGTATCGTGGGCCAGTTGCAGTACCTGGGCGATCTCCGTAAGGGTTCTGTAGTCGGACGCGGTGAAGGGGGTGGCCTTGATCGTCAAGGCTTGTTCGCGAAGTCTCGTTAGTTGAGCCTTCGTCTTGGTCAGTGTGGCGGTATGCTGCTTAAGCTCGCTTTCCCTAACGCGGCTCAGGTGGCTGAGGTCACGGTTTAGAACTTGAACCCGCTGGGTGTGCAGCTCGTTACGTTCTACCAGCCCTTCAGAAATCCCGTTGATGTGAGCTCGTTTGAGCGCTTTCAGAAAGTAGAACGCGGTCAATGTCCAGCCGGCCAGCATGCCGCCGATGATGATGTAGGTTTCTGTTTGCATGTGCTGTGCTCTCGTTGGGTGCCACCGCCCGGATCATTGGTGAGAGGCAGGCGGTGGGCTTATGAACGGTTAGGCCGCTACCTTCGTCGCTTGGGCGTCGAGGAAGTCGGCAAGATCGTGTAGGTACACCACGTGTGAAGCGCGAACTGAGCCGTGTAGACGTTTAACGATTAGTCCGACACGGCCCGCCTTGATTTCGCTCAGCAGATAGCGGTCGGTTCGGATATGCGTGAAGTACTGTTCTCGGACTGCAGCCAAGGTGGGGCAGGGCGTTGCGAACTGGCGCCGTAGTTGGTCGAGTGTGTGACTCACGCTACTTCCTCCCCGTGCCCCTCCAATGGGGGCAGCAACTTCATGCGGATCAGCTCAGCAAGGCCTTCTTTGCTTTTACCCATGGCGGCTGCGCAGACGCGGCCCTGTTGATCTGCAACAACGGCGCCGTAGGGGTACTCGGGCGATTTGGTGGGGGTGACGTAGGCGATGTGGCCTTCACCAATGACCGCATCGACGCAGCGGAACACCTCGGCCAGTTCAGCGCTGACCGCTGGTAACGCCTCGAGCAACTGGACTGCTTCGGCGGATGCGCCAATCAGCGTGGCGCGACTGATGACGGTTGGATGATTGAGAAACATCGGAACCAGCTTCAGTGCGCCGATGGCTTGGGTGATAGCGTTCTGGCTCATGCTGCGGCGTCCTTGTGCGTGACGGTGATGTTCAGTTTTTTTGCGATCCACTTGACGCCTTCTTCCTTCACCATCACTACGGCGTAATGCCGATAGCGATTGGTATTTCCGATCTGGACGCTGCGCGGATCCGAGAACAGGTAGCCCCGGTCGCGGTGATGGCTGGCCAGGTCCCCGTCATTGGTCAGGATGCGCAGTTCCCGCAACCTGGTGCGGAAGGCGCGGGGCTTGAGGCCGAGCACGGCGGCCGTTTGATCCAGGGTGCGGTTCATGGCGCTGTCCTCAGGCTGCGAGCAGTTCTCGAACGTTTTTCAGCAGTGCTTCCGACTCGGCCAGCATTTGCTGAATTTGCGCCGTGCGAGTGGGCTGTTCTGGGGGCGGCGCCGGCTCTGCCGACTCTATGCGACCGTTCGCAATGTCCTGGATGAAATCCCGGAGGTGCAGGTGATTGGCTCGATCTGAGCGCTTGAGGGTCAGTTCGCCTGTGTGGCCGCCGAAGTCCACGCTGATGACAGCGTTGTCGTCGGTGAGCTCCACTTCAAAGCTTGCATGAATGGTTTGCTCTGGCCGTTGAAGAGGGCAAACAGCAGCGCCGCCAACCTGAAGCATGTGATGCAGCAGGTCTTGTTTTGCGAGTGGGATGAGATAGGTGTTCATGCTGCGTCACCTCCCCAGGGGCTGGATTCGCCGGTAGCGACTGGGCGAGCAGAAAGGGCGGAAGCAGGACGACCGAGGTTGATGATCACCAACAGCCCGGTGCGTCTTTGAATAGCTTCTACGGCGGCGGGGCTAGTGATGGCTGCCGGGTGTAAATACACCGGGCAGCGGGTGTTGCTGTGCTGTGTGGTTTGCATGGCTCGTGCTCTTTGGTGAGAGATAGATACGAGTGCAAAATTAGTATTACTGATTTAATAAGTCAACAGTAACACTTATAAAAAGCAGTGAAACAATATTTGTGGGCGAAAAAAAAGGCCCTTGAGGGCCTTTTTGATGCTGATCGATCAGAGCATAACGGAGTACCAAAATACTTTGCCAATGACGCGTATGTGGTCCTGCACGTAGTCGCCGTCATAGCGCTCGTCGGGATGTTCGTCAGTGTTGTGACTGCGTAGGCGGAGGCCTGAGCCAGGGAGGCGGTAGAGAAGCTTCACGCGGAGCTGCCCGTCATGGTCAATCGCATACATTTTGCCATCCTGGATGGTCGTGTTGGCTGTATCTACGCCAACAGTACTGCCGTCGGGTAGCACTGGCTCCATGCTATTGCCCGTAACTAGGACGCAACCGGCTGAGGCTGGATCGATGCATTTTCTTTTGAGGGTTCGCTTGCCGAAGCGCAGTTTTCGGCCATTTGACTCAAGCATAACCTCGGATCCTTTCCCTGCTGACAATTCCACTTCCTTGAAAAATGGCAGCTCGACTTCGTCGGGGCCGAGAGGGGTTTCGTCGTCCCACACCTCAATCTGGTGCAGTTCCCAATCGGAACGTCTTGGGCTTTCGAGGTTTGTTTGGGGCGAACGCAGGCGGGGCATTTCGGCAAAGGCAGCGAGGCGTGGGCTGACCTCTTCGAGCGAGAAGCCCAGCACGTTAGCAAACTTGATGAGCGCACCGATGTTGAGTGGGATGCGGCCATTTAGGTACTGACTGACAACGCTCTGCCCGGACCAATCGCATAGATCGGCGATTTTTTCTTGGGTGAGCGTCGGGTCTTTCCGTTTGCGGTCCTGATAAATAGCCTTCAAGCGCATGGCTTCGGCTTTTCGGGTCTCGTCGTCGGAAAGAAAGAGTTTTGAAGTAGTCATGCTTTCCAATTTATAAGGGAAGCTTATTTTTTCAAAACAGCAATACGTCTTTTTTGCTTGCTGTTCAAAAGAAGTAACACTAATATCTGTGCCGCAACGCCCATTCGAGGAAACGTGGATGGCTAATGAAATTGGTATCCCCTTGGAAGAATTTGCCGAGGGTAAGACGCAACCGGAACTGGCTTTACTCATCGGGGTATCGCAAAGCGCCGTGTCTCAGATGCTCAGCTCGGATAGAGATATCCGCGTTCGAGTTGATGAGAAAGGGACATGTTCGGCGGTAGAGATTCGACCAATTGGATCGCGCCGAAAACCCAAGGCTGCATAAAAGGGTGCCGGGCTGGGGCCTCTCACCAAAGATCCCCCAGCCCAGCTACGACGATACACAGCACATGCACATCGGTCGTGGTCGTAGGATAGGGTTTGCCCTGGCCTATGGCTACACCGTAAACGGGGTATTTACGGTTATGAGTCGCATCAATCAACCACCGGCCTCTGCGCCGGTTCTTTCCCTTCGCAAGGCAATTTACCGGGCAGCCCATGACTACAAAGGTGGTGTGACTGCCTTGGCGCTCGACATGGTCATGGATTACGACGGTCTGCAAAAGAAGGTCAAACACGACTTTGAACAACGCTGGCTGGATCCTGACGAGTTAGAGGAACTGATCCGCCTGACCGCAAACCCTTTGCTGCTGGACGCGCTTGTTCGGCCTGCCGGGATGGTCTGGTACAAGCCCGTAGCAGCTGCACCGACAAAAGATGCATTGCTCGCGGTCAGCAAGGTGCTGCACGAAACCGGTCTGTTCGTTTCCAGCATGCATGAAGGTGCAGCCGACAACATCTGGGAGCTGTCCGAAGTCCAGTTGCTTGAAAAGCATGGTGCAGACGTGATCCGCGCCGTTCTGGGCATCATGGCCGGCGCCCGCCTGGCAATGGAGGACCGTCTCCATGGCTGATGAAATCGACCGCGCAAACGACCAAGCGCAATACCTGCTCGACATGGCTATCCATCGGAGTCGGCAGGTGCCGACGAATCGAGTTAGTGCGCAGTTCTGTGATGATTGCGATGAACCCATCCCGTTGCTTCGTCAGCAGACCATTTCAGGTTGCGAAACCTGTGTCAGCTGCCAGGAGTTGCGGGAGCGGCGCAGATGAGTGGTCCGGGCAATGGAATGCCCACTGCTGAGTGGGCAAGGCGCTACATTGATACCTTCGGATTAGCCTTGGTTCCAATCGAGCCAGGGGAGAAGGGGCCGAAAGGTAGGGGTTGGAACAAGCCCGGCGGATATATCACGGACGCAGCGAAGGCAGTTGAGCTCTGGCAGAAGAAGCCCGAGCACAACCTCGGGGTGGTGCTTGGCCCTAGTCGGATCTGCTCGCTGGACGTCGATGATGTGCAGTGGACTCGGCATGTTCTTTATGACCAGCTGGAAATTGACCTGGATGCTATGGCGCTGGTGTTCCCGACTGTGGTCGGCAACCCGGCGCGATTCCGCATCATGTTTCGAGTTCCAGCGGGCGTTGAGCTGACCCGCCACTCATTGGCGTGGCCCAACGAGAAGGATCCCGACGGTTCGATCCACAAGGCGCTGACTGTCAAGATTAAAGCCGCCAAGGATGCTGGTGATCTTGCCGGCGAAGCCGAGGCGCGTGCCGAGGCTGATGAGTATCAGCGCATCACTGTGTTTGAACTGCGCGGTGGCTTGGTGCAGGACGTGTTGCCTCCTTCGATTCACCCAGGTACAGGGAAACCGTACACCTGGCGCACGCCACCAAGTGCCGCTGATGGGTTGCCAGAGCTCACTCCCGAACTGCTGGCGATCTGGAACAACTGGGACGCCTTCAAGCGTGACGCTGAGGCCGCGTGCCCGTGGGCGCCGAAACTGGCTCTCGCGCCGGGCAAGCCAATCAGTCGGCCAGCGCAGGTGAAGGGCAAGCAGCCCTCCGTGATCGATGAGTTCAATCGCGGCCATGATGTGCAAGAGTTGCTGCGCAGCCATGGCTACATCAAGCGCGGGAGCAAGTGGCTCTATCCTCAAAGCAGTACGGGCTTACCGGGCATCACGGTGAGCGACGAGGGGAGGGTCTATTCGCACCATGGCGCCGATCCGCTGGCCAACGGGCATCAGAATGATGCCTTTGAGGTGTTCTGCTTACTCGAGCACGGCGGTGATCAGTCTCAAGCGGTCAAGGCTGCGGCGCGTATGTTGGGTATGCAGCATTCATCGGCTCCCGACGCGCGTGATCTTCCCCCAACCCCATCTGCTGAGCCGAGCGGGCAGAGACAAGTGAGTGAGGGCGCGTCCAGTGAGGCTGCTCCGGCTACTGACGGGGGGGCGGGGGAGGCATTGACGCTTGACCAGGTGCTGCGTCGCTTTGCGCTGGTCGAGGGCACCACGCAAGTGTGGGATTGCGACCAGTCGCGGGTGATGAAGAAGGCCGCATTTGAAGCGCGTGTGGGCAAGCCTCTGGCCAAAGCGTGGCTGGATGACATGGACAAACGGTTGATTGCGGATGATCACGTCCGCGATATCGAGCAAGCACGGCGGATGGCGAGCAAGAAGGGCGGGGCGTTGGGTATGCCACCGACCGACCGTTATGTGTACATCGACGGGACCAAGGATGTTTGGGATCGGGAGAAAAAGCGGCGTATTGCCGAAGGTGCGGTGAAGATGGCGCTCGGCGACACCTATCCGCTGTGGCTCAACAGTAGTGAGCGGCGCACAGTGGATGTCGAGCACATCGTGTTTGATCCGACCATGAGCAAAGACCCTGCCGTGTACATCAATACCTTTGATGGTCTGCCGCTCGAACCGATCCGGGATGACGAGGCCTGCGCCAACCTGCGTTGGCTGATTTCGTTCTTGTGCAACCATGACGAAGCGGCAGCTCAATGGCTGATCCGCTGGCTGGCGTACCCGCTGCAACACCTGGGCGCCAAGATGGACACCGCCGTGCTGATGCATTCGATCATGGAGGGCTCGGGCAAAAGCCTGCTGTTCGCCGATGCGCTGGGCATGTTGTATGGCCAGTACGCTGCCACGGTTGGCCAGACGCAGTTGGAGAGCAACTTCAACGCCTGGCAAAGCCGCAAGTTGTGGTCCGTCTTCGAAGAGGTTGTCAGCCGTGATCAGCGTTACAACCAGGTGGGCAAGATCAAGCACCTGATCACCGGCAAGACGGTGCGGATGGAATCGAAGTTCATCAACGGTTGGGAGGAAGCCAACCACATGAACGCGGTGTTCCTGAGCAACGAAATCTTGCCGTGGCCAATTAGCGAAAGTGACCGGCGGATGCTGGTGATGTGGCCTATGGAGACTTTGCCGATCGAGCGGCAAAAGGCGATCGGGAGGGAGCTAGAGCAGGGCGGTGTCGCGGCGCTGTACGGCTGGTTGTTGTCAGTCGATCTTGGCGACTTCAACCAGCGGACGCGACCACCCTCGACGGATGCCCGTGAGCGCTTGGTGGCCTTGAGTCGGGCCGGGTGGCAAACGTTCTTGCATCTGTGGAAGTACACCGAGTTGGGCCACGGACTTTGGGGGCCGTGTCTATCAACAGACCTCTATTCGCTGTTCCTCGAATGGTGCCAGCGCAATAAAGAGCATGTGATGAGTCAGACGAAGTTCTCCCTGTTCATCAGCTCTGAGGTCGATAAGACGCGTGCCATTCCCTGGACCGATGGCAACAACCGGCGCTTTGGCGCGTTCTTCTTTCCCGTTGATCAGGACGCTTCCCCGCCCCCATCACTGAAGGCGGCCGAGCTGGGCAAGCAGGTCGAAAATTGGCGGGCTAAAGCGAAGCTTGCGGGTTGGCATGTGGACAGCTGGGATCACATCAAGGCGGCTGCCGCATGACTACAGCTAAAAGTGTGTTGGGTGTGTGGGGTGTGTGTTGGGTTGATTTCAGATACCCCACACAGATTGGAGCCATATTTTTCGGCGGTTTGCCGGCTTTGTGTCGGGTGTGTTGGGTTTCGCTACGCGTGCGCGCATGCGTGACGTTAGACAGTCGGTTTCCGATGGCTATTTATTTTCTTCATGCGAGGGCTGAAATACCTAACAAACCCAACACACTAGACACAATTCGATTGAAGCTATTGATTTTAAAGGGTTTTGTTTGTGTAGGGTTTGTGTCGGGTCACGTGTTTTTTGTGTTGGGTTCGGTTCTCGGGGGGATTCAGGGATGATTGACGATATCGAGAGCTTGATGCGGCATTGGGGCGAGCAGTTGGGCCAGTACGGCCATGAGGCCAGCTTGGGCAGCCAAATGGGCACAATCATGGATTGGAAAGGCAGCGCACCACGTGGAACGCCTGGGACTCGGCCGCTCATCGGTGGCGGCTCAGGGATGGACTATGCCGCCGCCCAGGTCGACGCGGCCATCATGGAGCTTGAGCACCGCGACGAACGTGGGCTGAAGTTAGCGAGCCTAGCTCGACTGCGTTATGGCCATAGCGTTCCGGTGCGCCAACAGATGCAGGAAATTGGCTTGGCGGAAGGCGCTGACCGCACCTATCGCAATTGGGTGCATGCACTACATCAGCAAGTGATGGTGATCCTGATGGCGCGCATGGGAGTCGCCCGTGCACATCCCGTTCGTCGGGGCTGCTCACCTCAAGCCTGCGTCAAAGTTGCGTCAAAGTCGCGTCGAAACGAATGACCGAAAATGCCCCCTTTTCGGTTTTTCCGGAGGAGGGTAAAAAGTCCCCACGATCTGGAATCTGCGCCTTGGCGCTGACCTCGCACGTGCTGTGCAGCTTCACCCGGCCTTCCCTGCGCCGGTCACCCAACCCCGCTTCGGCGGGGTTTTTCATTCCCTTGCCGAGGAGGCAACGCATGTCGACTGAACAGGAGGTGCAGCAGTCGCTGGCCGATCTTCCAACCTGGCTACTGATTCTGGTGGCGCTCGCGGGTTTAACCGGGGAGATGTGGCGTGCTGATGCGGCAGGGATGGCGGTGCCGGTCTTGGTGAAGCGGGTGCTGTTGCGCTTCGGTGCTTCTGCCGTTTTTGGTCTCGCGACGGTGATGCTCGCCACGGCGCTGGGATGCAGTTTGATGACTGCCGCTGCAATAGGCAGCGTTGTGGCTTGTCTCGGTGCCGATGTGGCCAGCGGACTGTACGCTCGTTGGTTGGCAAAGCGGGCAGGGATCTGCGAGGCACCGCCGACCGGTGGCGGACAGGCATGAACTCGCCGGGGACCCTGGGGATATTCGTGGGGTACGGGGCATGAAACCCGTGCAACTGAGTTTCTGCGAGCCCGCAAAAGTTATTGAAATTTCAATTCACTGAAATCCTGTGATCTGTTGAAAAACAACTGAAAAGACGACCTATGACTGAGCCTCTCTACCTCTCGAAAAGTGCCTTTGCGGCACGCATTGGAAAGGCGCCCAGCACCATCACCTGGCTGAAAGACACCGGCCGTTTGGTCCTGGCGCCGGATGGGAAACGTGTCGACGTCCACGCGACTGAGTCCTTGATCAGGGACACCGCAGACCCAAGCAAAGTGGGAGTTGTCGCCCGGCATGATCGTGAGCGACAAGCGAAAGACGGCTTCCAGGAATCTGGCATGAGTTGTTCAGCATCGCTTTCACAGCCTGCGCCGCACATGAGTCTTCCAGAAGCAGCCGCGACACCAGACTTTCACAAAGCTCGCGCACGCAAAGAGCATTTTGCATCGCTCACGGTTGAGGCTGATTATTACAAGGACCAGGGCGTTCTCGTTGAGTCAGCCGTGGTCGACAGGGCGGCCTTCGATACGGGGCGGCTTTTGCGCGACTTGCTCATGACCATGCCGACACAAATCGCGCCGGAGCTAGCGGCGATGACGGATCCATGGACGGTAGAAAAACATTTGTTGGCATCACTTCGCCGGACGTTGGAAGACGCTGAGCGTATGTCTTCTGCGGATCTGCAGCGTGCTCTCTCAAACATAGGAAATTAACAATGATCAACTATGCCGACGGTACCGAGGTTTACCGTGACGGCTACTTTCGCGGATTGCGGCCGGAGCCGGAGCTTTGGGTAGACGAATGGGCTGATCGCTACATGCGTATTCCGCAGAGCCAGGGTGGCGCCGAGCCAGGGCCATATCGAACGGCTCGCACGCCGTATGCTCGTGAACCGATGCAGTGCTTGTCCCCGGCGCATCCGTGCAAGCGTGTGGTGACGATGGTTGCCTCGCAATTGATGAAAACGCAGATTGCCCTCAACTGGATCGGTGGCTGTATTCACATGGCGCCGGCGAACATTCTCCTGCTTGAGCCAACTCAGCGACTTGCCCAGGACATTGCGGCGCGGTTCGATCAGGCCGCCGAGGTGGTGCCTGAATTGCGCGAGCGTATTGTCAAACCCCGTTCCAGGGAAGGCACAAATACCTCCGGCATCAAGCAGTTTGAGGGCGGGCGCCTGTTCATTGCCACGGCAGGCTCGTCGTCGAACCTGGCGGAAAAGTCGGTGCGGTATGTCTACGGCGATGAGATTGATCGTTGGGAAATGGATCTGGATAACGAAGGTGACCCTGTCAAGCTGGCAGAGGCTCGCGCTTCGACGTTCGGGCGCAACGCCAAGTTCTATTTCTCGAGCACGCCAACCCTAAAAGGCGCGTCGCGTATCGATGATCTTTTCCGGATCAGTGATCAACGTTACTTCTACGTGCCATGCCCACATTGCGGGCACATGCAAGTGCTGGACTGGTCCAACCTAAAGTGGGATGACGCCTATACCCTAGTGCAATATCTGTGCAGTGGCCCTGACTGTGGGGCACTGATTGATGAACACGAAAAGGCCACCATGCTTCAAAAAGGCGAGTGGCGCGCTCACTCCCATGGTGATGGGGAGACCATCGGGTTTCAGCTCAATGCCTTGTATGCACCGCTTGGTTGGACGAGCTGGGCGTTACTCGCTCGTGATTATGACACTGCGATGAGCGAGCAGAAAAAGGGCAATCAATCGCTCATGCAGGTGTTTTACAACACCCGGCTTGGATTACCCTGGGACAGTGCTTTGGAACAAACCAAGGCTGATGAACTCCAGGCCCGTGCGTTGATGGAGACCTATGTCCTCGGCACCGTACCCATGGGGGCCTTGATGTTGACCGCGTCGGTCGACGTTCAAGGTAATCGCCTGGAATTTATGGTGATGGGTTGGGGGGTAGGGCTGGAACGCTGGGTCATTGATCACCAGGTCATCATGGGCGACCCATCCGACGACAGGACCTGGGAGGCATTGGACGACAAGCTCAAGGCCCGCTATCGCCATCCTAGTGGAGTCGGGCTTGCCATCTTGGCAACCGCCGTTGACTCGGGCGGTAACCACACGCATGAGGTCTATCAGTTCTGCCGGATTCGTCGTTGGCGCAACGTCTTCGCGGTGAAAGGTGAGAGCCGGCCGAACAAACCAATTATTGCTCAACGCCCGTCTCGAGTGGATGTTAACTGGCGCGGTAACGTTGAAAAGAATGGTGCCGAACTCTGGCTGATTGGTACCGACACTACCAAGGACTGGATCTATAACCGTTATCCGCTCGAGTCCGGTCCTGGTGCTCTGCATTTTGCCAGGGATTTGCCTGAAGACTTCTTCGCTCAGTGTGTGGCTGAGCGCAAGGTAGCTCGTTTTACCCAAGGCACTTGGCGAGTTGAATGGACCAAGGGCAAAGCCGATCGTAACGAAGCGCTCGATCTGATGGTGTACGCCAGAGCAATGGCAGAGTACTTGGGCTTGGGCCGGTATCACGAAAGTGATTGGGACAAGGTTCGCCAGTCGCTCATGCAGCATCATTTGTTTGAAGACAAATCGGTGTCGCCCGATCCGGTCGAGCAGCAGTCACAACCCTCGGTACCGGAAGAGTTATTGGCAGTGGTTGCTGTTCGACCTGCGCCGGAAGTCTCTGTCTCAACCCGCAGTACCCCGCCACAACAGCCAGTGGCTGTTCCTCCACGTCGCATCAGCAGAAGCGGCTACCTGAAGAGACGCTGATATGTCCTTTACCCAGAAGCACCTCGATGCGGTTGAGGGGGCTATCGCTCGCGGTGAGAAAACCGTGCGCTATGGCGACCGCACTGTGGAATACCGATCCATCGATGAGCTGCTCAAGGCTCGCGATGAGATTCGCACCTCGCTGGTCAACTCAGCCGGCCCGCGCTCTCGCATAGTACGGCTTTACCACGGAGGCAAAGGACTCTAATGGCTCGACATTATCCGACGCTGACCCGTAACGGATTCTTGTTGCCGTCGAACATCAAGGCCAGTTACGAAGGCGCCGGGGAGGGTCGTCGGTCCACTGGATGGGATGCCCCAGACAACGGGATCAACAGCATCAACACCCCGGCATTGCGTAATCTGCGCTCCCGTTCACGGGCGGCAGTACGTAATGACCCCTATGCCTTCAACGTCATCGACAAGCGCGTCAGCAATTTGATCGGCACCGGCATCAACCCTCGGCCAACAACCGATGACGATGCCCTGCGCAAGTTGCTGCAGGAGCTTTGGGACGACTGGGTCGACGAGTCGGACGCCGATGAGCGCACAGACTTCTACGGCCAGCAGGCGCTGATAGCTCGCACAGTCGAAACCTCGGGAGAGTGCTTTGTCCGGCTGCGGCCACGCGGTCTGGACGAAGGCCTCGCAGTGCCCTTACAGCTCCAGGTGCTGGCACCAGAGTTCGTGCCGCACGACAAATTCGAGACCACCAAAACCGGCAACTCCATCCGTGCCGGGATCGAGTTCACCCCTGGCGGCAAGCGCGTAGCGTACTGGATGTACCTGTCGCACCCGCGAGATGCGTCGTCGCTGAACGCCGGTTACAACCAATTGGTGCGGGTGCCTGCAGCCCAGGTATTGCATATCTTCGAGCCGGTTGAACCCGGCCAGTTGCGCGGCGTGCCGCGTTTGTCGCCTGTGTTGAAACGGCTGCGCAGCCTCGACAACTACGACGACGCGGTGTTGTTTCGCCAAGAGGTGGCCAACTTGTTTGCCGGCTTCATCAGTCGCCCGGCACCGGAATCACAGCAGATGCCCAGAGATCCGGTTACTGGTCAACTGCTGACCACCGACCGCGATGGCTTCACGCCGATGGTCGCGTTGGAGCCCGGCACCATGCAGGAGCTGGGTCCCGGCGAAGAGGTCGAGTTCTCCAAGCCGCCGGACGCGGGCAACAACTACCCGGACTTTATGCGGCAACAGTTGATGGCTGCGGCTGCCGGCACCGGGACTCCCTACGAGATCCTTACCGGCGACATGCGCGAGGTCAACGACCGGGCGTTGCGGGTAGTGCTCAACGAATTTCGGCGCCGGCTGGAGCAGCTGCAATTCAGCGTGTACGTGCACCAGTTATGTCGCCCAGTTCGCGCCGCGTGGATGGACATGGCGGTGCTGTCGGGTGTCCTGGTGCTGGACGGTTACGCACAACGTCGCCGCGAATACCTGCGCACGCGTTGGGTGCCGCAAGGCTGGGCGTACATTCAGCCGGTGCAGGACGTACAGGCGCGCCGGATGGAAGTGCAAGCGGGCTTCGCCTCGCGCAGCGAAATGGTCTTGCGCACCGGCTACGACGCCGAAACGGTCGATGCGGAAAACGCGGCGGATCTCGCCAGAGCCACGGGCCTTGGCCTCAATTACACCACTCTCGACGCCGTCGTTTCCCTCGACGACAAGGAGCAACCATGAGCAAAAAAGCGATCCCGCGCATCTACGACAAGGCCGGCAAGCGCGTGCCGGTCCAGGACAAAAGCTGGTACGCCGTGCAAGCCAGCGGCGAAGCCAAACAACGCACCATCGAAGTCTTTGTGTATGGCGAGATCGGTTACTGGGGCGTCACGGCCAATCAGTTCGTGCTGGATCTGCAGGCGATGGACGACGGTGTGTCGCCAGTCATCGTCGCCTTCAACAGCATCGGCGGTGACTTGTTCGACGGCCTGGCTATTCACAACGCGCTGTCGCGTCTCGGTGAGCGTTGCACCGGTCGTGTTGATGCTTTGGCGGCCAGTGCGGCCAGCGTGGCGGTCTGCGGTGCGCACCGGGTGGTGATCGCGGCCAACGCCATGCTGATGATTCACAACCCCTGGACCTACGCCTCGGGCGATGCCGAGGACTTCCGCAAGGTGGCCCAGGTGCTGGATCAAACCATGGAAGCGATTATCGCTGCCTACAAGTCCAAGGCGCCGGACATCGACGAAGCCGAGCTACGACGGATGGTTGATGCTGAAACCTGGCTCACCGCCAATGAAGCGGTGGCACTGGGCCTGGCCGATGAGGTGGGCGAGGGCGTGAAGGTCAAGGCCTGCCTGGGCCAGGGTGGGGTGTTGCAGCGCTACCAGCATGCACCGGCTGATCTGCTCGCCCAGCTCGACGAACCACCCGAGTCCGATCCTGAATTGGAGCCTGTCGAGCCACCGGCGCCGCCCGTGGTCGACTCGGCCACGCTGGCGCTGATGATCACCCAGCGTTGCGCTGAGGGTGGCATCAGCAACCTGGTCGAACCGCTGCTCAGTTCGACCAAGCTTGAAAGCGAGTCCATCGTCCTGGCCGGGTTGACCCGCGCCAAGGCCGTGCACGACCTCTGTGTCGCGGCACGGTTGCCGGAGTTCAGCGCCGAGTACGTCGCGGCGGGGCTGGACGCACCGGCGGTCCGTGCGCGTCTGTTCGACAAGATCGTCGGCAGCGGCAAGGGCTTCGAAATCGACAACAGCCTGCCACTGGACAACGACCCACCGGCGAAGGTCCAGGCGAAGCAAATCGATCAGCCTTCCATCTGGTCCGCCCGACACGCCGCGCATTCCGGCAAACCCCAATCCGCTACAGGAGCAAGAACATGACCATTCAACGCGAGCCCATGCATGCAGGCGAGTTTCTCCTGTCTGAAGCATCCGGCACCATTTCTCGCGAGGCTATCAACGTCGCTGCCGGTCCCGCACTGGAGCCAGGGCAGATCCTCGGCCTGGTCAGTGCTACCAGCGAGTTTGCCCCGTACAACCCGACCGCTGAAGACGGTAGCGAAAACGCGTTGGCCATTCTCTATGGCCCGTTGGGCGAGTCGGATGTGGTGCGTCGCGGCCGCGCCGTGGTGCGTTTGGCTGAAGTCAGCGAGGCGCACCTCACCGGTCTCGATCCCGCCGCTGAAAAGGCCCTGGCCACTCATTTCTTGATCGTCCGCTAAGACGACCACCCTGATGATCGAACCCGCCGAGTGCGGGTTTTTGCTTTTTGGAGATTGATTCATGGCTGATATTGAAATCTTTAACGATGATGCGTTCTCGGTCTCGTCGCTGACCGCCGCCATCAACGAACAGGAATACCTGCCGGGTCGCATCAGCAGCCTCGGCCTGTTCCAGGAAGAAGGCATTACCACCCTGACCGTGCAAATTGAAAAGGACGGCGACACCCTGGCCCTGGTCCCTGCAGGTGAACGTGGTACCTCCGGTTTGGTGGTGGCGGGCACCAAGCGCAACCTGATCCCGTTTAATACCGTGCACCTGCCTCAGCGTTTTGCGATCAAGGCCGATGAGATTCAGGGTATTCGTGCGTTTGGTACCCGGTCCGAGCTGCAGGCGGTTCAGGATGTGGTCAACAAGCGTTTGGCCAAATGCCGGCGGCAGCTTGACGCCACACACGAGTTTCAGCGCATGGGTGCGTTGAATGGTCAGATCCTTGATGCGGACGGTACGACCGTCCTGCTGGACATCTACAAGACCTTCGGTGTGACCCGCAAGAAAATGTCCATGGGGCTGAACAGCCCCGACACCGAGGTCCGTGTCAAATGTGGTGACGCATTGGACCTGCAGGAGGAGGCGCTGGGCAGTATTACCAGCAGCGGTTCCCGGGCGCTCTGTGGCAAGCATTTCTGGAACAAGCTGGTTGTTCACAAGTCGATCAAGGATACCTTCCTCAACAGTCAGCAGGCGGCGGCATTGCGCGGAGATGCTCGTGAGAGCTTCGAGTTTGGCGGCATCGTCTGGGAGCGTTATCGCGGCAAGATCGCGGGCGTGAGCTTTATCCATGATGACAAGGCACTGCTGATTCCTGAGGGCGTACCTGACCTATATATCTCGGTGTTTGCACCGGCTGACTACATGGAGACGGTCAACACCGAGGGTGTTCCGTACTACAGCAAGATCGAGCCGCTGCCGTTCAACAAGGGCATGGCCGGAGAAGCCCAATCCAACCCGTTGCACCTGTGCACTCGGCCCCTCGCGCAGATCCTGCTGGAGCTCTGAGTATGGCCTTTCGCGACCTGATCGACGACATCGACGACGTGGTGTTTGAAGTTCTGGGTGATACGGCATACATCAATGACAAGGAGGTGCTGGGGATGTTCTCGGCTCCTTGGCTGCAGCCGAAGCTAGGCCGGATCAACACCGGGTTGCGCGAGCCGCACCTGGTGATCCGCGTGGCGGACTCGGATGGTGTGCGGGAGCGTCAGCAAGTGCGTATCGACTTGCCTGTTCATGATGGTGGTGGTCACTACACCCTGGTTCGAGTTGAACCTGGTGGTGACGGTCTGGTGACCTTGGTACTGAGGAAGAATCCATGAGTGTCGGCAGCTACGTTAAGCAATCAGCCAAGAGCGGCATGATCACCTTGCAGGCCGATCGGTCTGACCTAAAGGCCTTCACCGATTTCGCGGCATTGGTACCCAAGGCACTAGCAGCGGCTCAACGTCGAGCCATCAACAAGACCTTGCGCTGGCTGCGCACCCAGATTGCCCGTGCGGTTAGTCGGCAGGAGCGCATTGCAGTCACTGCGGTACGGCAGCGCTTGCGTGCTTATCCGGCCAGCAGTAACGGCCAGGGCAAGCTGTGGTTCGGCATCAACCCGATAGACGCCACTCGGGCAGGTCGACCTCGGCAGACTCGAGCAGGTGTGTCGGTGGCAGGACGACGCTATCAAGGGGCGTTCTTCAAGAAGGTCTACGGTGGTCAGCCCGATATCTGGATTCGCACGGCCAGCAAGCACTTCGATGCAAGCAATTACCCGGAAAGCGACGTATCCGGTGGTGGCGGTCGCCGCTCAGGTTGGATCTCGGAAAACGACAGTCGCTTCCCGCTGGCCAAGGCGAAGATTTCGCTGGATGACGTTCGTCCGCACTTCGAGGAATGGACCAATCGTGCTCATCAGCGGTTGCTGGTGGTGATGGAGCAAGAGTTGAACTTTGAACTGCAGAAGTACTTGCGGAGAACAGGCAATGGTTGATGACCCAATTCCCCTCGGTCAGGTTTATGCCGCGATTGAACAGCACATCAGGGACGCTATTCCTGGACTCGCTTATGTCGGGACCATGCCGGATGGGATCGAGGTGGTGCCGCCTCCGGCGGTAGTGCTTGAACTGGCCGGATTCGAAAACGCAGACAAGGATCCAGGCACAGGCGAAACCGCAGTTGAGGCTCGCTTCGAAGCTCGCGTGATCGTTGCCGCCGAAGAAGAAAACTGTCTGCATGTGGCGGCATTTGTCGCAGCTCAATTGGCGGTGCTGCTGCGTATGCAGTCGTGGGGCTTGGCCGTTGAGTTTGCCGAGTTCGTGCGAGCAGAACGAGACTGGAGCCGACCCGAGCTGGATAGTTACGCGGTTTGGGTGGTTGAGTGGACCCAGGTCATTTATCTCGGTCAGGAGGAGTGGCCATGGTCGGAGGGCACTGGCCAGTTGGTGGTTGCTTTTGACCCGGACACTGGCCCGGGTAACGAGCACCATTACCGGCCCCCAGAGGCCCTGGCATGAGCTATGCGACCGCTGAGCATGACCGCATGCTGGCCGGTCTGGTGATCCCCTGCCGAGTTGTCGCGGTGGATCTGGTGGCAGCCAGGGTGCGGGTATCCGATGGCGGCGCCTGGGTTAGTGCCTGGATTCGCTGGCATGCCCTGGCCGCCGGCAAGGCCCGACACTGGCGTGCGCCGAGCCTGCATGAGCAGGGTGCGTTAATTAGCCCAAGTGGTGATCCCGCCCAAGGCACGTTTATTCCTGGGTTGTATGGCGATGCCGGCGCGCAACCGGACAATCGCGATCATGTTGAGGTGTGGCGCTTTGATGATGGCGGCTCGCTGGTCTACGACTGGGCGGCCAACAGCTACACCATCAAGCTGCCCACCGGCACGGTCAGCATCGAGGTCGGCAGCAGCAAGGCGACAGTGACTGACGGCGCGATCACCGCGGAATCATCCTCAATTTCGGCCAAGGCAGCCACGATCACCCTGGAGGGAAGTGTGGATATCAAAGGCCTGTTGCGAGTCACGGGCGATATTTTCGGCGGTGGACGCATCATCGACACTGCAGGCAATACGCCAAATCACAAGCACTGACAGCCCGCCCTTGCGGGCCTTGTCTTTTCTGGAGAACCCCTATGAGTACCAAGAAATCCGCTGCGCCTGGTGCGCCGGCGGACGTGACCTTTGTTGACAGTCTCTATGCCTCGCGCTCGCTCTTCCTTGCGAGCGGCGAGGGGCTGCGTGAGTTCAAGGTTGTAGGCCACCGCGTGACAATCCAGGACGACGACGCCGAAGCGCTGGAGTACCTGCTCGACCATGCCGAGCTGCAGATTCTGGAAGGCTAGCCATGATTGGCCTGGATCGTCGGACCGGACAGCCAGTCACCGGCCTTGATCATTTGCGGCAGTCGATTGAGGACATTTTGACCACTCCAATCGGCAGCCGTCGCATGCGGCCGGAATACGGCAGCAAGCTGCGCCGTTACGTCGACCTGCCGGTGAGCGAGGGTTGGAAAAGCGCTGTACAGGCTGAGGTCGCTCGCGCCCTGGGCCGTTGGGAGCCGCGTTTGAAGCTGGAGCGGGTGCGTGTGACAGCTGTTGTTGGCGGTCAGATCAGCCTGGAGTTAACCGGCGAATACCTGGGCAATGCTGCCGTAGTGGAGGTAAGTGCATGATCGATCTTTCTTTGCTTCCCCCGCCAGATGTAGTGGAAACGCTGGAATTTGAGACGCTGTATCAGCAGATCCTCGGCGACTTCCGTGCGCACATGGGTGACCAGTGGACGGCGGTTTTGGAGTCTGATCCGGTGGTCAAGCTGCTGGAGGTGGCGGCCTATCAGAAAATGCTCGGCCGCGCCCGGATCAATGCGGCGGCCAAGGCCAGCTTGCTGGCTTATGCACGGGGTGCCGATCTGGACAACCGAGGGGCCGACTTTGATGTGAAGCGCCTGGAGCTGGTGCCCGCTGATCCTGACGCGGTGCCACCGGTGGCGGCCGTCATGGAGAAAGACGATGACTTTCTGTATCGCATACGGCTTTCCCTAGAGCGCCTTTCAGTGGCCGGTGGCCGTGGTGCATATGAGTACCACGCGTTAACGGCTTCTGCCGACGTGGCCAGCGTGTCGGTGGATTCTCCGACCTTCAAAGCGGCGGAAATCAGCGCTGATGTCCGGGCTTTGTTGCCGGCCGGGGCCATCGTTCTGGTGTGCGATTACGCGGCCGGTTTGAGCAATCCGCTACCGGGTGACGTGTCGCTGTCTGTGCTGCCGATTGTCGGCAGTGCGGCTGATCCAGCTGCTCTGGTGGCAGCGGTGCAAAAGTCAGTCTCCAACGAGGATGTCAGGCCCATCACCGACAGGCCTCGTAGCTTGCTCGGGCAACCGGATGAGTATCGCGTAATTGCCAAGCTTGAGGTTCTCGACGGTCCTTCGCTGCCGATAGTGGTGGCTGCCGCTAAAGCCAAGTTGGCGGCAGTCATTGCGGCGGCCCGGGATCTGGAAGGGGAGTTGTCCTTGTCCGCCATCTACGGCGCGCTACACGCCTCGGGTGTGCGGCGAGTATTGCTTGAATCTCCTACGGCCGACGTGATGAGCGACAAGCGACATTACCCGAGCTGTATCGGCATCGACGTTAAGGGGGTGGTTGTCTCATGAGCCAGCTACTGCCCCATAACAGCACCAGGTTGGAGAGGGCGCTTGCCACCGCCTGTGACTTGGGGGTCGACCCCGAGATTATTCGCGGGGTGGCTGACTCGGCGCGCTGCCCGGTCGACTTCCTGCCATGGCTCGCTTGGGCCATGTCAGTGCAAGGCTGGGAGGCCGCCGATACGGAGGTGCAGCAACGTGCGCTGATTCGCCAGTCGATCCCGATTCACAAGACCAAGGGCACGGTCGGCGCAATCCGGCGGGTGTTGAAGGCTGTCGGGGTGACAGCGGATTACAAGGAATGGACGCAAATACCGGGAGCTGTGCCGTACAGCTTTGAGCTGATCGCCTGGGCGAACGACAACCGCCCGGGCGAGGGTTCGATTCTTTCCCCGCAACTGTTCCAGCGGATCAAGGCCCTGGTCGACGCCACCAAGAACGAGCGCAGCCATTACACGCTCCTGCTGGGCGCCCGGTTCGATAACACGCTGGGGGTGGCCAACGCGACCCAGGGGCAAGTTGTGGTTCGCGGTAGTCAGGAGCCTTTGCTGTTGCAGCCAGATACGGCTGTTCAGGCGCTTGGGGTGGCCAGCGTGGTCGATGTGTGCGGGGTCAGCCGGTACAGCGCAGACCTTCAAGGAGTGCCAGCAGCTACAGAACAGAGCCTTGCGATGGCCAACGCGGCACAAACCCTAATCGTTGTCAGGGGCACTATGGAGGCCGTTTTATGAGTGAGCTACAACCCGTTATTACCAAGGCCGGTTTGTCCGCAGTTTGGCGCAAGGACAAAACAGGGCTGGCCGCGCAAATCACCCACGTGGTGATCGGAACTGCAGGCTACACGCCGGCTAACACGCAGACGGCTTTGCGCAATCAGGTGGCGGTTTACCCCATTTCTGATGGGGAAACCCTGAGTTCCACCCTGTTGCATGTCACGGCGGTAGCGGATGGTCCTCAAGCGATTTGGGTTCGCGAGATCGGTTACTTGCTGTCCGACGGCACTTTGTTTGCGGTCTGGTCGCACGCAACCGACGTGCTGGCCTACAAGCCAGCCGGAAACAAGTTGCTGTTGGCTTACGACCTGTCGTTAACCGCGTTGCCGCCTGACAGCGTCACGATCACCTCAACCGGCGCGGGCTTGAACCTGTCGCTGTCGGAAGAGCTGGCTGCCCTGGCCACGGCGAGTATCGCGGACATGCTGCGGGGGCTGGAGCAGCAGGACGTAGTCGAAAGCCAGGCCAGGCTGCACCAGCTTGAAGGCGGCCAGATTGCCTATCTGATGGACCGCATGCGTAAAGCCGAGGCGCGCCAGGATAGCGACTACGCGGGGTTTGCGGAGCAGGCCGCCGCGCAGGCCTCCGCCGGCATCGCGGATATGTTGCGTGGTGCGACGCAGCAAGACGTGATCGAAGAGCAAGCGAAGCAGCACGAGTTGGAAGGTCGGCAGATTGCCAGCCTGACGAATCGCATGCGACAGACCGAAGCGCGGCAGGCAGGCGACTACGAAGGGTTGTTGACGGCTATCGCGGCTAACGCGATGGCAGTTGTCAGCTTGCAACATCAATTTTCAAAAGCAACTTACGGAGCGTAAGCGTTATGAGTCTTGAATCCACTATCGCGGACCTGGTGACGAAAACCACCAACTTGCTGGATTACTTCAACAACAAGAAAGCGGGTATCGATTCGGCGGTGGCAGCTGCTATTGCGGCAGTGCCGGCCAACCTGAAAGTGTTTTATGTAAACCAATTGACCGGCGTTGATACCAATGTTGGTTCCACTTCGGCGCCGCTGAAAACCTTGGATCGGGCGCTTTATAACACCCCCGTTGGGGGCGTATGCCGCGTTTACTTGCAAGATGACTACACCATGTCGTCGAACATCAACGTGGACGGTCGTTTTTTAACAATCTTTAGCGATGTCACTGGCACACGTCGCAAGCTCATCCCGGTGTATTACCTGGCTGCCGAAGGGACTGCCAACTACCTTTCGGGCTTTCCCATTATGAATGGCGGCCAAATCATGATGCAGGACATTGTGATCCCAATTCCAAGCAGCGCGGGCCTGGCTATTGCTCCCACTGGCTTCACTTGTTCAATGTTCAAAACCACCTCTAATGGTGGTACGCCGATTGTGGCGGTGAAAATGACGCAATGCGAAGTGACGGCGCCGGCTGACTTCCCAGGTGCGCTGTTAGGTGTTCCTAACAGCGCTGTGGTCTTTGAAGTGCTCGCTGTCTCGTTCCCCGTAGGCTTCAACGGTCGCTATCTCTTTGGTGTCTCGGCTGGCACCGCTTCTAATACGTTGCCCAACGTCCTGACTAACCTTTCGACTCTGTGAGAAGAAAATGCAAAAGCAAAACCTGAACTTCGACTATGACGGCCGCACGTTTGTCGGCTTCAACTTTGCCGACTTGCCCCTTTCTGCGGCGCAGTTAGTTGCTGCCCAGCAGATCGACCAAAGCGCAGACAAGGCTCGCAGCGCCGTGCTGGGCGACCCGCTGCGTGCGGTGGAGTACCGACTGACAGCGGATGAAGCCGAACGCTTCGCGGCTGCTGCTTACGACGGCCCTGTCCCGGCCACTGTTCAAGCCTGGATGGACGCGGCGGGGTTGGACGCCAAGGCGGCAACGGACAACATTCTGGCCGAAGCCCATGCCTGGAATGCAGCTATCTATGCCATTCGTGCCGCTCGCTTGAAGGGCAAGCAGCGGGTTCTCAAGGCACAAACTCACGACGCGGCCGAGGCGCTGGCCGACGAAGCCATCAACGCCATTCGCGAAAGCGTCCAGGGCGTCGGCAACGTCGCCTAATCAACTCACTTAACTCGCACCCCGAGGCCGCTATGCGGCTTTTTTTGTGCCTGGAGGCCATGCAATGAACCGAACCCAACTTGAGCACGTCGTTGCGGCACTGCTGATCATGGGCACCCTGTGGGGCGTCCTGGCCCTGCTGGCGATCCCTGGCGGCCACTGGACCGGCGCCGCTGCCGGCGTCTTCTTCTTCGTCGGCCGTGAATATACCCAGGGCGAGCGCAACCTGGCGCATGTCGAGTCGGTACACCTGGCCAATCTGCGCTGGTACGACGGTTTGCGCTTCTGGCGATGGACGCCGGACGGGCGCCTCGATCTGCTCTTTCCTCTGCTGGCGTGCCTGGTAGTGGCGCTGCTGGCGCAGCTGTTGCTGCACTGACTGATCCCCTTTCTTTCCACCCCAGGGCCGCGCATGACGCGGCCTTATGCTTTCTGGAGTTCCACATGGCTGGATTCTTTCACGGCGTTACCGTAACGAACGTCAACACCGGCGCGCGTAACATCGCGATGCCGTCCTCTTCGATCATTGGCGTGGTCGACACCTTTACCGAGGGCGCGAACGCCACGGCCAAAGCCGGGGACCTGGTGCTGCTCACCAACGATCGCGAGGCTATTGCCGCATTCGGTCCTGACTCGGCCATGACCAAGTCTTGCCTGGCGATCTTTACCCGCGCCAAGGCGGTGATTGTCGCGTCGGGCGTGGCCAAGGCCGTCGACGCGGCCGCGCAGACGTCCTCGATCATTGGCGGCGTCCAGGCCAATGGCAAGCGTACCGGCCTGCAGGCGCTGCTCGATGGCAAGAGCCGCTTCAACGCCCAGCCGCGGCTGATCATCGCGCCCAAGCACAGCGCTACCCAGGCGGTGGCCACGGCCATCGATGCGCTGGCCGGCAAGCTGCGTGCTATGGGCATCATCGACGGGCCGGGCACGACCGACGAAGCGGCCACCACCTACGCCAAGCTCTTTGGCTCCAGGCGCTTGTATATGGTCGATCCCGGCGTGCAGGTGTGGGACACCCTGGCCAGCAAGACCGTCGATGCACCGGCTTCGGCCTGGACAGCGGGGCTGTTTGCCTACACCGACAGCGAATACGGCTTTTGGGCGTCGCCGTCGAACAAGGAGTTTGTCGGCGTCACTGGTACCACTCGCGCGGTCGAGTACCTGGACGGCGACGAGAGCTGTCGGGCCAACCTGCTGAACAACGCCAATATCGCGACCATTATTCGCGATGACGGCTTCCGCCTGTGGGGCAACCGCACCCTGTCGAGTGATCCCAAGTGGTCGTTTGTGACCCGCGTGCGCACCATGGATATCGTCATGGACGCCATCCTGTACGGGCATAAATGGGCGGTCGACCGCTCGATTACTTCGACCTACATCCGCGACGTAACCGAAGGTCTTCAGGCCTTCATGCGCGACCTGAAAGCGCAGGGCGCAATCATCAACTTTGAGGTCTACGCCGACCCCGTGCTCAACACGGCCAGTCAGTTGGAGGAGGGTAAGGTTTTTTGGAACATTCGCTTTACCGACGTTCCGCCGGCTGAAAACCCTAACTTCCGCATCGAAGTCACCAACCAATGGCTGACCGAAGTCCTCGATCAAGTCGCATAAGGAGCGCATGACACATGGCAATGATTCCCGAAACACTGGCAAACCTTAACTTGTTCGTCGACGGCCAGAGCTTTCAAGGCGACGTGACCAGCCTGACCCTGCCCAAACTCACGCTCAAGACCGAAGAACACCGTGCCGGCGGTATGGACATGCCGATTGAGCTGGACATGGGGATGGAAAAAATGGAATCCAACTTCACCACCACTGGCGTGCGCAAGGAGTCGTTGAAATTCTTTGGCCTGGCCGACGGTAACGCCTTCAACGGCACCTTCCGAGGTTCTTTCAAGGGCAAGAGGGGCGAGACCAAGGCGGTCGTGGTCACCCAGCGCGGCACGTTGAAAGAGCTCGACATGGGCGATTGGAAGGCAGGCGACAAGGCCGAAATCAAGCACGCCATTGCCGTGACCTATTACAAGCTCGAAGTCGGCGGTGAGGTGATCTACGAGATCGACCCGGAGGGCATGAAGCGTGTGATCAACGGCGTCGATCAGTTGGCCAGCCAGCGCCGCGACCTCGGCCTGTAATCCCCAACCCTTTCTCACACCTTTTCGAATCAAGGACACCCTGTCATGAGCAAGCCACTGCCGAAGTACATCAAGTTGGAAGCGGATCGCGTTACCGTAACCCTGACCAAACCATCCGAGCTGAACGGCATCACCCAGGATCAAATCACCCTGCGCGCGCCGACCGTGCGCGATGTGCGCAACGCTTCGCAGATCGCTGGTGGCGACGAGGAAGTGCGTGAGCTGAACCTGTTCGCCTCGCTGGCTGAGGTCGGTGTAAAGGATCTGGAAGGCATCACCTACAGGGACTATACCCGCCTGCAGACCGGTTATTTTCGCCTGGTGTATGACGACGAGCTTTAATCCAGACACTCAAAAACGTGCGGCCAAGCGGCTGGCGGCCGAGCTGAATTTCTCGGCCGCTGAAATCTTGACCATGTCCTATGCAGATATGGTTTGGTGGCTCACGGATTGAGCCTGCAAGGGGGTTACCGATGGCAAGCAGGCTAGCGTTATCGCTGGTAATCGGGGGCGCCGTCGCTTCTTCGGTCGGCGCCGCGTTCAAGACGGTTGAAAGCGGCATCCAGAAGCTGGAGGCCAAAGGCACTAAGGCCAAGGTGCTCAAAAGCACCATTGGCGAAACGATCAAGCTACGCGAGGAATGGAAGCGCGCGCACGACACCGGGGCCGCCTCGGCCGACGGCCTGCATCGCAAGCTCAATACCAACCTTGAGGCGCTGCGCAAGCAAGGGGTCGAGGTTGGGCGCCTGGGGCGCGAGTACCAGCGCTTAGGTCGCGAGGCAAAGGCCGCCGATCTGCAGCTAAAGGGATACCAGCAGCTGCAGGCCGGTAAGTCTTCGTTCAAGTCGAACATTGGCGCCGCCGTCGTCGGCACCGGCATGACGGCGATTCCCACCAAGATCAGCGCGACCTATCAGGCGATCATTCGTGACATCGCGATCAAGGCGGACATTGTCAATAAACCGGGGGAAACCCAGCTAACCCGGACGGTGATCGATACTGCCCAAGACACGGGCATGTCGCGCAATGACGTGGCCGACCTGGTCAACCAGCTGGTTGGCGCCGGCATGGATCTTAACAAGGCGTTGTCCTACGCTCCGACGGCGGCCAAGTTCGCTATTGGTCAAGGGGCTTCGGGCGTCGATACGGCCAGCATGATCATGGCCCTGCAGCAAAACGCCAAGATCAACGACCCAAGGGTCATGCAGGAGGCTCTGGAGGCAATCGCCTACCAAGGCCAGGCGGGCAGCTTCGAAGCCAGCGACATGGCCAAGTGGTTCCCGCAACTGCTCGCGTCGATGGAGAAAAACGGCAGCACGGGCATGGACGCTGTCACGTCCCTGGGTGCCATGCTGCAAGTGCAGATGAAGACGGCCGGCAGTTCGGACGAGGCGGCCAACAACCTCAAGAACTGGATGGAAAAAATCGGTTCGAGTGAGGTGGTCGGCGCCTACAAAGACGCCGGGATTGACTATCAGGCCTCGCTCAATACTGGCATTCAGAAGGGCATGAGCACGCTGGAGTCGTCCATGGCCCTGGCGTTGAAATACGTCGAGGCAACCGACCCAGCCAAGGCTCAAAAGATCAAGGATGCTCAGGCCGGCATTGATAAGGAGGTCAACCCGGAGAAAGCTAAGGCAGCACTCGATGCTCTGGAAAAGACCCTGCGCACCGGCGACATCTTCGCCGACATGCAGGTCAAGGCCGCACTCACGGCCTATGCGCAGAACCGGGGGCTGTACAACGAGCTCAAAGCCGACTCGCAGAAGGCGACCGGGATTCTCGACAAGAACCTGGCCGAGCGGCGCGAGACTTCAGCGCAGCATTGGTCTGAGCTTGGCCAGGCAGTGGATGACTCGATGCGTAGCATCGGCGATGCCATCCGCCCGGCGACGGATGCGGCGGCCAAGGGGCTGACCTGGGTAGCCCGGGGCATGACCTCGCTGTCGGACAACGCACAGCCGGTAGTGCTGGGCATTGCAGGCATTGCGGCAGCGGTGGGTGCCTTCCTGACGGTTTCCAGTGGGGTGAAAATCGGACGCGGGGTGTTCAATATCGCGCGCGGTCGTGGTTTGGAACGCTTCGGTGGCCGCGCCAGTCGTGGCGACGGTGCTCCGCTTAACCTGCCCAAGACCGGCCGCAAGGTGCTCGATACTGGCATTGGTGTGCTGGGCAAGGTGTTTGGTGCCGCCGCCGGTACAGCGTCGACCAATGAGTCGGAGGCGGGCGGCAGTGACCTACAGCGTGTTTTCGTGGTCAATACCGATGCATTCGGCGGGATTGGCGGGAGCATGGCCAATAGAGGCCCGACGAAGCCTGTAAGGGGCAGTCGCAGAAGTCGCCAGCGTGTGCGTCGGCGCACGGGTGCGATGGGTGCCACCGTTCGGCCAACGCCGATCGAGGCGCCCAAAGCGCCCGTAGCCAAGCGAAGAGTCTTTGCTGCGGCCTCATCGGCATTGGTCGGTAATGATGACCTAGGTAAGGTGGCGCGCTCGATTCGCGGCGTATCTCGTCTTGCCAAGCGCCTGCCTGGCGGCAATATCGTAGATGCCGGCGCAACCGCGCTCGATGTTGCAATTAACGCCAATACTCAAGACGAAAAGGCCGAGGGGTACGGTGCTGCTGGTGGCAGTCTGGCTGGCACGCTCGCGGGGGCTGCGGCCGGGGCCGCCATTGGTTCGGTCGTGCCGGTGATCGGTACGGCGGTGGGTGGTGCCGTTGGCGCCGTCCTGGGCGGCCTAGGGGGTGAATCGCTCGGGGGCTGGCTGGGTAAGAAGCTGTTCGGGGAAGATCAACCCGAAGGGGAGGGCAGGGCCGAAGCGGAAACTGCGCCGGTGACCGATGCGTTAAGCTTAACGCTGGCTCCTCCTCAGGATGCAAAGCCGGCGATTGGTGACACCTTGCGGGTCACGGTCGCACCGCCTGCAGCTGAGGTGGTTAAGCCGACCGTCCTGCCGGCGCCGCGCGAGCCGCTGACTAAGGCGCCGCTGGTGGTGCCTGCAGCGACCGACAACCGGGCACTTGTGCCGGTTGCCGATCCGGTGCCGGCATCGCCGCCGGTTCCTGCCCTGGGCGATGCCATGCGTGACCTGGCCAAGACCACCACGCCGACGCCTGCAACTGAGGTGGTCAAGCCGGCCATCTTGCCGGCACCGCGTGAACTGGTGGCCAAGGCGCCGTTGGTGCTTCCAGCAGCGATCGACAACCGGGCACCTCAGCGGGTTGCAGATCCGGTGCCGGCAACGCCGCCGGCTCCTGCCCTGGGCGATGCCATGCGTGACCTGGCCAAGGCCACCACGCCGGCGCCTGCAGCGGAGGCGGTCAAGCCGACCGTCCTGCCGGTGCCGCGTGCGTCGCTGGCCAAGGCGTCGTTGGTGCTGCCTGCAGCGATCGACGACCGGGAGCGTTTACCGGTTGCCGATCCGGTGCCGACAGCGCCGCCGGTTCCTGCCCTTGGCGATGCCGTGCGCGACCTGGCCAGGGCCAGCACTCCGGCGTCTACAGCGGAGGTGGTCAAGCCGACGGTCCTGCCGGCACCGCGTGAACTGGTGACTAAGGCGCCGGTGGTGCTGCCTGCTGCGACCGAAAACCGGACACTTCTGCCGGTTGCCGAGCCAGTGCCTGCGCCGCCGGTGCCTGCCCTGGGCGATGCCGTGCGTGACCTGGTCAAGGCCAGCACGCCGGCGCCTGCAGCGGAGGTGGTCAAGCCGACCGTCCTGCCGGCGCCGCGCGAGCCGATGGCTAAGGCGCCGTTGGTACTGCCTGCAGTGACCGACAACCGGGCATTTCTGCCGGTTGCAGATCCGGTGCCGGCAGCGCCGGCAGTCCCTGCCCTGGGCGATGCCGTGCGTGATCTGGCAAAGGCCAGTACGCCGGCACCTGCAGGGGAGGTGGTCAAGCTGACCATTCTGCCGGCGCCGCGCGAGCCGCTGGCCAAGGCGCCGTTCGTGCTGCCTGCAGCGATCGACAACCGGGAGCGTTTGCCGGTTGCCAATCCGGTGCCGGCGCCGGCGCCGCCGCCAGTCCCTGCCCTGGGCGATGCCGTGCGTGACCTGGCCAGGGCCAGCACGCCGGCGCCTGAAGGGGGGGGGGTCAAGCCGACCATCCTGCCAGCGCCGCGTGCGCCGATGACCAGCCCGGCACCTGGCGTCCTAGGCGACGTGGTGCGTGACATGGCCAAGGCTGTGCCACCGGCACCGCAATTTCCTGAGATGGCCAAGCCGGTCAAGGCAGCCGAGCCGCCGAAGGCGTCGGCGCCCAAGGTAGAGCAGTCTTTTACCTTCGCGCCGAATATTCCGATCGTCGTGCATGGCGATGTGAAGGACCCCGAGCAGTTGGTGCGCGTACTGGAGCCGCCGCTGCGCCGGCTGTGGGAAGCGTTCCAGCGCGATGTGTCTGCGCGCATGTCCTCAAGTCAACTGTTCGATCAACCACACATCTAAGGGGGGCCAATGGCCTATATGGAGCAGCTGCAATCGGCCCTCACGGGGCTGGTTGCGGCCGGGGAGGTTGGGCGTAAGGATCTTGACGGGATGCTAGGACCGCTCAACGGCGCGATTGGCAGCATCACGGGCGCCGCTTCGGAGCTGGAAAACATACCGTTTGTGCCGCCGGAGGTCGGTGCAAAACTGGGGCGGATGGTGCGCAGTATCAGCGTGGCGCAGTCCCGCGTGGGGCAAGTGGCGTCAACCTATGGTCGGGGCGTGGCGGCCGCTGGCCAGGTGCAGGAAAGGCTGGGCACGTTTAAACAGATGGCTAGCAAGGTCACGTCAGAAGCCGGCCGGGTGGCGGGAATGATCAGCCCTTCGCTATCCAACATCCTGCCATCGGGTGGCCTGGTGGCCTCGGTCACGCCGTCGGCCGAGGCGGTCGCGCCTTATCCGCATCTGCTGATCATTCAGCCGCATCACCCCAATGCCCAACCGTATTACTTCAACCTGGACACGGCTGCCTTTGACGAGCTGCGCCGGCAAGCGTCGTTTCGCTGGGCTGGCCAGGAGCGGCTGCGCCGTAGCGTGGCGCAACAAGCCGTTGGCCTGGGTGAAGAAAAGATCACCCTTAAGGGGGCGATCTTTCCCGGGCACAAAGGCGGGATCAAGCAGCTAAACACGCTGCGCAGCATCGGCCGCAATCTGCAGCCGCTGAACCTGGTCACGGGTTACGGCGAGGTCCTGGGCAACTGGTGCCTGGTCAATATCGAGGAAGAGCAGAGCCATTTGCTGGCTGGCGGGATTCCGCGCAAACAAGGCTTTTCACTGGAGTTTGTGAGCTATGGCAACGATCTGCAGAACGTCTGACGGGGATCTGCTGGACGTGATCTGTCAGCACCATTACGGGCACCTCAACGGCACCGTCGAGGCCGTGCTCGATGCCAACCCGGATCTGGCCAGGGAGGCGCAGCCGTACCGCGCCGGCCTGCTGATCCGTTTGCCGGAGCTATCTGCGCCGGCGGTCGAGCTGCTGCAGCTGTTCGGCTAATCGCGTTACGCGTAACGAAGCCCCGCCGAGTGCGGGGTTTCTCGCTTCTGGAGCAAGCATGAAACCTACCTATCGAATCATGGCCGATGGCACGGACATTACCGCGCTGATCAATGACCGCCTGTTGATGTTGCGGATATCGGATAAACCCGGGATGGAGTCGGACGAGTTCGAATTGCGCATTGATGACCGCGACCAAGCCGTTGCACTGCCCGCGCGCGGTGGGCGGATCGAGGTCTTGCTGGGTTATGAAGGGCAAGCGCTCACGCGCATGGGGGCTTATACGGTCGATGAGGTGCAGTTGACCGGGCCGCCCGACACATTGGTGATACGCGGCAAGGCCAGCGACATGCGCGGCAGCGGCAAGACCATTCGCAGCGGAAGCTGGGAGAACGTGCCGCTGTCGCAAATCGTCGGTGATATCGCCAAGCGCAATGGCTGGGAGTCGGTGTGTCCTGTCACCACCAAGGTCGAGCGGATCGATCAGCGCAACGAGTCGGATTACAACTTTGTCACGCGCCTGGCCAGGCAGTACGACAGCACCGCGAAGGTGGCCGATGGCAAGTTGTTGGTTATGCCTCGACAGGCTGGGCAGAGCGTTACCGGCAAAGCGCTTGGGGTGGTCACCATCACAAAAGCGGATGTAGTCCGCTATGAGTTTCGGCTGGGCGATCGCAGCACGCAAAAGGCTGTGAAGACCCAGCACCAGGACAAGAAAACCGGCGAACTGCAGGTGGTCGAGCTGGCCAACGGCGATTCGCCCGGCGGTTTGCCCCCAGTCCACACCGACCGCCATATCTACCCTAACAAGACCGCCGCCGAGCAGGCCGCCAAGGCCCGGTTGGCTGCGTTCAATCGCAGCACTGCAGCTGTTCGCCTGGAAATGGCAGGCCGTACCGATCTATTTGCCGAGCGCTTGATCAGTGCCCAGGGCTTCAAGCCTGGGCTTGATGGCGAGTACCTGGTGGACGGCGTTGAACAGGTGTTCACACAGTCCGGATGGAGCACCACGGTGGAATGCAACGGCGGCAAGAAGGGTAAGGCGAAGGCCGCCGGCAAGAAGAAGAAAGAAGAAAAGCCGCTCAGGGTCGAGCAGCTGTAACCCCCACGGCCGCGCACGGTCATCACTGGAGTAAACAATGGCTATCACCGTTCAACAACTGCAGAAAATTCTCCCGAACGCCGGCCCTAACGCCGGCGTTTTTGCACCTGTGCTCAATGCCGCCATGGTTAAGTTCGGCATCGTCACGCCAGCGCGGCAGGCGGCGTTTATCGCGCAAGTCGGCCACGAGTCCGGACAGTTCCGTTACGTGCGTGAGCTGGGCAACAACGCCTACCTGGCCAAGTACGACACTGGCTCGCTGGCTGCGCGCTTGGGCAACACCCTCGAGGCCGACGGCGACGGCCAGAAATATCGCGGCCGGGGTCTGATCCAGATCACAGGCCACGACAACTACCAGCGCTGTGGCGAGGCCCTGGGCCTGGATCTGCTGAGCCAGCCCGAGTTGCTTGAGTTGCCGCAACACGCGGCCACTTCAGCGGCCTGGTTCTGGAAGCAAGCGGGTTTAAACCCCCTGGCAGATCGCGGCGAGTTCAACGCCATCACTCGCAAGATCAATGGTGGCCTCAATGGCCTGGCCGACCGCCTGGCGCTGTGGGCAAAGGCGCGCGAGGCCCTGGGCGTATGACCACCATCAATTGGCGCTTGGCAGCGCTGGTGTTGCTGCTGGGCTTGGCTGTTGGTGGTCGAGTGGCTTGGCTTTGGCAGGCGAACAGCTATGGCAAGGCGATGGCCGACAAGGCCGGTGACTATCAGAACGAGCGCGAGGCCGCCGCCAGTGCGGCGATTGAGTGGCAGGCGGCTGAACAATCCAGGCGTCGAGCTCTGGAGGATCGCCTACGGGCAGATGACGAAACCCACTACAAGGAATTACGCGATGCCCAACAGACTCAGGGTCGCTTGCGTGACCGTCTCGCTACTGCTGATCTCCGGCTGTCAGTCCTACTCGACATCAGCGCCGAGGGTAGTGGCTGTGGGGTGCGAACCGCCGCCGGTGGCCCCGGCGTGGTTCATGGAGGCGCGCGAGCCCAACTTGACCCAGCGCATGCTCAACGAATTATCGGCATCACCGATGCCGGCGACCAAGGATTGATCGCTCTGGCGGCTTGTCAGGCCTATGTCAAAGCCGTGTCAGCAACACAGTGAAAAAGAGCGACTGGAGTGGATGCGTCAACATCCACCCCGGTCGCCGTCCCTGCAGATGGTCCCTGCAAGTCCAGCCTAGGCTCTTGCTCCGTGCACAAAGCGCGGCGAGCCTATCACCTGTTTATATATACAGTAAAGGTCTTGCTAATTATGTCTACTCCCATCATTCCTTGGATGGGCGGCAAACGCCGTCTGGCCGATCGCCTCATTCCTCTCTTCCCACCCCACGAATGCTACGTCGAAGTCTTTGCCGGCGGTGCCGCGCTGTACTTCATGCGTCCCCAGGCGGCGCCCGTTGAAGTGCTCAACGACATCAATGGCGACCTGGTGACGTTGTACCGCGTCGTGCAGAACCACCTCGAAGAGTTCGTGCGCCAGTTCAAATGGGCGCTTAGCTCGCGCCAGGTGTTCGAGTGGCAGAAGATGACCCGCCCTGAAACCCTCACCGACATCCAACGCGCCGCGCGATTCTTCTACCTGCAGCACCATGCATTCGCTGGCAAGGTGACCGGGCAAACGTTCGGTACCGCCACCACTGGCCCGGCCATCAACCTGCTGCGGATAGAGGAAAACCTTTCTGCGGCCTGGCAGCGCTTGTCCGGTACCTACGTCGAAAACCTATCCTGGCTTGATTGTGCTGAACGCTACGACCGTCCCCATACCTTCCACTACATGGACCCGCCTTACTGGCAGACCGCTGGCTATGGTGTGGACTTTCCGTTTGAAAACTATGAACGGATGGCTGACTTCATGCGCCGTTGCAAGGGGAGGGTAATGGTCAGCATCAACGATCACCCCGACATTCGGCGGGTGTTCTCTGGCTTCCACATGGACACTCTGGACATCCGCTACAGCAACACCAATCAACGACAAGGTAAGGCCGAGATCTGCGGTGAGTTGGTGATCATGAACTGGGAGCCGGCTGCTTTGGGCGGGTTGTTCTAATAAGGCTAGGGTGGGGGCAAGCTTTGACTCCCCCACCTGTCGAAATATTCCGGCAGAAATTGACTGCAAGATAGCTACACAGTTAACTGTACGTATATACAGTTTGTGCGAGTGGCATCAACATGAGCTTTACCATACTAGGCCCGCTTTCCGAGGGTGGTGCGAAGCTACCGCTTTGCTCGTTCCGGGTTCCTGCAGGATTTCCATCACCGGCGGCGGATCACATTGAGCAGCACATCTCTCTGGATGAAGTGCTGAACATCCGGGCGCCGCATGTCTACTTGATTGCGATCACCGGCGAGAGCATGCAGGGGGCAGGAATATTTGAGGGCGACCTGGCGGTGGTCGACAGGTCAATCGAACCGGCCCATGGACACATTGTGGTGGCTTTGCTGAACAACGATCCGATCTGCAAGCGACTGTGCAAGCGCGGAAACGAAGTGATCCTGCTGTCTGAAAATCCGAAATACCCGGCCCGTTACATCCTTGAGGGGGATGAGTTGTCGATCTGGGGCGTGATCAGCAGTACGGTGCGCAGCCATGTCTAAGCCGGCACCGGTTTTCGGGCTGATCGATTGCAACTCGTTCTATGCGAGCTGCGAGCGGGTATTTCGTCCAGACCTGGCCAAGGTTCCGATCGTAGTGCTGAGCAATAACGACGGCTGTGTCATTGCTCGTAGTTACGACGCTAAACCTTTCGTGAAGATGGGCGAGCCGTACTTCCAGATCAAGCACAAACTCAAGCAACACGGCATTGTTCCGTTCTCGTCCAACTATGCGCTTTATGGCGACATGAGCGAGCGAGTGATGACGCTGATCGAGTCGTTGGTACCGGCGGTCGAGGTCTACAGCATCGACGAAGCCTTCGCAGACCTGACAGGCATCGATGAGCTGGATGTTCTTGGCCGGCAGATCCGCAGCCAGGTGCTGCGATGTACCGGCATCCCAGTGGGCGTTGGAATTGCTCATACCAAGACCCTGGCCAAACTGGCCAACCACACAGCAAAGCGCCTGCAGGCTCAAACCGGTGGTGTGGTGAACATCTGCGATGCAGTCAAGCGCGATTGGGTATTGCGCAACACCGACGTCGCTGAGGTCTGGGGTGTCGGCCGGCGGATGAAAATGCACCTGGACGCGATGGGCATCAAGAGCGCAATGGATCTGGCCTCCGCTGACCCGAGGACATTGCGCAAGAACTTCAGCGTAGTGATAGAAAAGACGGCCCGTGAGCTGGCCGGCACGCCGTGCCTGGAGTTGGATGAACCCGACCCGCCAAAACAAGAGATCTGCTGCAGTAGGATGTTCGGCAAGCGCTTGAAGGAGCTACCGCCAATCAAAGAGGCCGTAGCCACCTACATGATGCGTGCCTCGGAAAAGCTTCGGACACAAGGCTCGCTGTGTAAAAAAATCCGAGTCAGTATTCGCACCGGGTTCTTCAATCCCCATGAGGCCAAGTACGCCAACGGCGTGGTGGTTGATCTTCCATACCCGACTGACGATGTGAGGCTGCTGACAAAAGCAGCGGTAGATGCGCTCGATCACGTTTACCGGGCGGGGTTCAACTACAGCAAGGCCGAGGTGATGTTGCTGAGTCTTTGTCAGCCTGGCGAGTACACCGAAGATTTGTTCGCCGAATCTCAACCAGGTGCGACTACAAAGCTGATGGGGGTTTTGGACGAGATCAACCAGCGCTGGGGAAGGGGAACACTTCGCTCAGCGAGCGTGCCGAGTAATCCGGATTGGGGAATGCGGCGTGAAATGATGAGCCAAAGTTACACTACGCGGCTGGATCAGCTCTGGCGAGTGTCTTGTTCTTAGGTAAAAGTGGCAACTCAGGTGGGGCAAAAATGGGGCAAACCGTACGCCAACCAATGCCAATCAGCGCCAAACGCTCATCTGATCAGACCTGTCAAAAAAGCCCGCCACCCCTTGTACTCAGGGTCTGGCGGGCTTTTTTGCGTTGATACTCCAGCACAATCGGGGTGTGGCCGTTCAGAGACGTTTGCTTAGGAGCTTTGCCAAGCCCTGCTTAATGTGTCCGGCATTCTCTCCAATCGCCCACAGGGCACCGCGAACGTTGTCTCCGACTTCGGTGAAACCTTGCTGTTCAGCATGAAGTGTCAACTCCATCAGGGCTGCTTCCAGACCAAGCTGATTCTGGTAGATCCTTTCCAGCACATCCGACAACGAATATTCGTCAGCCATAACATCGACTCCTTTCGAAAATGAAAGAGCATAGTACCGTTAGCGCCCTTTGTGGGCAGTGGTTGCTGAATGCTTAGAAATTGCTACAAAGCATTGCGTCTTTGAGGGATGCTCAGGCTGGCCGGGGTGCAGACGAGGGGCTACGCCTAATCCATCATGGGAGCGAGCGAGCTGTGCTGTCTGGATTGCAAGGGCGATGACGTGTGCCAGCGGGGTTCAAGCGAATACTTTGCCGGCGAGTAGGCGACTAAAGGAGCAGCTATCACCCAAGTGTTCATTTACCGGTTTGGCAGGGAGCGATGATGCTTACGCACCTTCTCCCAGCGACCAAACCGGAAACGATCATACTGGCGAACCGGTACAATCTTGGCATGATTATTCATGGCCAAATCTCCGTTTATTCTCAGCAAGCCGCTGAGAGGCCCTTACATCCCGTATGCAAGCGACGCATTTGGTATGTGTGGACCCGGAAATCCTGAGGTGATAGCTGCCCGATGAATGGTAGCAGCGGAACTACAGAATGGAAAGTCCTAGAGGATCTCTACCCGCCTAGAGTCGTAAAGAGGGTGCGGCAGAGGGAGATGGAGATTTTACCGTTCACTCATCTGCTTTTCTGCAAGCCGAGCGTAGGCTTTGATCGCTTCACGCTCGGCCTCGTACACAGCTTTGAGATGTTGCTCCTCTGCGCGGCTAACCTTCCCTAGGGAGCTTTCGTAAGCAGCCCACGCAACGGAAGCACTCGCCAACACCTTATGAAGAGCTTGAGCTTTGTCGTCCATTTGTGCTCACCTCGTTGGCATTTGTGGATTTTTGTAGGAGACGGCTCATCTCTGGGCCCGGTCACCATGGGAAACCAATATTAGATGAAAGGTTCCTCCTTTGCATCAGTATCCCACCGCCCATACCCCATGCCAGACCAATGGTGGCTCGGATGGTGGACGAAGAATTTTGAGTGAGCCATTATGTTGATATCAGAGAACAGATTTTGACCAAGGAAGAAGGTGTGAAATTGCAAACATCACATATTAAACGATTTACAATTCATAAGCTTTTTCAAGAGAGAGATGTCAGTCTCGATTTTGACGAGAATTGTAGAATATTGGTTGCTGAAAACGGTAACGGTAAAACAACAATTCTCAACGCTCTGTATCATACGATCAGAGGAGATAGCATCAAGTTAAGTAAAATTGATTTTCAATGGCTTGAGTTGGAATTTTTGGATGGCGAAAAGTTTAAATTCCATCGCAAGGAATTAGATATCGGTCACGCCTTTAAAGATAAAGCATTTTATGATCATCTGTGTATTCTGAATGGCAAGGAGGAGACTCACAAGTTAATTGAGGTTTTTACTGAGTACTCTCATCAACCTAATAAACTAAAAACTCATCCCGTTTTCAAAACTGCACTACGCAAAATGGGATTTAATGCGGACTCTCTTTTTGCTTTTCTCTCAAGGCACCTTGGGCCTGGTTCTGAGGAAGAAAGCGGTGTAAGAACAAAAGTAAAGTTCGGTCGAATTAAAACGAAATTTCCCTACACTGTCTTGTATCTTCCAACTTATCGAAGGGTGGAGATTGATTTAAGTGTTGGAGAGGGGGAGGATAACGGCGGGACTAGGGAAGATATTTATTTTGGGATGCGCGATGTTGAGGAGCTTATAAAGGTTAGAACTCAGGAAATTTTGTCGTCATCTGTCGAGTGGTTCTCAAAGGTGAATGGGCAAATGCTAAGTCAGCTTGCTGAAGGCTTTTCTTTGGATCAAGAGCTAAAAGAAAGTATAAAAAAACCAGATGATGTTAAGATTGTACTTGATAGAATTGGTAACAATATTAATGAAGACACAAAAGAGAAAATCTTACAGTTAATTGGGTCAGAGGCTATTTTTGTAGATCATGACCCTCTAATCTATTTTATTTCTAACCTTGTAAAGGTTTACGAACAGCAGCGCGAAAACGATCAGGCGCTCCAAAGCTTTACGGAAGTATGCAACAGGTATTTAGGCGACAAGATGATCCGGTATAATGAAGGATCTGTTGCGCTGCAGGTAGTTCGACGAAAAAACTTAAGGCCTGTTGATTGGGAAGTGCTTTCGTCAGGTGAAAAGCAAATTATTTCTTTGTTTGCAAAGCTCTATCTTCAGAAGCATAACGAATTTGCAATATTCTTTGACGAACCTGAGCTATCTCTTTCCATGGAGTGGCAGAGAACTTTACTGCCAGACATAATAGACTCCGGGAAGTGCGGTTTTTTGCTTGCAACAACCCACTCTCCTTTCATATTCGAAAATAATTTAATGACGTATACCGTCGACCTCTCTCATTACATCAAGGAGCTGTGATGAGCCGAGTCGCGCTATTAAAGCAAGCTGCTTCATCTTCCACAGTAAAATTTTTAGAGGTTACTAGGATACATGCTAAGAAGCCTGAAGCTGCGATATGCATCTTCGAGGGCGACGATGAGAAATATTATGCGTGTAGATTGAGCGCTATATTGGGCCAAGATTTGTGGGCGGGCATAAATACAGGAGGTCGTGGCCCGGTTTTAGAGTTGCGGAATTTAATATTGCAACATCCCGTCTATAAGGTCTGCAGGTTTTTTTGCTTCATTGATAAAGACTATGATGATTGGATTATTAATCCTGATCCAGATCGGATTTATATAACTCCTTGTTATTCGATTGAGAATCTTTACGCGAGTCGCGCTTGCTTTATTGGCGTGCTTTCCGCTGAATTTCGGGTAACTGATTTTAACGAGATGGCAACTGAATTTGCAGTTTGTATTGATATATTTGATAAGCGCATGGGTGAGATATGTGATTCCTTATTGCCCTTTAATGTCTGGGGCAAGAGTCGTGCGTTAATGGAGCGAGATGGCAAGCCAATCCCTAAGATCTTTTTGAATGACGCGACCATTGACAAGTTGGTTCGGCTTGATTTGACAGCTTGCACTATCGCTTATGATCCCAAAGATATTAGTTCTCTCCTGAAGAAGAGCAGTAACGATGATTTTTGCATAGATGCAGTAAAAGAGGCTACGGCCTCCTTTGATAATGCTAGTCGTATGCTGCGTTTTAGAGGAAAACAACAAGTCGAAGGCTTTAGAAGATTTTTAGCGGCATTGCGCAATGATTTTATCAATGGAGGCGGTATCATTTTTAAGCAAAAAGGGAAGCTAAAGATGGAGTTTGATGATCAAAAGGATCTACTGTCAGAGCTGTCTCAATATGCTGAAACACCGCCATGTTTACGTCATTTTCTTCATGGGAAAATTATCGATATGCGTAACTGAGTCGAAATCGAGCCCGCGATGCAGTGAGCTAGGACTTATGGAAGTCCACCTCCAAGGATGACTTCCATTCTTCGCGATTCAGACTGCAGATTGCCCTTCGTGAGTTTTGACATTGCTTCCACCCAGCCGCTCAACTCAATACTGCAAATATTTACATTAAAAAAGCCTCTGATCGCGAAAATCGATACGAGGCTTAGAGAGAGATCAGCGAGGGAAGTTCCGTACCAATTTTCGTACCAGTAACCATGTTTTGACAGGATTTCACACGTGTGAAATTTAGCTAATTCTCTGATTTCATTAACCCTGACAGCCGAGCGAAAGCCTCGAAACATAGCGGTGTAATTCTGCTCTCGGGTCTACGACAGATTGGATTTCTTTCTGTACCGAGGGGGACGGAGCGATCCATGTCAGGGTTGAAAAGGGTTAACTACCGCGATTCGACCTGGGCGGGCAGGCTGCACCCAATCGCTCAAAATGGGAGTGGGTTCTGACAGAGTCGGTAGTGTCCGGATGGGAGCTGAAAATTGCTGCTTAAAAATTGCTACAGAGAACAAGGCAAGAAGCGTAATTATTCGAAGGAAAAATCATACTGGTACGTAACTGGTACGGGTAATTATTGAATGGAGGATGGGCCTTTATTTGTAAGGCTTTGGTAGATTATCTGTCCGATCCATCATGGCGTACGTGCACTGGCAGTTAAGAAAACACGCTGCGTCAGAATCAGCGGTCGACCTGCTGAGAACACCATATGTTGCCGACCATCCCGATAAGCTATGACCGCCTACCTTGTACCGCTTATCGTCGAAAGACGTGGAACCACTTCAAACTGAGGATTTGGCCAGCCGTCCGGAAAACGACCGCAATCCGGAAGAATTGGTCTACTGCAATAGTCCTTCCCGTCGATGCATGTTGACATAGAATCAGCTACCCATTTATAGGCAAGATCTGAGCGGTTCAGAGGTTTTACCAGAGTCGAGTGATTTTTTTTGAATCCTCGTGCAGAGGTAGAGTAAATCGTCGCACTTTCTTTAGATACGACGATGCCTGCAATGCCCATAGGTTGCATTTCGTACGCAGAGAATAGTGACATCTGAGGGCAAAAGGTTTGATGATGCTTATTCATTATGTCTACCAAGGTCAGGTTCAGCAACTGCTGAAAATCGTTTACCTTGATTGGTAGCAAGACTCTTAAATGTTGATTCTGGCTTGCGAACAACGCTATAGGTGCAAGCGATGAACCTAGCATCGGTGTTCCCAGCGTATACGTCACTGGGAAACGCGATAGCACGCGATGCCCGTATTTTGCCTTGATGTGTAGCAAGTATGCTCTGGCAATGTTTCCTCCAAGACTATGACCTACTAGGAATATTTTTGAATATTGGTTCCTCTCAAAAAGGCTATCGAGCTGTTCCTGAAGCTCTTCGAGCACATCAACTATTGATGGACCTGGTGCGAATAGATAGCTGTCAAAGTCGACTCGATAAACATCTACTTTGTTGCCAATATCGGGATCCGTAGCAAGAAGGTTTGGCCAGAATGATGTCCCATTTTGCCAAGTTTCCTTTGATCCCATAAGGCCATGAATGAAAACTACGGCAGCTTTCCGACAGGGAGCGGAGCAGGTGTCCCGGGACTCGTGAACTACACGTACTACTTCAGCCTGCGCAAGGGTGCTGGAGATCAGAAGAGAGAGTGTTAATCCGCACAACCGGATCGCCTTCATAAATCCTCCATGCAGTATGCATCACTGAAGAGTCCGGCTATATAGCTCTAAAAAAAGCTGAAGCTGTGAGGCAAGTGTAGGCTGCAAATAAAATGTTGCGTCGCATTATGCCTGCCTTTCGATCGGATGCATCGAGCCGCTTGCTGTCCTATCCTGAAGGTAGAAGAGAGCTGCGTTTTGATACTTAGGTGGTACAGAAATGGTACGGGAGAAATCGAAGGTTGCTGTATGCCTTTGTTTTAAAGCGTCTTGTGGTTAATCGATCCAATCCATCATCGGCGCAACGGAGAACCGGCGAGAGAGTGCTGGGGCGATAGTTGATGCAGTTGAATGAGGCATGGGTATCTGAATCAGGAAGGTGAGGCGGGCGAGGAGTTTATCAGGAATGGGGGAGGGGATGGAGTTGCGTCGAGGCGCCCGGACGAGGCTCGTGGCGCCTGACACCATTTAACTGGCTACTGCGGGTGCCGGCAGATTATCCAGGGCGTTGCGGGCTTGGTAGTGGTCCTTGGAGCCGAACCAGGTGAGCAGGCCTGTCACCCCGAAGAAGGTGAAAAGCCCTGAGGCTTGGTAGCCCGATACGTACATGGCGATGGCTGGGAAAAACAGCACCAGCACGCAGAACACCACAACCACGCCGGAGTTGACCATGGCGTAATACAGTGGGTTCTTGGACACTTCGCCATTGCTTTCCTGGACGGCATACACAGTGTGCTTGCCAAGCGATTTAACGCAGGAAAGGCGTACGGTGTTGCCTGGTTTGATCATGCTGTCCAGATAGTTCTGGCAGCGGATGTGCCTGATTCGTTTGCCGCCGATCTTGATGTACTCGTAATCGGTGACGGCGCCGTTTCTGATCACACCGTTACCGGTTTCTTCGATTAAACCTTCAAATACTGCTACTGCCATTTTGCACCTACGTGTTCTGTCAATAATTTGATGCTGCTAGTTGCTGCTGCGTCTACATGCCGGCCGCATCAAGCGAGGCCGCAGTCATGCTGGCAGCGGCCAGGGGCTTTACGTTTTTCAACGGAGTTTCCCGACGTACAATCTGCAGAAGGAATGATGGCGTATTGCCTCATTCTCGCGGGCACACTAACCACTAGTGCTTGAAAAATCACTCATTATTTTTTGACTGAAGGCTCTGGGACGAGGGTTTCGGCGTGTTTTTCAGGTTTGGACCGCAGGCGCCGGGTAGTGTGTGTTGGGTTCGTCTGGATTGAAGGCCAACTTTTTCGGCAAGAGGATTCAGGCGAAAAATTCCTGGCGGAAAAAGCCGAGGGCGACCGCTATGGTCACCCTCGGTGAGTCCGGTTTGCGCTCTTAAGCCCAGCGCCGAAACAACACGCTGGCATTCACCCCACCAAACCCGAAGCCGTTGGACAGTGCGTATTCCATCGGCATGTGCCGGGCCTCACCCTGAACCAGGTCCAAGCCTTCGGCTGCGCTATCTGGAGTGTGCAAGTTGAGCGTTGCCGGGGCTACCTGGTCGCGCAGGGCCAATATGGCGAAGATCGCCTCGATGCCGCCTGCAGCGCCCAACAGGTGGCCAGTGGTGGATTTGGTGGCGCTGATTGCCAGGCCGCTATGGGTGCCGAACACCGTCTTGATCGCCGCCAGTTCACCTTTGTCGCCGACCGGGGTCGAGGTAGCGTGGGCGTTCAAGTGCTGGACCTGGGAGGCTTGTATGCCGGCCTGGCGCAGGGCTTGCTGCATGGCTCGGCGGGCGCCGTCTCCGTCTTCCGGGCCAGCGGTCATGTGGTAGGCATCGGCGCTGGTGCCGTAGCCCACCAGTTCGGCGATTGGCTTGGCGCCACGAGCCAGGGCGTGTTCCAGTTCTTCGATCACCAGCAGGCCGGCGCCTTCGCCCGTGAGGAACGAGGGGGCTGTTCTGATGTGTGGGGTACTGGCTGTAGAAGGGTGGTGAAAGTCCTAGAGATTTTGTAGTTCTCAAAGCTCAAAGCAAATCTGACTCCGCAAGTGATGCCTCTACCGAGCGATGACTCGACTGATATGCGGCTCTCGCCTGGTCCAATCTATCTTCGGTGCAATGGAGGACCTGCGAAAGAGCTGGGGCGGTTGAGTGTGGTACAGGCATCTAAGCAATTCAGGTGAGGTGGAGGTGGGTTTATGGCGAATGGGAGAAGAGAATGACGTGGTAAGTTGATCTAATTTTAGATAAATATTATTTGCAAGTCATGTAGCTAGATGTATGCCAGTGCACAGTGAGCAGAATCGCAAAAGTGGGCTGTTCTTTGGGGGGGAGCGACTAGTGTTATTTATCGCTCAGGGATCAATGGTGATACGTGCATTGAAGGACGAATATTGTAGGATCATTTAAGTGCTTGGCTAAGCTTCATTCAGCTCTAAAGCAGATTGTCAGGGCGAAAGCACAAGATCTGTTATAGCAATATTTGAGATGGAGATATTCGAGCTAACGACTCCTTTAGGTAGGCAGATTCTGTCTATTATTTGGCGAGTGATATGGAGTCGTATTAAGTCTGCTGGAAGCGCAGGTCAAGCACCATGAGTTAGGTTGTGGGGGAGGGTGATTTAGGTCGTTGTAGAGCTCTGCGGAATTTTTCTAGGATAGCGGTTGTCTCAAGCTCGACATAAACTATATGTGGTTGTTTTGATTAATGTCATTTTCGCTCGGCCCAGCCAGCAAGATCAGAACTCGAGCAATTCCTGGGTGAGGACGTTATGGGTATGAAAGGACGTACTGGACACACCCTATGTTTTGTTGAGCCCTTTCAGCAAGGGACACATGTTTCGACCCGTCAGGGAGGTCAGTTGAGAGTTGCTAGATAATGGCTTCTAATCTTGGCACGAACTCAGTGTGCTCGAGTCCATGCTCGGGAGGGGGCATCTAAAACTCGATTTGTGCGCCAGCGGATGCTTGAGTAAACTAGATCATCTTGGCAGTATGATTGCTAGGGCCTCCAAAGGTGTTTGTGATGGGGGGACTATATCGCTAATGCAGAATTTTATGGGTAAGTAATAACTATGATAGTGAGTGGGTCGGTTTTAAGTTCAGATACTTTGGTTATTGATTACTTTCATAATCCGACGGTTCCTTCGCGTTTGATAGCGATAACATTTACATCTAGTGCAAATCGCACGCTTGAAGGGTTAGGTTTTGGAGGGAAGTTTCTGCTGGATAATAAAATTGATGTGATAGCGGTTAAGTGCAGTAATGATGATTGGTATCAGTCAATTCCTGACGAAAGCTTTGAGTTGATAGAGAGAATTGTGCGGCATAAAGCATACTCTAAAGTGATTTCCTACGGTGCTTCGATGGGAGGGTATGCTGCAATATTGTTTTCCGAAAGGTTAAAGTGCGATGTTGTTTTGGCGCTTTCGCCGCAGTATTCAATAGTTGAGAGTTTTGATAAGCGGTGGGAGCCCCACGCACGAAAAATTTTGTGGAGGCATAAGGTTTCTCGGGAAGCTATACGGCAGTCATGTCAGTATGTGATTATTTATGATGACCATGACTTAGATAAGGAGCACGCGGAGCGATTTAGTTCTTTGATTCCGGAGGCTAACTACGTAGGCGTTGGGCTTCCTTTTGGGGGGCATCCGATCTCTAACTACTTGTTGGAGGTGGGTGTTATTAAGAATGTTGCATTGCGTGTTTTTTTGGGAGACGGGGTGGATTGCCGGGATCTCATGGAAAATAGAAGGGCTTCAAAGTCATACTTAAAAAATTTATCTATGTATCTATACAAAAAAAATAAATCTGCTCTTTCTCTCTTGATGATTGATCGGGCGATAAAATTGGATGCGGATGTATCATCTTTTTTTGCTCATAAGAGTCTCGTTTTGGAAGGGATGGGTAGATTAAGTGACTCGGTTAGCTCGTTGATGTCTGCAATAAATTTAGATGCCAATCCATTATTAAAGCTGCGGCTAAGTAAGCTTCTGATGGAAGAGGGGCGGTACGAGGAGGCGCTTAGGTACATAGATTCCGGATTGACAGACTTTGGTGATATGGCGGTCTTACATCGAAAAAAAAGCGAGATATTATTAGCTCAGTCGGAGTTAAGTCTGGCTGTAAGTTCGGCGACAATTGCATGTGATATAGAGCCTCGGAATCCGTATTATAGAATTCATCTAAGTGGGATTTATGTCCGGCAAGGGCGATATGACGTCGCACTGCTTGAAATCGACAGGGCACTAATTTTCACTCCGCGTATTGCTGCGTTGTATAGAACGAAGATTGAGATTTTGAGGCGGCTTGGTGATGCGGAGGCTGCGGAAGTGGTGTTGAGGAGTCAGGAGTATGTCGAGTTACTTGAGTAAAGTGCATTCTAGTTGCTTTGTAGTGTATGGCGGCTGCTGCAGTGAGGAGCCGCCCGTGAATTTTATTGTTTTTTAATTGTGGCTCTTAAAACTGAGTCGGCATCGTTCACGGTTTTTGATGTGATGTAGGGTTTATTTTTTACAACCATTTCAAGTACGCCGGCATACATTGAGTATTGCATCGTTCTGAAGTGCGATGGGGTGTCAATAAGTGAGGGGTGAACGGGACAGTCAGGCACGATAAAACAGTTATCATTTTTGAATTTTTCAGCAAATTCAAGGCTTCGTAATTTTAATGCATTATTGGTGTGGTGTTGCATCGGAAAGTTGAAAAAAACTATGGGGGTGTTTGGTTGTTTTTCTCTAATCCATGAGATGAGGCGGTCCCATTTCTGAATGGCTAGGTCAATATTTAGATATTCTTTTTCGATATCAAAAAGTTCATGTATATTTTCGCAGTCAGAGAACGTCAAAAAAAGGCTTGGCTCTGAGTTTTTCGGGGCTGCGAGTTTTGCGATAATGTCAACAAAGTTATCAAGTACGATTAGGTCGAGATCGGTATCAAGTGCATTAATGAAGCCGATTTGGTTTCGAATTGCATGATGCCCAAGCTTTCGTGTGGTTAATTGATTGTCAAGCATCAAGTTGCAGCGGGCAGAGCCTGCGTCGCTGAGTTGCATTTTTTCTATCAGGTCGCTTGAGGGCTCGGTTGATGTTTTATCAATATAGTGATCGACAAAGCGATCAATTCGATTATGGTATACAACACCTAATAGTTGAACGTCTGACCTGGCTTGCAATGCATTTACAGAGTAGCGGGATAGACAGGATCCATATGTTGCGACTTTCATATTTTAGTTTCCTAGCTTGTAGCTTATACATTAATTATAGTTACCCCTGTGTCGGGGTGGGCTTTCTGTAGTTCTTCCGAAAATCTTATAAAAGAGTAGGTGTAGAATTTTGCTCGCCAAAATGCCCCTTCCTCTCACCTGCTAGCTGTCGCAGCTCGCCGCGACATTGTATTGCCATGAGTATATCGAGACCGATCACTCCAAGCGAGCGTTAGGGGTGATCTGAATCGAAAAGGCGTTGCACGACCTCGTGCATTTTGAGCCGCGCGGGTTATGTGCGAGCGCCTGGCGCCCGGCCATGAACAGGGCTGCGGGGGCTCCTTTGATGTCGGTCTACTTTCTCGAAGCATAGCGATTTGTTTTTTTGGAGGGCCGAAAGAGGAGGGTCGCCTTCCTCGATGCCCAAATATCAGGTGATCCGCGAGGCCCTTTGTGGGTGTGGTTTCTCGGAGATCGCTGGGCGGGGCGGTCCTTAAACAGGTGTTCATTGAGCTGGATCTTTCAATGCCGGGTGATTTTTTATCATCTCACGCGTGGTGTATTACTTTTTATGCAATAGTTTAAGGGCGGGCGTATTGCTTCTGGTGGTTTCGTTGTGGGTATGTTGGTGGCTATTTGTTGCACGACTTATAGCCGTTATTGGATATTTTATTGCCGATAGTAGGGATTCCAGTGATTCGTTCTTTCATGGAGGTTGGCTGGAATATCCACTTTTTTGAGATTATGTCTGAGTGGTTGTTTGTTATTGTATTGTAGTTTCCTTCTATTCTTATATAGGTTTTGTTTCTGCAAAACGTGTTGCTCTCGACGGTGTTGTAGTCCGCGAAGTCTTGATAGTGTTTCCCCTCTGTATCAATTGGCGTGTCTCCACAATCTTTTTTTTCCAGATTTGAGCTTTGGCGCGAGGCAATCCAAATTCCTACCTTCTCATCTATAAAATAGTTATTGGTGATCTGGTTTTCATTGCTGTGTTGCCATCGTATTACAGACATTCCCTTACTAAAATTTTCGCCGCAGTTTTTGTAGAGGAATACACCGCCGGCTAAGTTGGCTAGAAATTTGTTGTTTTTGATCAGGTTGTTGGCTGAGGAGTCAATTGCTAAACCGACTCGTTGACCGCTGTTGGGGCCGTTTAGTTCGCCGTTTTTTTCTATGATGTTATTTAATATGGTGTTATATCTTGAACTTTGATCAAGATAGATTCCTTCGGCTTTTGAACCTGCGATCCTAGAGTTTTTAAGGGTGGAGTTGCTTACGTAGCTGTGAAAGTACACTCCGACTCCGTCGTTGGATAGAACATGCATGTTGTCCAGTGTTATGTTGCTTGGTGTGTCTGCGTAGTTTTTTGCGCGGTCATTGGATCTTTGGAAATTTGGAATCTCTGATGTGACTAGGATTCCCATTTGAGTGAAGTTGGTAACAGTGCAGTTCTTGATGTTGACGTTGGTCAGGTGATTGCCTTTGCTGCTAATCAGGATGCCTGTTTTTTCAGTATGGCGACCATCAAGGGTCGCTCCTTTGCAGTCAATGTTTGTGTTGGAGGTGTTAATGGTCATTGTTTCGAAATAAGTGCAACTCGGCTCTAGCGTCACATTGCCAGCTAGATTTCCTGAGTGTGGAAGTTGACATTTTTGGTTTTCTTTGGCGTTCGAAGGGAGTGGCCAAAAGCTTGCGGCGAGTGTTAGTGGTAGCCACATGACTAGTATTCTATTTAGCTTGGTTTTGTTGAGTGTCATAAAATTCTCTGAGATTGACTTTGTGTGTCGGAAATGGGACCACGGTTGTAGGCGGAAATTCGTCGGTTGGTCTGGAGTTCGGGGAAGTATTTTAGAGAGGTTTCACTACCCATCTCTGAACTGATAATAATTGTGCTCTCGTTATAGCCCCAACCCCTCCTCAACAATCCACATCAGATTCTCCTCATTCCACGCCACCGCAGCCATGGCAGCCTGCCCCAACGGTGGAACCTTCTGCAGGTGCCATTGCGACTCGCCGTGTTCGTCCGTGCTACGCAGGATGCGGTAATTTTTACTGGTTAGATGAATCTCGATCAGTCCCTCGGCTTTGGGGCTGAAGCGGGCGATCGGGTCGAAGGTAATGGTTCGATCAAGGGCTTCGAGCAGTAGTTGATCGACGGCGTAGTTGTACGTAGCGCCGCTTGGGTGACGCTCGTACACATGGGTGGAATTGCGGCGGATGCCGAGACCGGGTTCGCTCAAGGGGGCCAGCCAGGTTTCAATCTGCAGGTACAGGTCGTTGACCTGGGTCGGCCAATGATCGATTGCGGTATCGGTGCTGATTTCTGTCTCATCGGAGCCTTGCAGGCGCTGCTTCAGTTTTGCGGCCAGTTCATCTGCCTTTGTCATGTCGATTGCCTCCCATGGTGTCTTTTGAATAGTAGCCAAATCTGGTGGCAGGCGGGGCGTGGGCTGGGGAGGCAAAAGCGTGGGCGTCAGCGGGGAGCTGGCCTATCGACAGTATATAGCCCGGCCTCTTGCGGGCTTTTGCTGATGTGAACCGATTCGAACATTTAATCAAGCAACCGTCGCTTAGGGTTTTCCCTGGCCGTCGAGACCGCGTATTATTCCCACAAATATGTCTGAAGATTTCCTGTGTGTAACCGTCAGGTCATCAGCCTTGCGCCCCGGTGTGCTATGCAAGGCAACCTCCAGATAAAAAAGATTCTCCTCAGGTGACGTTTAGCGACTTGCCAAAAAATATATCGGCCAGGCATGCGGCTGTCCGCAGGATGGGACGGTGTCCGGTAGCGTTTTAAAGGAATGGGTTTTGACAAAGCGTAGACAGGTAGCAATTGTTGGTTGTTCTTTTCGTTTCCCTGGGTCCACAACCAGCAGTTTCTGGCAGAACCTGATGACGGGGCAGGACCTGGTGACCCAGGTCGATGCCTCGCGCTGGGACCATGCCGAGTTCCTGCACCCGGACAAGGCCAATCCTGCCACCAGCTACACCTTCGCCGCCGGATCTTTGGGCGACATCAGTGCGTTTGATGCGGGCTTCTTCAATATCTCGCCGCGTGAAGCAGCCGTGATGGACCCCCAGCAGCGGATGTTGCTGGAGATGTGCTGGGAAACCTTCGAGAACGCCGGCGTCAAGCCGTCGAGCCTGCGTGGCAGCAACTGCGGGGTGTACCTGGGCATTGCTGGCGTCGAGCAGGCCTATCGCCTGGTCGAAGACCTGGCCTCGATCGATGCGGCCACTGCCACCGGCAATACCATGAGCATTGCCGCCAACCGCCTGTCCTTCTTCTATGACCTGCGCGGGCCGAGCATGGCCATCGATACCGCCTGCTCGTCGTCCCTGGTGGCCTTCCACCAGGCCTGCCAGGCGATCATCAGTGGTGATATCGACCAGGCAGTGACGGGCGGTATCAGCCTGCACATGCACCCCTTCGGCTTCATGATTTTCGCCAAGGCCTCGATGCTCTCGCGCACCGGGCGTTGCCAGGCGTTCGATGAGCGCGGCGACGGTTATGCGCGTTCCGAGGGCGGTGGTCTGTTCCTGCTCAAGGATTACGATCAGGCCCTGGCCGATGGCAACCCGATTCTGGCGGTGGTCGCCGCCAGTGCGGTCAACACCGATGGTCGCAAGTCGAGCCTGACCCTGCCGAGCGCCGATGCACAGGCGGCGCTGCTCAAACGCACCTACGCCAAGGCCGGGATCGATCCGTCGCAGCTCGACTACCTGGAAGCCCATGGCACTGGCACGGCTGTTGGTGATCCGATCGAGACCCGCGCCATCGGCGAGGCCCTGGGCCAGGCCCGGAAGGCCGGCAACCCGTTGCCGATCGGTTCGATCAAGAGCAACCTCGGTCACCTTGAGGCTGCCTCCGGCGTTGCCGGCCTGATGAAGGCCCTCAACTGCCTGATCGAGCGGGAAGTGCCGGCCACCATCGGCATTGAAGAACTCAACCCAAATATCCCGTTTGCCGATCTGAACTTGCAGGTAGTCACCGAAAGCCGTGCGCTGAAAGCTGAAGGGCAACTGACTGTCGGCATCAACTCGTTCGGTTTTGGTGGCGCCAACGCGCACGTGATCCTGCAAAGTGCCGATCCGCTGCCGGCGTCCACCACGGCGGGCAACACCCGGCGTGTGCCGCTGCTGCTCAGCGCCAAGGATGCCGAAGGCCTGCGCGCCACGGCCGAGGGCTTTGCCGAGTACCTGGCCGCCCACCCGCAGGGCAATTATTACGATGTCGCCTACCAGGCCCTGTTCCGGCGCGATGCCCATCCCCATCGTTTGCTGTTGATCGCTGCCGACCCGGCCGAGGCTGCTCAGGCGCTGGCCGACTATGCCCAGGATCCGAGCCTCAGCGAGCTGAGCTCGGTGCTTGAGGTGGGCCAGGCGTTGGACAAAGCCCAGGGCCCGGTGTTCGTGTACTCCGGCAATGGATCGCAATGGCAAGGCATGGGCCGGGCGATGCTCGGCCAGCCGGTGTTCGAAACCGCGGTGGCTGAAGTCGATGCGCTGTTCCAACCGCTGGCCGGCTATTCGTTGCGCGCCGAACTGCTGGGCGAAAACGGTGAGGGGCGTTATGCGCGCACCGAGATCGCCCAGCCGGCCTTGTTCGCCCTGCAAGTGGCGGTCACGCGCGTACTGGCCGCCCAGGGTTTCCATCCGGCAGCGGTGATCGGGCACAGCGTGGGCGAAGTCGCCGCGGCCTGGGCCAGTGGCGCGCTGAGCCTGGAAGACGCGACCCAGGTTATTTTCCATCGCAGCCGTTTGCAGGGAACGACCCGCGGCACCGGGAAAATGGCTGCCGTTGGTCTCAGTGGCGAGGCCACGGCGATGTTGCTGGTGGAACTGGGGCTGGACGATCGGGTGGTCCTGGCCGGCGAAAACAGTGCGCGGGGCGCTACGGTGGCCGGCCCTGTCGATGCCCTCAGCGAACTCGAACAGGCCCTGACCGAACGCCAGGTGTTTGTCCGTCTGCTGGATTTGGACTACGCCTTCCACTCCCCGGCGATGAACCCGATCGAGCAGCAAGTGATTGCCGATCTGGCGCATATCCGTCCACGCACTGCGCAGATTCCGTTCTATTCCACGGTGGTCGGCGGCGAGCTCGATGGTCAACGTCTGGACAGCCGTTATTGGTGGCAGAACATTCGCTTCCCAGTGCTGTTCCAGGGGGCGATGGACGAGCTGGTGGGGCAGGGCTTCAACCTGTTCGTCGAGGTGGGTCCGCACCCGATCCTGCGCTCTTACGTCAGCGATGCCCTGACCCAGCGCGAGCTGCCCGGTCAGGTGGTCGCCACCTTGTTGCGCAAGGACGACAGTCCGGCACTGCTTGAGCGTTGCGTAGCGCGGTTGTTGATTGCCGGTGCGCAGCCGGAATGGCAGCAACAATTCCCGGTGGCCGGCAACAACTTGCGCCTGCCCAACTACGCCTGGCAGCGCGAACGTTTTCAATTGCCGGTCAGCGCCGAGTCGTTCGGTGTGCTGCAGCGCGAGCGTGTGCACCCATTGCTCGGCTACCCGCTGGCCGATCGTGCCCTGACCTGGGAAAACCGACTCGACACGCAGCTGTTCCCGACCCTGGCTGACCACAAGGTCGGTGAAGCGGTGCTGTTCCCCGGCGCTGGTTTCACCGAGCTGGCGCTGGCGGTGGCCTTGCTGCACCAGCCGGGCGAGTTCGTCGACATCGAAGAGTTGGAGATTCACAACCCGCTGTTGCTCGGCAACGAAGGCAGCAAGAAGATCCGCGTCAACATCGAGGAAGCCGACGGCACCTTGCGGATCACCTCGCGCAGCCTGGCCCAACGTGAAGAGTGGGTCCAGCACGTGGTCGCGCGTCTGCCCGGCGAAGCCCGTGGCGTCTTGCTCGGCACGCGTGCGCCGGAACTACCGCAGCGCCCGGCCGACTTCACCGGCGAACAGCATTTGGCGCTGACCCGTGCGGTGGGCCTGAACTATGGCCCGGCCTATCAGGCCGTGGCGGCGGTGTGGGTCGAACCGGCCCACATCCTCGCGCAACTGAGCGTTCCCGAGGCCATCAGCCAGGAGCTGGCGACCCTGCACCTGCACCCGGCGTTGCTCGACGGCGCGTTCCAGTTAATCACCGAATTGCTGGTCGGCCAGCCGGGCAGCAACAAGGGCCTGGCGTTCATCCCGGTCAAGCTCGGGCGCATCGCGTTTGCCAAGGCCGGCGGCGTGCCGTGCCTGGCCCAAGTGCGCCAGCTCAAGCGTACCGAGCATTCGTTGCTGGTGGATTTCACCCTGTACGACGCGACCGGCGCAGCGGTGCTGTTCATCAAGGACGCACGTTTCCGTGGCGTGCGCCTGCAACGCGACCGCTCCCATGACATCAAGCGCCTGGCCCACGTTGGTCTCGCCGCGCCAGGTCAGGCGGTGCCCGTGCTGCGCGTAGCGAGTAGCGCCACGCCGTTGGTAGATCACCTACAGGGCCTGGCCGATGAGCCGGTGCAGCAGCGTTATCTGAATGAAGTCGAACCATTGCTCGATGCCCTGTGCGCGAGTTTTGTGCAGGACCTGATCGAGCAAGCCGGCGGCCGCTTGAGCGCCGAGCAGGTTGCGCTGTGGTCGCAACAGGACGGTGTGCCAAGCGATTACCTGGCGACCTTGCTGCGCCAGGGCCTGGAAGACGGCAGCTTGAATTGCGATGCCGACGGCAACTGGTGCGTCGCCGATGTGGGCGAGCGTCCGGCTTCCGAGGCCATTTGGCAGGAACTGTTCCAGAGCTATCCGGAGCACTTCCAGATCATCCATTCGGTAGGCCGGATCGGTCGCCACCTGCTGTCCCTGCTCGACGCTCGCCAGACCCTGGAGCAGTTGCTGCCACGGGAAACCAGTGGCGCCAATCTGTCGCGCCTGGTGCTGGGTGCCGCAGGTCAGCAGCGTCTGCTCGCCGGCCTGCGCGAAACCCTGGCCCAGCGTCTCGCCGCGTTGCCGGCCGGGCAACGCCTGCGGGTGCTGGAGTTTGGTTTTGGCGGGCCATCCTTCGCCGAGTCGCTGTACGCCGGGATCGATTTTGATCGCGTCGACTACAGCTACTGCGTAGCGGAACCAGAACTGGTGCAGATGCTCGGCGATGATTGCCCGGCACTGCAGGTCATCGATTTTGCACAACTGAGCAGCGCCGCTGGTTACGACTGGGTGCTGTTGCCGACCGATCTGGCGGCCCTGGACAACATTGGCGAAGCGCTGCGCCAGGCAGCCAGTCACCTCAACCCGCACGGGCAGTTGGCCGTGCTGGCGCAACACCCGTCGCGCTGGGCCGACTTCGTGTTTGGCGCCCAGGCCGACTGGTGGCTGGCAGGCCCTGAGCAGGCGTTGTCGCGTCAACAGCGGCCGCAGTTCTGGCTGCATGAGTTGCAGCGTCACGGCCTGAGCGTCAACCACACCCTGGAAGCACTGCCGGGCAATGCCTGCGGCAGTTATCTGCTGTTGGCTGCTCATGGCGTGAATGCAGCGGCCGCTTTGCCGGAAGTCACCGTGCAACGCTGGGCGTTGCTGGCCGAATCCGGGCAGGCGGCTGCCGAGCAACTGGCCCAGGCCCTGCGTGAGCAAGGCCAGCAGGTCAGCCTGTTGCAGCCCGGTGATGCGCAATCCCTGGCGCAGCAACTCGCCGCGCTGGATCAAGCGCCAGAGCACGTGTTGCACCTGGCCGGTTTTGACAGCAACCAAGGGCTCGATGGCCAGGGCGCGCGCTGCATGCTGGCGGCGGCGCTGGTCCAGGCCTGCGAGTCGCTGAGTATCGCGCCACAGTGCTGGCTGCTGACCCGTGGCGCGGCCGGTCACCTGTACGCTGCCGAGCAAGGCAGCGATGTCGATGCAATTGCCGATGCGGCGTTCTGGGGCTTCGGCCGAACCCTGGCGAACGAGTCTGCCGGTTGCCGGATCCGTCTACTCGACCTGGCTTTCGCCGCGCCTGTCGCCAGCCTGGTCGCGGCCCTGTTGCACGCCGACGCCGAGACCGAAGTGGCGATCAGCGCCGCCGGCCAGCGTTATGTGCCGCGCTTGCGCGTCCTGCACGAACAAAACGGTGCCAGCGCTGACGGCAACACGCGCATCAGCCTGGGCTTCGACCTGCCGGGGCAATTGCGCAACCTGCGCTGGGAAGCCCGTGAGCTGACCGCGCCGGCGGCGGACGAGCTGGACATCGAAGTACGCGCCACCGGCCTGAACTTCCGTGACGTGATGTTTGCCCTCGGCCTGCTGTCCGACGAGGCCATCGAAAATGGCTTCTCCGGTCCGACCATGGGCTTTGAATTTTCCGGTGTGGTCCACGGCAAAGGGTCTGCCGTGTTCGGCGATTTCGCCCCGGGCGATCGCGTGGTGGGTTTTGGCCCGCGCAGTTTCGCCAACCGCCTGGTGACCAACGCCAACGCGGTGGCTCGCATCCCCGAAGGCATGTCCTTCGAGGCCGCGGCGACGATTCCAAGTACCTTCTTCACCGTGTACTACGCGCTGCATCATCTGGCGCGCCTGGAACCGGGCGAGAAGGTGCTGATCCACGGCGCCGCTGGTGGTGTCGGGATTGCCGCGATCCAGATCGCCAAGTGGTGTGGTGCCGAGATCTATGCCACCGCCGGCAGCGACGAGAAGCGCGACTTCCTGCGTCTGCTGGGCGTCGACAAGGTCTTTGATTCGCGCTCCCTGGCTTATGCCGACGAAGTGCTGGCCCTGACCGATGGGCGTGGCGTCGACGTGGTGCTCAACTCCCTGGCTGGCGAAGCGATCAACCGCAACTTCCAGGTGCTCAAGCCGTTCGGCCGCTTCCTTGAACTGGGCAAGCGCGACTTCTACCAGAACACCCGCATCGGCCTGCGTCCGTTCCGCAACAACATCAGCTACTTCGGCATCGACGCCGACCAGTTGATGAGTGAGCGTCCAGACCTGACCCGGCGCCTGTTCGGGCAAATGATGGAGCTGTTCGAGCAGGGCATCCTGCACCCGCTGCCGTTCCGCGAGTTCGACGCCAACCACGTGACCGAGGCCTTCCGCTACATGCAGCAGGCGCGGCAGATCGGCAAGATCGTGGTGACCTATGGCAACCCGATCGAACGCCTGGTGGAAACCCGCGAACAGCCGGTGCAGTCGTTGCAACTCAGTGTCGAGGCGACCTACCTGGTCACGGGCGGCCTGGGCGGCTTCGGCCTGCGCACCGCGCAGTGGCTGGTGGACAAGGGCGCGCGGCACCTGGTGCTGCTCGGTCGTCGTGGCCCGGCCAGTGTCGAGGCGCAGCCGTGCCTGGCGGCCTGGCAAGCGCAGGGCATCGACGTGCAGGCGCTGGCTTGCGACATCACCGATGTGATGCAAGTGCGCGGCGTGTTCGAACGCATTGCCGCCAGCCCGTATCCATTGCGTGGCCTGGTGCATGCAGCGACAGTGATCGACGACAGTCTGATTCGCAACCTGGATGCCGAACAACTGCAGCGCGTGCTGGAGCCCAAGGCCAAGGGTGCGCAGTACCTGCACGAGCTGACCCGCGAGTTGCCGTTGGACTTCTTCGTGATGTTCTCCTCGGCCACCACGCTGTTCGGCAACCCGGGCCAGGCCAACTACGTGGCCGCCAACTATTGGCTCGAAGCGTTGGCTCGGCATCGTCGAGGTCACGGCCTGGCCGCCACCGCGGTGCTCTGGGGCGCGATCGACGACGTTGGTTTCCTGGCGCGCAACGAGCAAATCAAGGACGCACTGCAAAGCCGCATGGGTGGCGCCGCGCTGCGCGCCGAAGTGGCGCTGGCGCACCTGGAGCAGATGCTGCTCAAGGGTGACGACGGGATTGGCGTGCTGGAGCTGGAATGGAAAGCCCTGTCGCGCTTCCTGCCGAGCGCTGCGACCCCACGTTTCGTCGAGCTGGTTCGTGCCCATGGCGGTGACCAGGACGATGAGAACGACGCGGAGGACATCCAACGCATGCTCGCCGAGCTTGATGACGAGCAACTGCTTGAGCGTTTCGTCGAACTGCTCAAGCACGAAGTCTGCGAGATTCTGCGCTTGCCGGCCGCGCGCCTGGATACCCAGCGTCCGCTGCAGGAGCTGGGCCTGGACTCGCTGATGAGTGTCGAGTTGGTGGTGGCGCTGGAAGAACGCTTCGGCATTCGCCTGCCGGTGATGGAACTCAGCGAGAGTTCCAGCATCGATAAGCTCAGCGTGCGCATCCTTGACCTGCTGCGTGGCGAAGCGGGGGCCAATGAAACGACGGCGCCTGCAGCCCTGGCGGAAAACGTATTGGCCCGCCACGGCAGTGAATTGAGCCGCGAGCAAATGGCCGAGCTGAACGCTGAACTGGCTGACAGCGCTGCGGCACCTAACCGTCTGATTGAGTGATGTTTGATTGAGTGATAGTGCGATGACTGCAAAAACGCCCACCGGCCTGAGTGTCGGAATCAAGCAACGGTTGATCCAGCAAGCGCTGGAGCGCCGTCGCAGCGAGGCGGGCGACGCGGCCGGCGGTGCCACCCTGGAGCAGGCGCAACAGGCGGCGCTGAAGGTCCCGGAAGCGTTTTATCGTTTCGACCAGCACCCCGGTTATCAGCAGTTGCGCGTGATGCAACAGGGTGCTGCGCGCCTGGGCCTGAGCAGCCCGTTCTTTCGTTTGCACGAAGGCCTGGCGGGCGCCGAGACCCGCATTGGTGCCCGCGAATACGTCAACTTCGCCAGCTACAACTACCTCGGCTACTCCGGTCACCCGGCGGTGGCCGAAGCGGCCAAGGCCGCCATCGACCGTTACGGCACCTCGGTGTCGGCCAGCCGGCTGGTGTCCGGCGATCGTCCGCTGCACCGCGAGCTGGAGCGTGAGTTGGCCAATCTGTACGAGGTCGACGACGCCATTGTGTTCGTCAGTGGGCATGCCACCAACGTCACTACCATCGGCCATCTGTTCGGCCCCCGTGACCTGGTGCTGCACGACGAGCTGATCCACAACAGTGTCCTGCAAGGCATCCAGTTGTCCGGTGCGCGACGCCTGAGCTTCGCCCACAACGACTGGCAGGCCCTGGACCGGATCCTCGGTGAGCAGCGTCAGCACTTCGAGCGGGTGCTGGTGGTGGTCGAAGGCATCTACAGCATGGACGGCGACTACCCGGACCTGCCGCGCTTCGTCGAACTCAAGCGCAAGCACAAAATCTTCCTGATGGTCGATGAGGCTCATTCGCTGGGCGTGATGGGGGCGACTGGCAAAGGTATTCGCGAGCACTTCGACCTGGCCGGTGATGACGTTGATATCTGGATGGGCACGCTGAGCAAGACCCTCGCCAGTTGCGGTGGCTATATTGCCGGCAGCACGGCGCTGGTCGAGCACCTGAAATTCCTCGCCCCGGGTTTCCTCTACAGCGTCGGCATGCCGCCTTCGGTGACGGCCTCGGCACTGGCGGCGTTGCGTTGCCTGGCCAACGACGGTGATCGGGTGCGGACGGTGCAGGCGCGAGGTGAGCTGTTCCTGCGCCTGGCCAAGGCCGCCGGGTTGAACACCGCCACCAGCAGCGGCCTGGCCGTGATCCCGGTGATCACCGGCAGTTCATTCAAGGCCGGACGGCTGTCCAGCGCCTTGTTCGACCGCGGCATCAATGCCCAGCCGATCCTTTACCCGGCAGTTCCCGAGCACGTCGCACGGGTGCGCTTCTTTGTCTCGTGTGAGCACACGGAAGAGCAAATCATCCAGACCGTAGCCATAGTCGCCGAAGAGTTGGCCAAGATTGGTTGAGCCCAGGCGGCTCACCGCCATCGCGGGCAAGCCCGCTCCCACAGGTCTGGTGGGTGTAAGCAAAATTTGCGAACACCCAGAACCACTGTGGGAGCGGGCTTGCCCGCGATGAGGC
>NZ_CATKPN010000102.1:0-617 GCF_949767245.1 Pseudomonas sp. IT-P176
TTACACAGTGACTCTGACCAACGCCGCTGGCTTGCCAATGAGCAACCACGGCGAGCTGACCTTCAAACTCTCCGACGGCACCACCATCACCGTTCCAGCCAACAGCACCACCGGCACGGCTACCGTGGTCACCAGCAACGACATCTTCACCGGCGGTCAGCCGGCACTGGTTAACAAGCTGGAAAGCGTATCTGGCGCCGATCAGTTCGAACAACTGACCCTGGGCAAAGACCAGTTCACCACCACCGTCACCGACCAACCGTCGGGCGAAGGCGACAAGATCACAGTCACCATCGAAAGCAATGGCGATGTGCTGGAAAACGCTGCACCGAAGTTCACCGTCAAGGTTGATCAGGTCCTCAAGCAGGACTTGACCGTGACCCTGAGCAACGGCGATACCGTCGTCATCAAAGCCGGCACCAGCAGCGTGCCGTACGAACTGAAAGCCCAAGGCGATGACGTCTACAAAGACGGCGAAACCATCAAACTCGGCGTCACCGACGCTGCAGTCGACGGCAAATCCTTCGAAAACCTGGTACTGGGCAACGAAGCCATCGTTACAGTCGGCGACACCACTTCTGAAGTGGTTGCCACCCTGTCTGTGGATAAAACCACGA
>NZ_CATKPN010000103.1:0-590 GCF_949767245.1 Pseudomonas sp. IT-P176
AAGCTGGCGTTCAAGGCTTGGGAAGGCATCATCAACGATAACAAGTATCGCCAGTCGAAAGAATTGACGCCTGACACTCCGCTCGTCGAGTTTTACTACGGCGAAAAGACCGTGAAGGACCTCGACTGATGCGCCGGTTCCTATTGCTAGCAAGTCTGCTGCTGGCCGCCTGTGATAGCGGCAGCCCCCCTAATCACCCAACTCAGGATAATCCCGTGAACCCGCTGACCGGAATCAAAGCGAAGCTGGCCTTTACCTGTGTACATGAGCAGATCCCAACCCCGTCCGACGAGACCGATGAGCTATTTCAGTACGCCCGCTGGTTGCAAAAAAACAACCTGCTCAAGCAAGACAAAAGTGTCGACGCCGAGATCGAGCGACTGTACCGAATTGCTGCCGAGAACGGTCATTACAAGGCCAACATTAACCTGCAAAATGGCACTATGCGCGGCCACTTCATGCTCCGTGGTGCGGATCACCTGCGCATGAGCCAGCAACTGATCGACGCGAATGTGGCGACGGGTTATTACTTTATCGGTCTCTTCCTGAAGAGCGGTTCCTCCGGGCTGAAGCAGGACACGGCCATGTCA
>NZ_CATKPN010000105.1:0-535 GCF_949767245.1 Pseudomonas sp. IT-P176
CACGGCCTGCGCAACGCGCTGATTCCGGTACTGACCGTGGTCGGCCTGCAGGTCGGCACGCTGCTGGCCGGTGCAGTCCTGACCGAGACCATCTTCTCCTGGCCCGGCATCGGTAAATGGCTGATCGAAGCCATCGGCGCCCGGGACTACCCCGTCGTACAAAACGGCATCCTGTTAATCGCCTGCCTGGTGATCCTGGTCAACTTCGTGGTGGACATCCTCTACGGCTTTGCCAACCCACGCATCCGTCATCAGCGCTGAGATCATTACCCATGAGTACTCCAACACCCTCGGTAGCAGTCGATCAAAGCCTGCTGTATCCGTCCCCGTACAAAGAATTCTGGCAAGCGTTCTCCAAAAACAAAGGCGCCGTTGCCGGCCTGATGTTCATGTTGCTGGTGATCTTCTGCGCGATCTTCGCGCCCTGGGTTGCCCCGCATAACCCCAGCGAGCAGTACCGCGACTTCCTGCTGACCCCGCCGGCCTGGCTCGAAGGCGGGCAACTGCAGTTCCTGCTCGGCACCGATGAACTGGG
>NZ_CATKPN010000106.1:0-528 GCF_949767245.1 Pseudomonas sp. IT-P176
GGCCTGGGCATCGACCGACACCCTTTCCAGTTGGTCGCCGGCCTGTTGCAACCTACCCAGCGCAGCGCTCATGTCCAGCATCGGTCCCTGGGCTTTGGGCTGCGCATCAGCGCTGATGAAGACGCCGCTGCCGGCACGAATAACCCCGTGCCCATCGGTGCGCAGCTCCGCGCCCTGGCCTCGGGGTTGGCGCTTGTGATCAACGACCTGCCCGAGGTTGAGCTGGCTCTTACCGCTGTGCTCGGTGCTGAGCTTGATGTGCTCCTGCCCCCGCGTGTCGTCCAAACGCAATTTGTTGTCGGCCGGGGTGCGCAGCACGTTGCGCTTGTAGTTACGCAGGGTCACGGGGTCGGGGTGCTGGCTGTCGTGCAGGGCGTGGGCGATGTAGGGACGGTCCGGGTCGCCCTGTTCGAAGGCGATGGCCACTTCGGTGCCGGCGATCAGCGGCAGGTGCAGGCCGTGGGTGTCGCCGGCGTACGGGCGGGCCAGGCGCAGCCACAGGCTTTCTTCGCCGGGTTTCCAGCTGTC
>NZ_CATKPN010000107.1:0-498 GCF_949767245.1 Pseudomonas sp. IT-P176
GCTGAGCTGCGGGTCGAGGCTTTTGTATTTGGCCTGATAGGTAATTTCAGCCCGCTCATGCACACTGAAACCGCGACTGACAAATACCGGAATGTTGCGAGCTGGCCGAATCGCAGGCGCCAGGTGATCGGCGAATGCACATCGGGAAAACCATCGCCGATCATCGGCATATTGGTCATCGGTGGAAGGTTGCAGCGCCCGATCCCCAATACGGATCGGACCTTTGCCAGGCAGGTTTGATTCGCCCGTCGTCGCCCCAGCAAGATTAAACGGCGCCTCCCACCCCAACACCCGAACCTCGACCCCTTTTCCTGCTTTGGCCATCAGCAGTTCGCCAATGCTCGGAGCGCTGCCATCGCGGATAAAGTACATCGACGGCTGAAAACCCCAACAGATGATGTCAATGGTTTTTGTGGCATTGGCAATGGCCAGGTGCACGGCCCTGAAAGCCTCTTCACCGTTGATCAGCGGTTGATAGGTGGCCATCGCAGGTGGGTA
>NZ_CATKPN010000108.1:0-465 GCF_949767245.1 Pseudomonas sp. IT-P176
GGCGTTGGTCAGTGTCACGGTGTAGGTGACTTCGCCGCCTTCGGCGACGGTGGATTTATCCACAGTCAGGGTGGCTTTCACCTCAGTGAGGGTGTCGCCAACTTTGACCACAGCCTCGTCGCCGAGCACCAGGTTCTCGAACGACTTGCCCGGAACCGTTGCGTCAGTGACGCTCAGCTTGATGGTTTCGCCGTCTTTGTAGACGTCGTCGCCCTGGGCTTTAAGTTCGTACGGCACGCTGGTGGTGCCGGCTTTGATGACCACGGTTGCACCGTTGCTCAGGGTGACGGTCAGGTCTTGCTTCAGTTCCTGATCGACTTTGACGGTGAACTTCGGCGCAGCGTTTTCCAGCACGTCGCCGTTGCTTTCGATGGTGACGGTGATTTTGTCGCCTTCGTTGGCCGGATCTTTTGGATCGCCCGAACCTGGCTCGTCGGTAACGGTGGTGGTGTATTGGTCTTCGCC
>NZ_CATKPN010000109.1:0-424 GCF_949767245.1 Pseudomonas sp. IT-P176
TCTACTAGGCCCGACCATCATGCGCCTGATGGACATCATGCTGGCCCTGCCGTCCTTGCTGCTGGCCGTGGCGATTGTCGCCATCCTCGGCCCTGGCCTGATCAACACCGTGATCGCCATCGCCATCGTCTCCCTGCCGTCCTACGTGCGCCTGACCCGTGCCGCGGTGATGGGCGAGCTGAACCGTGACTACGTGACGGCCGCGCGCCTGGCCGGTGCCGGCCTGCCCCGCCTGATGTTCATCACCGTGCTGCCCAACTGCATGGCTCCGCTGATCGTCCAGGCAACCCTGAGTTTTTCCTCGGCGATTCTCGATGCCGCCGCCCTGGGCTTCCTCGGCCTCGGCGTGCAACCGCCAACCCCGGAGTGGGGCACCATGCTGGCCTCGGCCCGCGACTACATCGAACGCGCCTGGTGGGTGGTC
>NZ_CATKPN010000110.1:0-424 GCF_949767245.1 Pseudomonas sp. IT-P176
ACTTCTAGGCCCGACCATCATGCGCCTGATGGACATCATGCTGGCCCTGCCCTCCTTGCTGCTGGCCGTGGCGATTGTCGCCATCCTCGGCCCTGGCCTGATCAACACCGTGATCGCCATCGCCATCGTGTCCCTGCCGTCCTACGTGCGCCTGACCCGCGCCGCGGTGATGGGCGAGCTGAACCGTGACTACGTGACGGCCGCGCGCCTGGCCGGTGCCGGCCTGCCCCGCCTGATGTTCATCACTGTGCTGCCCAACTGCATGGCTCCGCTGATCGTCCAGGCGACCCTGAGTTTCTCCTCGGCGATTCTCGATGCCGCCGCCCTGGGCTTCCTCGGCCTCGGCGTGCAACCGCCAACCCCTGAGTGGGGCACCATGCTGGCCTCGGCCCGCGACTACATCGAACGCGCCTGGTGGGTGGTA
>NZ_CATKPN010000111.1:0-422 GCF_949767245.1 Pseudomonas sp. IT-P176
GGTTTGACAGGCTGAAAACGCCATGGAGCCCGCCTCGTGTCCACCCAATTACCCAGGTTTTTCGACCACAACCGGCATAAGCTGCGGGTCGAGGGGGTCGAGGCGCCGCTCGACGTGCTCGCTTTCGAAGGTGAAGAGCAGCTCAGCCAGCCGTTCAGCTACCGCATCGAATTCACCAGCAGTTCCGGGGAGATCGAGGCCGCGCAGATGCTCGGCCAGCGTGCGCAGTTGAGCCTGTACGCCTTGGCGTCGAACGTCCCGGTGTTCAGCTTCAGCGCCCCCGACGTGGTCCTGCCCTTGCGCACGTTGCGCGGTGTGGTCACAGCTTTTCGACGCCTGTCCGGCTCGGCCGATGAAGCGCGCTATGAACTGACCCTGCAACCGCGCCTGGCGTTGCTGGCGCGGGGCAAGCAGTTTCGTAT
>NZ_CATKPN010000112.1:0-225869 GCF_949767245.1 Pseudomonas sp. IT-P176
GCAGAAATGGATATGTACTCGGTCTAATCCAACACCCCAGAGGCCCAGAGGTCACGACCCAAACAGGTTCTCTCTCCACAGGTGCAATGTCACACCACAGTTGTGTAGATACCTATGCAGGGCCCAGCGCGTTTTAGCGAATGGCCGCCAGGCAGCTTTCGAAAATATCCAGGCCTGCTTCCAGGACGTCTGGCTCGATCGTCAGCGGTGGCAGCAGGCGGATGATGTGCCGGGATTTTCCGCTGGGCATTAGCAAAAGTCCCTGCAGCCTGGCGCTTTCCAGTAGCTGTGCCAATACCGCAGTGGCGGGCGCGCCTTCGGGTGTGAGTAGCTCAATGCCGCGCATGGCCCCGACACCCGTCAACTTACCGAGATAGGGCGACAGCTTGTCTTGCTGCCAGGCCTGATAGCGGTTGAGGATGGCCTGTTCCTGCGACTCGCCCCAGGCCGCCAGGTTGGCATCGGTCATCTGGTCCAGGGTGGCCAGCGCCGCTGCGCAGGCAATCGGGTTGCCGGAGTAAGTGCCGCCCAGTCCGCCTTTGGGCAAGGTGTCGAGCAGTGCTTTTTTACCGACCACCGCGCCCAGCGGCAGGCCGCCGGCAATGCTTTTGCCCAGCAAGATCAAATCCGGTTCGATGCCCAGGCGAGTGAAGGCAAAACGTTGCCCGGTACGCCCGAATCCAGACTGGATTTCATCGGCGATGAGCAGGATGCCGTGGTCATCGCAAAACTTGCGCAGTGCTAGTGCAAAGGGCGGCTCGAGCGCCAGGAACCCACCTTCGCCCTGCACCGGTTCGAGAATGAAGCAGGCCACTTCATTGACGTCGACCTCGACGCTGAACAGCCGGTCCAGGGCCTTGAGTGCTTCCTCAGTCGTGACCCCGTTGTCTTTACTAGGGTAGGGCAGGTGATAGACCGGGCCTGGCAAGGTGCCGACCCGCTGTTTGTAGGGCGCGACTTTGCCGTTCAGGTTCAGGGTGGCCAAGGTCCGTCCATGGAAGCCGCCATCAAAGGCTATGACCGCCGTACGACCGGTCGCCGCGCGGACGATTTTCAGCGCGTTTTCTGCCGCCTCCGCGCCGCTGTTGGTCAACATGCCGCTGACCGCATAAGACACCGGGATGAACCTGGCCAGGCGCTCCATGAACTGCTTGTACGGTTCGTGCGGCGCGGCGTTAAAGGCGTAGTGGGTCAGCCGGCTGGCTTGCGTGCACACCGCCTCGACAATCGGTGGGTTGCAATGGCCCAGGTTGAGCACGCCGATGCCACCGACGAAGTCGATGTAGCGCTTGCCGTCCGTGTCCCAGACATGGGCATTGAGACCGTGGCTCAAGGTGATGGGGTGGACAATGGCGATGGACTCGCTGATGGATGACGCGGTCATTGGGTGGCCCCTGGCTGCATGGATTTTCTCCAATGAAAGCGAGGATCGCCTGGCTACCACAAGCGAAAAGAAATGCCGCGGTCATTCCATAAACTCTTGAAGTATTTCGGCGCCGGATTTTTCAACCCGGCGCAACGCTGCGTCGACCTCGCATTCAGCAGCCACGGCGCTGTGCCATGGCGCGCGAGGCAGAGGTTTGCAGCGAGCGTTTCGCGCTCCACCCGGCATAGTGTCGGCCAACTCCGGCAATGTGTCAGGCAGGCTGACACCTTGCCTGGTGCATTCCAAAATTGCCTATGCAAGACTTTTCGTGAAGGCTGGGTGAACAACCCCTGAAAAATAAATAATAATTCTTCGAAGGTGCCAACCGATGCTAACCAGAAAGCTCAAAGGCTTGATTGTCGCTTCCACCGTGGCGGCCGCGGCGCTACTTTCCACCTCCTCTGTTCTGGCTGACGATCTGCAGAAGATCCAGGAGGCCAAGGAGATCCGGATCGCCATGAGCGGTCAGTACTCCCCCTTCAGCTTTGCCAATGAACAGAACCAGATTGTCGGCTTCGACGCCTCCATCAGCGAGGCCCTGGCCGAGCGCATGGGGGTCAAGGTGACAATCGTCACCACGCCATTCGACGGGATCATCGCCGGTCTCCTGGCGAAGAAATACGACGCCATCATCGCCTCCATGACCATTACCCCGGAACGCCAGAAGGCCGTGGATTTTGTCGGGCCCTATTACCATGCGGGCCGCACGATCGTGGTCAAGGAAGACTCACCCATCAAGAGCCTGGATGACCTCAAGGATGTGACCGTCGGCGTCACGCTCGGCGATGCCCACGACAAGTGGGCCCGGGCGCGTGGCAACCTCAAGGTCAGGACCTACAAAGGGCTGCCGGAAATGCTGGTCGACCTCGAGGCCGGGCGGATCAACGCGCTGGTGATGGACAGTGTTCCGGTGCTGGTGGCCGTCAAGGAAACCGGGCAGAAGGTGCGCATCATTACCCCGCCCGAGAGCGACGGTGGCATTGAAGGCATGGGCATTGCGCTGCGCAAGAACAACCCTGAGCTCAAGGCGACGATGCAGCAGGCCTTGCAGGACATGCTCGCCGACGGCACCTACGAAAAGATCTCGATGAAGTGGATTGGCAACGATATCCGTTGATTCATCGCAGGCCTGGCTCGACCTCGGGTCGGGCCAGTCAATCCGACTTTTCCGAGGGTTCCCATGGATCTGACACTCATACAGCGCACATTCCCGTTTTTCCTCGAAGCGGCGTGGATTACCGTGCAAATCTCGGTGTTGGCTCTGCTCCTGGGTTTGCTGGTGGCTTTCGTGCTGGTGGCTGCGCGGTTGTCCACGGTGTTCCTGTTCCGGTGCCTGGCAAGAATCTACGTCAGCGTTTTTCGCGGCACGCCGTGCCTGGTTCAATTGTTCATCATTTACTTCGGCGGGCCGCAGATCGGCCTTGAGCTGGAGCCGTTCGCCGCAGGGGTGATTGGCCTGGGCCTGAACATTGCGGCCTACATGGCCGAGTCCATTCGCGGCGCCATCAGCAACGTCGACCCGGGCCAGGAAGAAGCCGCTCGCTCCATTGGGTTCGGGCGCCGCCAGACGTTGTGGCTGGTCACGCTGCCCCAGGCTGCCAAGTTGATGATTCGCCCGCTGGGGGTCAACGCGGTCGCACTGATCAAAGGCTCGGCCCTGGTATCGACTATTTCGGTGGTTGAGCTTTCCTATACCGCGCAACGTTTTATCAGCTCGACCTACAAACCCTTTGAAATTTTCATGGTGTCAGCGTTGCTGTACATCGTGATGGTCTACTCGGTTCGATTTGTCGTCGACTATCTCGATAATCGTTTCGCGGCAAGGTGAGTACATACCCATGCAAGGTCTGGATCTAAGCATAGTTACACCTTATTCCGAATTGCTGGCGACGGGTCTGTGGTGGACGGTCGTGATGTTCGTCAGTTCCAGCATCTTGAGTTTGCTGGCGGGGATCGCCTTCGCGCTGATCGTGCTGTATGCGCCGAAACTGATGGCGCTGCCTGTGCGTTTCATTACCTGGCTACTGATGGGCACGCCACTGCTGCTGCAGTTGTACGTGATTTATTACGGCCTGGTGCAGGTCGGTATCGACATTCCCGCATTGGGGGCGGGCATCATTGGTTTAAGCCTGCACTTTGCGGTCTACAACGCCGACGTGATTCGCGCTGGCGTGGTGTCAGTGGACCCTGGGCAGATCGAAGGGGCTCGCTCCATTGGCCTGAGCCGTGGCCAGACCCAGCGTTACGTCATCGTCCCACAAGCGCTGCGCAGCACCATTGCCCCCCTGGGCAACAACCTGATTGTCCTGCTGAAGGACACGTCGCTGGTTTCCATCATCGGTATTGCCGAGTTGGTGTATAGCGCCCAGTTGGCCGTGAGTGAAACCTACAGCCCGTTTGAGTTCTATCTGACTGTTGCGGTTATTTACTATGCAGCCAATCTGGTTCTGGAAGTCGGCCTGCACCTTCTCGAAAAAAAGGTAGAGATGTCACGATGAACAGTGAAAAATTCATGGTTGAGGTCAAGGGTGCACGTAAGGCTTACGGCGCACTCGAAGTACTCAAGGGCATCGATCTTTCGGTCTCGCGCGGACAAATCGTCGCCATCATCGGCCCCAGTGGTTCGGGTAAAAGCACGTTGTTGCGGTCAATCAATCAGTTGGAAGTGCTTAACGATGGCGAGATCTGGCTGGAGGGTGAACAAGTCAATCGACCCTTGAAAGGCCGCGCTTATGAGCAGCATATCAACGCGGTGCGCCAGCAGATGGGCATGGTGTTCCAGCACTTCAACCTGTTTCCGCACCTGACCGTGTTTGAAAACATTGCCCTTGGCCCGATCAAGCTCAAGGGCCTTTCGAAAAAAGCCTCGCGTGAACTGGCAATGGAGTATTTGTCAAAAGTGGGCTTGGCCAACAAGTTCGATGAGTATCCTTCGCGGCTGTCGGGTGGTCAGAAGCAGCGCGTGGCGATTGCCAGGGCGCTGGCGATGCAGCCTAAGGTGATGCTCTTCGATGAGGCGACATCGGCACTCGACCCCGAGCTTGTCGAGGAGGTCAACCAGGTCATGAAGCAGCTCGCTGCCGAGCATATGACCATGTTGATCGTCACCCACGAAATGCGGTTTGCCGGCGAAGTGGCGGATCGGATTGTGTTTATGGACGGAGGGGTGGTAGTGGAGGAGGGCGCGCCGCAGGACATCCTGCAAAACCCCGTCCACGAGCGGACTCGGTCATTCCTGAAAAAGCATCTGCACGATCGGTAGCGTGTACGGGTTCTCTCTGTAGGAGCGGGCGCCCGCTTGCGGCTTGCTCGCGATGGACGTAAGGACGCCGCGTTGAGTCAGGCGTGGCGGGTCATCGTTGAAGGCCATCGCGAGCAAGCTCGCTCCTACAAAATACACCTGCGCTCGACCAGCGTTGTCCATCAAAGGTGAAGCAAACCGCTTCACCATTAACGATAGGATTGACCTGGTCGTAGGCATGAAACGAGCCCATGGCAGCGGCATCGATTCGCTGCGGCGCCAGCAGAATCAGCCAGCGTACGACTTGCATGAATTGCCCATGGCCGAATACCAGTACCGAGCCGGTCTTGCCCTGCAGTTGCTGTAGCGCTGTTTGCGCGCGCAGCACCAGGCCATGGAATGACTCTGTCCCGGGCCCGTTGCTGTGATCCGGATCACCCGCCTGCCAATACGCCTGAACCCATGGACGTCTTTGCGCCGCCGTTGTATTCATGCAGTCCACGGGCGAGAGGTAGGTGAATTCCTCGACCGGCCACACCTGCACCGGGGTCGCCGGGAATTTCCGGAGGGTGGGGGCCGCGGTATCCTGGGCTCGGGTAAACGGCGACATAACGATCAAGTCCGGTGCGGCCTCAATAGACTCGGCAATGGCCTGGGCCTGGGCTCTGCCGCGCTCGGTGAGGGGAATCAGGGCCGGGTCCGATGATGCTCCGCCAGCATTGGCGGCGCTCTCGCCATGTCTTATCCACGTTACGGTCAGCACCAGGTCCCACCTCTCACTCAATAATCCATCCGCACACGATAAATCCCCCGGCAAGGCTTTGTAAGCTTTATGGTCTCGATACCTGGCGGCGCGAACACAATAGAAGGAGTCCAAATGTCTTACCGCACAGCAAGGGAAGCGTTCATGCACGGTGTGCGGGCACTCATGCCATTGAGTCCCGGGGTCGTGCCCTTTGGTTTGTTGACGGGGGTCATGGCGATCAGCCTGGGCCTGTCGCCCGGCACGACCATGGGCATGACGCTGCTGTTCTACTCGGGATCGGCGCAGATGGTCGCGCTGCAATTGCTGCATACCGGTGTCATGCCGGTGGCGATTGTGGTCACGGCCCTGGTGATCAACTTGCGCTTCATCATGTACAGCGCGTCACTGGCGCCCCATCTGCATCATTTGCCTCGACGCTGGACCTGGCCATTGTCGTACATGCTTTCCGACCAGTCTTACGCCCTCTGCAGTCTCAAGCTGGCCTCCGGTGAACTCGGGCGGTTTGCCCAGTATTACTATGCCGGCACCGCCGTCGCGATGTGGCTGGTATGGCAGCTGTCGGTATTGGCGGGCATTTACCTGGGCGCCAATATCCCTGAAAGCTGGTCGCTGAGTTTTGCCATACCGCTGTCGTTTCTCGCGCTGCTGGTTCCCGGTATACGCAGTGCACCGAGTCTGGGTGCCGCCACGGTGGGCGGATTGATCGCGGTGTTTGCGGTGGATATGCCCTACAACCTGGGGCTGGTCAGTGCATCCATTGGTGGTGTGGTGGCGGGTGTGTTGCTCGAGAGTATGCGCAAGCGGTCATCGAGCGAAGCGCCGGTCGCTGATGCCGAGAGGCAACCACGATGAGCGACCTGAGCTTGTGGGGGCTGTTCCTGGCGGTTGGGCTGGGCACGTTCGTGATGCGTCTTTCCTTTGTCGAACTGTATGGCCGTTTGCGCATCCCGGCGCTGCTCAGGCGAGCCTTGCTCTACGTGCCGGCGAGTGTGCTGGCGGCCCTGGTGCTGCCCGCCGTGGTGTACCCCGGTGGCCAGGGTGAATTTGTCCTGGCTAATGCGCAGATCCCCGCGGCCATCCTGGCGGCCTGGGTCGCCTGGAAGACGCGCAACACGCTCCTGACATTGGCGGTCGGGATGGGGGCGTTGTGGTTGTTGAAGTATTTTGCCGGGTAGCGGCACCTGTGCCGGGGGCAGGCACTGGGTCACTCGGGCGTCATCAGCACCGCCAGCGTCAGGCTGATGAATTCCTCGTTGTGGTCGATGGTGTCCAGGGCGCTGCGCACGTGGTCGGCGACTTCGGCCGAACCGCTCAGTTCGACCCAGTTCGACAGCTCGAGGATGGCCGCTTCGAGGGCGAGCTGGTTTTCGTTGAGTTTGAAGAGCAAGGAAGGCAGCAGGTCGGAATTGGGCATGGTGAATCCTCCGTGGTGGTTTCAGCGTAGCAGCCACATCAGCGGGAGGAGGCCGGACGCGTGTGCGTCGGCAGGGGCGCAGCGCAATTTTTTGCGCTGCGCCGATTGCAGGCGTTGGCTTGCCGACGCAGGGGCCCGCGACTACAGGAACTTGATGGGGTAGTTGAAGATCAGGCGGTTCTCATCTATGTCGTAGTTGCTGAAGTCCCGGCGCAGGGTTGAATTGCGCCAGCGCACGGAGAGGTCCTTGAGCGGGCCGCTCTGGATGACATAGGCCAGCTCGGACTCTCTGCCCCATTCCTTGCCTTGGCGGGTGTTGGCGGTCTGGACATGGTCGCCGGACAGGTAGCGATTCATCATCGTCAGCCCTGGTACCCCCAGCGCCGCGAAATCGAAGTCGTGACGCAGTTGCCAGGAGCGCTCCCGGGCATTGTCATAGCTTGAGTTGTAGGTGTCGTTGGCCAAGGGGTAGCCGGCGGTGCCGTTGACCCGCATCCAGCCGGTCTCGCCGTAGACGCGCTGCAGGCCCAGGTAAAAGGTGTTGGCGCCGGTCTTGGCGGACAGCAGCAGTGACACGGTCTTGTTGTCCATCTCGCCGGCCTTGGCCGCGCCATCCTCGTCGCCCAGGAACAGCCCCAGGTTGCCCCCCAGTTTCCAACTTCCCAGCACCTGGCTATGCAGCACATTCAGGTATTGCTGCTGGTAGATATCCTCCAGTTGGGCATGCCACAGGCCCACCTGGGTGGCCTTGTCATTGAATTGGTATTCACCCCCGGCGAAGTTGAAGCGATCCGAGGTCGCGCTGGGCCGCCCGGCCATGAACATGCGCTCCATGCTGGCGTCGTTGCGCGGGCTGTTGCCGCGAAACTGCCCGGTGTAGAGGGTCAGGTCGGTAATTTCCCTTGAAGTCAGCTGTGCGCCGCGAAAGGTCTGGGGCAAGGAGCGGCCATCATCGGAGCGCAGGATCGGCAGCAGGGGCATCCATTCTCCGACCTTCAGTTCGGTGGCGGAGAACCTGGCTTTGAGCGCCACGCCGAGGCGGCCGAAATCGTCTGCGGGCCTGCCGCTGTCATGGGTCGGCAGCAATTGGGTGCCGGCAGTCCCGCGCCCGCCATCGAGCTTGAGCGAGTACAGGCCCAACACATCGACCCCAAGGCCGACTGCGCCGGCGGTATAGCCTGAGCGCATGTCGAGGATGAAACTTTGCGTCCACTCTTCGGCTTTGCCTTGCGGATAGGTCGGGTCGACAAAGTTGCGGTTGTGGTAGAAGTTGCGCAGGTTGAGGGTGGCGCTGGCGTCGTCGACAAAACCTTCGGCCGATGCCCCGGCCGCAGCGGTCGAGCACACAATCCCCAACGCTGCAGGTCGCAAGAGGGTGGCCAGGCGGGGTGCGCTTGAGCGTGCAAGGATCTTCATTATTGTTATTTCCTTTTTTTAAAGCGCAGGACTCCCCCGCAGGGCGAGGCCTGCGAAAAAACTGCGCTGTTTGAGTAGTGGTGGCTTACGACGGGACGAGGTGCCGCCAAGCCCTAGCTGTGCAACAGGGCAACCAGGGCCGGGACAGTGAGCACGGCGGTGTAGTAGCCCATGAACTGCACCCCGATGTTGAAGCCCAGGAAGCGTGAGAGAAAACCGCCCAGCAGGCCGATGGTGACGATCACCGCCAAGCCCAGGAGGCCGCCTTCCCAGATGCCGATCACCAGGATCAGGCCGACGAAGGTCGAGATCACTGCTTCGTGGCTGATCTTGCGCGACACATAGGACGCCGCCCTGTGGGCGTAATTCATGGTGAACGGGTAAGCGATCAGGATCGCCACCACCACCGCCAACATGCCGTAGCCGAGGAACTCCCAGGTGTTGAGCAGGGTGTGCAGGTTGTTGACCTGGCCCGTTGCGGTGTCGACGCTAAAACGCGGAGGCGCATTGAACAATGGCGCAGCCGGGCCCGCAGCGACGGGACTCAGGGGCAGTCCAAAGGCGATCAGCGGGATCAGTGCCTCGGCAAGGTAGGTGGATTCGGTCACCCCGTTGCGCGCGGTAATGACCGTGGTCAGGCGATGGTAGACGTGCTTGATCCGCGAGCCGACGACCTCGCCCATGATCACGGTCATGGCCACCGGGCTGAACACAAAGGTGGCGCTGGAGACGACCGCGGTAATCGCCGTCCACATGCTCTGTTTGCTGTCCAGCACCTTGAGGGGATTGGGGAAGAACCCGCCCCAGCTTTTGACGTCGGGCGACAGCGAGAACGTGCGCACTTCCTCACGGCGCATGGTCGCCCGCTCGGCCGGTGCGAGCATGGAGAACAGCGCGGCGATCAGCGGCCCGATGGCTATGCCCAGGAAGTAACTGACGCTGAGCTTGACCCCGTACTGCCCGGTAATGCTTTGCAGGCCGACAATCACCATGACGAAGGGGATCAGCGTCAGCACGGCCGCCAGGCGACCTTTGGAGAACCAGGCGATGGCGATTGCCGCCAGCAGGAACACCCAGGGGGCGGCATGCTTGATCATGTCACCGAAGGGCGCGAGCATCAGGGCGAACAGCACGGCCATCGGCACCGCGATCAACGCCGCAATCACTGCACCGGAAATCATCTTGCGCAGGGCAATGTGCGGAACGCCCAGGTTACGCAGGAAGTTGGCTTCGCGCATCAGTGGCGTGGCCATGGTGTCGCCCGGAATCCCCAGCAGCGCCGTGGGCACGGCATGGGTCATGTGCTTGGCCACCGCTCCCGCGAGGAAGAAGGTCAGCACCCCGGCGGCGGGCACGCCCAGCAGCACCACCAGCAAGGTCAAGGGGGCGAGGGTAGTGGTTTCATCGCTGCCGGAGATGAGTCCGATCCCGGCAAAAATCACTGCGCCGAGGATGCCCATGCCCAAGGCGATGAGAATCTGATCCAACAGGGGAGCGATCATGACCGACCCCCATGGCTGCGTACTGCGCTGATGGATGCGCCGGGGGCTGCCGGGACATCTGGCGCGGCAAGGCCTTTCTCGTAATCGGCAAACAACTCGTAGAGGTCCATTTCCCGCAGTTCCGCGATCGTCGCCGGCGGCAGGTCGGACAGGCGGCCGAGGGGGCCGTACTCGTTCTGCAATTCAATGAGGATTTTTGCTCGCCATGCCGGATCCGCCACGTGCTCGATCACATGCCGCTTGGGCTTGAACAGCCGCGCGCTGATAGCGCCACCGGCCAGGCAGCCAAGGATCCCCACCAGCATCGCGTAGGCGCGGGCCATCTGTGCCGACTCGACCCAGCCCACCAGCAGGTGTTGCGCGATGAAGAAGGTGCCGAGGCTGACGGTGGCGCCAATGCCAATGGCGTAGACCAGGTGACGGGCGTCGACCGTGTCGCCCCAGACTTCGTAGAGCTCTTGTTTCATGGAGGTTCTCCCACTGCCCTTGCGGGCTTTTATTGTTATGAACGTGAAGAGATGCGGCTTACTGGATGTGCAACCTGCCACGCTTCGCCAGCAGCGCGCGGGACACACGGGATGCGGTCTCCCGGCCGAGCTCGGCATTGATGAATTCACCGACTTCGATCAGCGCATCCAGATCGACGCCATGGCTCATGCCCAGGCCGTCCAGCAGGTAAATCACGTCCTCGGTCGCCACATTGCCGGTGGCCCCTGGCGAATACGGACAGCCACCCAGGCCGGCAACCGAGCTGTCGAATGTCCGGACTCCGCTTGCCAGTGCCGCATGGATATTGGCGATCGCCATGCCATAGGTGTCATGAAAGTGCCCGGCCAGCGCGCTGACCGGCACCACCTGGCTACAGGCTTCGATCAAGCGAGTTGTCGCCGCGGGCGTGCCGGTACCGATAGTGTCGCCCAGGCTGATCTCATAACAGCCCATGCCAAACAGTGCCGCGCTGACGGCCGCGACAGCCTCGGGTTTGACCTGGCCAGTGAAAGGGCAGCCCATGACACACGACACGTAGCCGCGGACCCGGATGCCGGCATCCCGGGCACGCACGATCACTTCCTGATAACGGCGCAGGCTTTGCTCGATAGAACAGTTGATGTTCTGCTGCGAGAACGCCTCTGAAGCCGCAGCAAACACTGCGACTTCGCGACAGCCTGCGGCGATGGCGGCTTCCAGCCCCTGGACGTTGGGCACCAGCGCGGTCCAGCTGACACCGGCGCGCGAAGGCAGGGCCTTGAGCACCTGGTCGGTGCCCGCCATCTGCGGTACCCAGCGCGTTGATACAAACGCGCCGGCTTCCAGGGTCCGCAAACCAGCGTCGGCCAGGCGCTCCAGCAACTGCACCCGGACCGACGCCGGCAAAGTGCGTCGCTCATTCTGCAGGCCGTCCCTGGCGCCGACTTCCACCAGGCGTACATGATCCAAGGGCATGCTCAGCACTGCCCACGCTTTTGTTCGAGCAGGCGCGCCGCGTTGTCGGCACGCACATCGCGGGACTCGACCATTTGCTTGACCAGCCAGCCGACTTCCTCGCCCTTGGCGCCTGCCGAGAGTGCAATGTTGCGGGCATGCAGGGCCATGTGGCCGCGTTGAATGCCCTCGGTGGACAACGCCCGCAACGCTCCCAGATTTTGCGCCAGGCCAACGGCGACGGCGATCTCTGCCAGCTCCTGGGCGGTCTTCACACCGAGGATGCGCAGCGACAGTTGTGCCAGCGGGTGAGTCTTCGTGGCGCCGCCGACCAGTCCGACCGGCATTGGCATTTCCAGGGTCCCGACCAGATGGCCCTGGCGGTCTTTTTCCCAGGTGGTCAGGGAGCCGTAATGGCCGTTACGGCACGCATAGGCGTGAGCCCCGGCTTCCACGGCGCGCCAGTCGTTGCCGGTGGCGACGATCAGCGGGTCGATGCCATTCATGATGCCTTTATTGTGGGTGGCGGCGCGGTAGGGATCGATCACGGCGAAGTTGTAGGCGTCGAGAATGCCTTCGATGACTTCCTCGCCCTGATAGGCGGCGGTTGTCAGCAGTTCGGGGGCAATGCGCACCTGAGCCCGGGCCAGGCGCAGGTCCGCCAGGTTGGAGAGAATCCGCAGGCGCACCTTGCCGCCGGTGATTTCTTCCAGCAATGGCGCCACCGCCTCGGCCATGGTGTTGACGGTGTTGGCCCCCATGGCATCGCGCACGTCGACAATCAGGTGTGCCACCAGCATCGGCCCGCGTGGGCTCTGGGCGAAGGTGTGCACTTCAATGTCGCGGCAGCCGCCACCGAGTTGGTTGAGCAGTTGGTCCTTGCGGTTGGCCAGCTCGATGATTTGCTCTTTGTGGCGCAACAGGCTCAGGCGGGCGTTGAACGGATCGGCGATGTCGACGATCTGCACCTGGGCGCGCATCAGCGGCAGCGAACTGGAGGTCTGGAATCCACCGGCCTCGCGGGCCAGCTTGGCCATGAACGATGCGGCGGCGACCACCGAAGGCTCTTCCACCACCAGCGGCACTATCACGTCGCGGCCATTGATCTGGAAATTGCTCGCCACGGCGTAGGGCAGTTCGAACTTGCCGATCACGTTTTCGATCATGCCGTCGGCGATGTCCAGGGGCAGGGCGCCGGCATCGCGCAGCAGGGTCACATCATCCTCGCCAAGCCCGAGCAGCTCTTGCAAATGCTCCAGGCGCGCGGCCGGCGACATGCTGCGGAACATGGGGAGACGGGAGTCGATACTCATGGAGGAGGCCTCTTGCAGTTATTGTTTTTAAGTTGCCGTCACCCTAAGCGCATGTGTTCCGGTAAAAAAGGTACAGTTTGGACAGACAGTACCTAAGCTGTACCCTCGGTGATCATTGATGGCGGATGAGCGACTATGGCGCGACTGACACTGGCCGAACAACTGAGCGCATCGCTGGTCGAGCAGATCGGCAATGGCACCTACCGCGAGGGGGATCGCTTGCCTTCGCTGCGCGAGTGCATGCGCTTGTTCGGTCATTCGAAAAATACGGTGATCAACGCCTATGAAGCGCTGGCCTCGCAAGGCTTGGTCGAGGCCCGGCATGGCCAGGGGTTTTTCGTCAAACAGGGCGCAACCAGCAGCAGCGAGCCGGAAGAACCCCTGCCGTTCACGCGGGCGATGGACACCATCTGGCTGATGCGCCAGCAGTTCGTGCGGGAACCGGGACACTCACCGCTGGGTGAGGGGTTTCCACCGGTGGAGTGGTTGATGGACATGCGCCTGGACAAGTTCACCCGGCAAATCATGCGCACCGGAGTCACCACGCTGTTTCGCTATGGCAACCGCCTGGGTAATGCCAGTCTGCGCCAGCACCTGGTGCAGAAGCTGGCGAGCTATTCGATCGGCGCCAGTGCGCGGCAGATTGTCACCACCCACGGCGCCAATCACGCACTGGACCTGATCATCCGCCGCTTCATTGCCCCGGGCGATGGCGTGCTGGTCGAGGACCCAGGCTACTACCCGCTGTTCGGCAAGCTGCAGTTGCAAGGCGCGCGGATGTTATCGGTGCCCAGGTTGGCGGATGGGCCGGACATGGACGTGCTGGAGCAACACCTGCTCCTGCACAAGCCCAAGTTGTTTTTCATCCAGTCGCTTGGGCACAACCCAACTGGCTCCGATATTTCCCCTGGCAAGGCTCATCGGCTGGTGCAGCTGGCGCAACAACACCAGTTTATTCTGGTGGACGACGACGCCCTGGCCGACTTCAAACCGGCGTCGGCGATCCGGGTGTCTGCGCTGGATCAGTTGCAACGCTCGTTGTACGTGGGCAGCTTTTCCAAGTCGGTATCGGCGGCATTGAGGGTTGGCTTTATCGCCGGCAGCAAAGAGATGATCGACGAACTGGGCGACCTGAAAATGCTCCTGCACACCAGCACTTCGGAGCTGTGTGAGCGCACCGTCGACGTGATCCTGACGGAAGGGCATTTCCTGCGGCATCTGATTCGACTCCAGGAACGCTTGAAAAACGCCACCGCTGCGGGCTTGCAGATGCTGGAGGAGATCGGCGCCGAGGTCTTCGTCTGCCCAGAGCAGAGCCTGTATCTGTGGGTCAGGTTCCCCCACATCGAGGACGCCCGGGAGTTGACTCGGCAACTGCTGCCCAAGGGCTTCATGATCGCCCCGGGGCACATTTTTTCCGCAGAGCAGTCGCGCATCAATCCATGGACCCGATTGAACGTTGCGTATCTGAATGATCCGTTGCTCAAGGCGGTGTTGCGGGGCTGAGTGCGGGCGGGCAGGTTTTTTTGTCGAGGGTGATGGCGTATTGATATTGCTGTCGGCATACTCTCGGGCGGCACTTCAGCGTGCCACCACGCCGTCGGGACAGGGATGTTTGCACTTGATAAAACAAAAAATCTTCGCGGCATTGATCTTGATGGCTGCCACGGCCTATACGGTTTTCAATCTATTCAGCATGCTGACTTTCGGCTAGTCGCGACCGGTACAGGCAATTTAGGGGAGCCTATGAAAGATGACCTGAGGAACCAGGCGCTGACCAATTGGCGCAGGTTGTTCCTGATGCCGCCAAGCCTGATCAACGCCGAGGATCGTTACGACAAACTGCTGCTCGCCGCCGACCACATGGAGCGCACCCAACTGATCAGCAGTGATGAGTGGCGCGCTTTAGTCCAGCAGGCGGGCACTTCCTTTGCCAGCACCGCGCAATGCATGGGGGGGTCGGATCAGGACTGAAAAGCACCTGATTGCTGACGCCTGTGCGTCAGTAGCTGGCGGCCTGGCCGAGCGTGTTGTCCTGTGCGCCGGCCATGAGGTGCAGCGGCATCGGTGGTTGCTCATCGGTGCAGGTAATTTCCAGATTGCCCACCACCTGGGGCGCGCGCTCACTCAGTCGGGTCGACTCTTGTTCCAGTTCCTTGGCCATTTTCGCGTGGTTCGCTGCGATTTCAGAAAGAGTTGACACGATACATCTCCGATGACTGACCAAGCGTTTCGCTGGTGTCCTTGAACGTTAGATTGAATTAGCCCTGCGCGTCAGAATTTCGACGTTGTGCGGCGCTAGTGCGGGCCTGTGCAATCCCTAAGCCAGACAGTATAGGGCTAACCCCATGACTTATCGCTACGCGACGAATGGTGGGGGAGTTGCGTTAAACAATTGTGACTGAATTGCATGCGACCCTATTAACTGTTCGCGCACAGAGGGGCAGTCTGGCCCAGCGCATGACGGCTGGGCCAGCACTGCCGGCGGTCAGGCGGCGATTTTGCCGGCGCTTAGGTCTTTTTTGTACTGGGCCTTCATGGCTTCCATCTGTTTACCCAGTTCTTCGAGTGTGGCCTTGCCCAAGAGCTTTTTCGCCTGGGGAAACATCTCGGTTTCTTCTTCCTCGATGTGATGCTCCAGCAGTTCCTTGACTACCTTGGCCCGACCGGCGAATTCCGGGGTGGTGGGGTCGGTCAGCTTGAGGTCGGGCAATACCAGGGAATCGACTGTGCGGTGTTCTTCCTTGGCTTCGTAGTACATTTCGTCCTGCTCCTTGCCCCCGGCTTTCTTGAACGCGGGGTACAGGATGTCCTCTTCCAGGCGGGTGTGGATGGCGATCTCCATTTCCAGCTTGGCCACCAGTTCGGTGCGTTTTTTCACGGCGCGATCGGTCGACTCACTGAGTTGGGTGAGAATGGCTTTGACGCGTTCGTGGTCAGCTTGCAACAGGTCAATGGCGTTCATGCAGGTCACCTCTTTGGTCACGGGGGCATTGCGGTAGGTCTGTGCCTAGCGCGCAAACTCCCAATAGAGGTTGCAGGGCCTGTGCCAGCGGGATGATTTAATTAGTCATGTAAAATCAAAGGTATATGTGTCGGCTGGGCGCGTGATGCCATGCAGCTTGCACGAAATAGTGGGTTTCGCCATGCAAATAGCCCACCTGTCGTCTGGGACTGGATGTTCGACACGCCCTACGTCAGTCAGTGTGACACTGGCGAGTGCGCGGGCACGGCCTGGGGTTGGCTGCGGATGATCAGCAACCCGGCGGTTGCGATCACCAGTGGCACGATCAGCGCACTGTAGTAGCCCGATGGGCCGCCATGTTCGAGAAACCAGCCGCCACTCGCCGAGCCAATGATGGCGCCGACCCGACCCAAGGCAATCGCCCAGCCGGTGGCGGTGGCCCGCAAGGCGGTGGGGTAGGCCTGGGCGACCATGTAGTTGAGCACGATCTGCTGCCCGCCGATGCCCAGGCCTGCGGCGCCGGCGAGGATGAACACCAGCGACCAGTTGGTGCCGCTGTTGGCCATGCCCCAACTGATGGCGATGCCGAACAGGAACAGCGCCAGCAGCAACAGGCGAGCGTTGATTTTCGGCAGGATGATAGCCAGCGGAATCGCGCAGACCACGAACACCGTGTTCACCGCCACAGTGCCCATGGGCGCCTGTTCGGCGGGGAGTCCGGTGGCCTTGAGCACGGTCGGCAACCAGGACAGGAACATGAACCAGGCGACCCAGTTGAACAGGTAGATGGTCCAGATGCCGCAGGTGGTGCGCGCCAGGCCGCCGCTGAACAATGAGTTGACGCTGGTCTTGACCTCGACTTCGGGCACGCTGAAGGTGCTGTCTGCCGGCGTTTGACGTCCGCTGATGGTGGCGACAATACGTTCGATCCGCGCGCGCTGGCTGCCAAGGCGATGGCGGGTGAGAAAGTGCAGCGACTCCGGCAGCCAGATCATCAGCACCGCCAGCAGCACCAGCGGGGTGATTCCACCGACCAGGAAAATCCCCTGCCAGCCAATCACCGGGAGCATTTTGGCCGCGAGCAATCCACCGAGAATCGCGCCGGCAGGCAGGCCGAGCAGGACGGTGGTCATGATGGTGCCGCGGTTTTTCGCCGGCCCGTATTCCGCCGCCAGCGACAGCACCACTGGGGTCGCACCGCCCATGCCGAGACCGGCGATAAAGCGCAGAACCAGGATCTGCTCGGTGGTTTGCGCGAATGCGGTTGCCAGGGTGGCGCAGCCAAAGAGCGCCACGGCGCCGATGATGGTCGGGCGCCGGCCCAGCTTGTCGCCGAGCAGCCCCAGCGACATGGCGCCCAGCACCATGCCGACGATGCCCGCGGTGAGAATCGGCGCCAGAGCCCCGGGACCTAGCCCAAAGGCCTGGATAATCGACGGCCCGGTGAAGGCAATGGCCTGGGTATCAAATCCATCGAGGATCGCCACCAGGAAGCACAGGGTGAAAATCCGCCACTGAAAGGCGCTGAGGCGCGAGTCATCGATCAGTTCGGGTATTGAGTAGTGACTGCTCATGGGGGGCTCCGAGTGCTTTCTAGTTGTAGTTTTTTCAGGCGCACCTGCTGAGCGTCACGCTAAAGCCCGAGGGGGCGGGCGTCTAATATCAAATGGGTGCAGTACCATACCCTGTGGGTATGATGCTGTTTTGGTTGAATAATGCCTGGTTACTCTACTTTGTCAGTTAGTAGCAAAGTTAGTGGGTGGAAATTAACCGCGAAGTCGCGCTACTGTTGGCAACTAGTGGGTGCTTGAGCCAGGAGTTGTTAGATGTATATAAGATCCAATGTGTACCAGGTGTTCATGCAGCAATACCCGGATGCGCATTTTGTGACGGTTTACCATGAAAACGGCCGTGTTTCGGAAATTGCCTCTGGCAAGCGCGAGGGCAAAGTCGAGGTGGTTTTTGTCGGGACCTACGAAGCCACTGGCTGCCTGGTGGTCGAAAGCCGTATCACTGAAGACCCTTGGGGCCTGCCGGAAACGCTCTGCAGCGCAGGTCCCATGCATTACTACAGCATGGGTGCCGAACGCGCGATGACTCACGCCAACAGTCCGATCTGCACCAAGCGTTGAAGCCACAGCGCGTCTGAGGGTGCGGGCACCGGTCCGGTGTTTCGCGCAGAAAGTTGGGCAATACCCGAGGTTTGGACTATGGTCCACTGGGCTTAAGAATATTGTATTTATCATTTAAACCAGGAACTGGAATTCCGCTCGCAGCCTTCACATCGCTGCGCAGGTCACAAGGATCGTAAAATGCCCAATAGAACTGCACGCCTGACCATATTGATTGACCAGCCGACCAAGAAAGAACTTGAAGATCTTGCTGCGCTCTCTGACCTGACCACTTCGCAAGTTATTCGTAAGCTCATAAAAGACTATCTGGAAGCGTCCAGCAGCCAGCAGGTAATAACACCTGGACATTCTATCCAGTAGTTCGTTGGGTTCGGCGTACAGCCGTGGCCGCGGTCTTGTCTTGACCGCCGAGCCGCTGCCCGGCGTTGCGTGTCCCTGGCATTTTTGACGATCGGCAATCCGTCTTTTACGTAAAAAAAGTGTGGTTATTTAAGCACTTAGCTAAAAATTATTTCATTTTTCTACATGTAAATATCTTGTTACAAGTCGTCAGGTCGGGTTAATATCGCCCCGCGTTCACCACCACGGTTTATGCATTTTTAAGCCCCAAGTTTCCATCAGCTACTTGGGCTTTTTTTTGCCTGAAATTTGACCTTCAAACCCGGTGGTTGATATTCCCAGGCTCCATAAGGCCAGGACAAAAGGTTATTAGACCGTCCCATGGGCCTCTGCTAAAAAAGTAGCTGCACGGCAGTCGCCCCGCACACAGTAGGTCGACTCGCGACGTGCACTGCATGTCCATTTGCTCAAATGGAAATCGCCCAACATTGTGCTGGGCAACGATCAATGAGTCCGATGCCACCCTTCGGGTCAATTGCTGCGCCTCTGGCCAACTGCTCGCGCAACGCGCAAAGGGCTCATTGATCACTTTCTCTCCCGTCGCCCTTCCTCAGCCAGCTCTCCCGTTAGAATGACCGCACTTGAACAGGTGGATGGGTCATTGATGCGCAGAGAAATTGGCTATTGGCACCGGGAAGGGCGCGAGCTGTTCTATTACCTGGAATTCGACCCGCAGACTGCGCAGTTCTTCCTTACCTGCGAGCACAGGCCCGCCGGTGCTGAGATGAGCATCAGGCGCGTACCCTTGAGCGAAGCCCGCGGCGAGCGGTACTACGAGGATGCCCTGTTGATCATCAAGGAAGAGTTGTTCCGCGATTTCCGAATCCAAGCGCAATGACACGCGTATCCAGCCGCGATCAAGTCGGGCGATTAAGGTGCTACAGTTTTCCCGTGCACCTTATCCAGTCGTACCCAGAGACGGAGGTCATTGTCATGTTACTCAACAAGCCGGAACAGCAACTGCGGCGCGACCTGCAAGGCATTGCATCGGACCTGCGCTGGTCAGCGGTGGACATCAAGGCCATTGCCGAGCGACTGCACCAGGCCGGCAACCCGGTGGATGCGCAGGCGTTGCTGAGGATGTGCGAGGTATTCGAGAAAACCGAGGCGCGGCTCGTCAGCTACGCCAATGAAGTCAAGGCTCACAAAATCAATCTGAGCACCTGAGCGGGGGTTACCTGATGAGCGCTAAACCGACGATTGTGCTGGTCCATGGTTTTTGGGGTGGTGCGGCACATTGGAACAAAGTCATTGGCGAGCTGTTGCGCCTGGGGCATACGCGGATTCGCGCGGTGGAACTGCCGCTGACGTCACTGGCCGACGATGCCGAGCGCACTCGCAAGATGATCGCGCAGGAGCCGGGACCGGTGTTGCTGGTGGGTCACTCCTACGGCGGCGCAGTGATTTCCCAGGCGGGCAACCAGCCGAATGTCGCCGGCCTGGTGTTTATCGCCGCCTTTGCCCCGCAGGCGGGTGAGAGCCCCGGCGGCATCACCCAGGAACACTTGCCAGAGGCTGCTGCCAACCTGGCCCCCGACAGCGATGGCTACCTGTGGGTCAAGCCCGAGCTGTATCACCAGAGCTTTTGCCAGGACCTACCGGCCAGCGAAGGCCTGGTCATGGGCATCACGCAGAAGGCCCCGTTGGCCAGTACCTTCGGCGACACCGTCACTGATCCGGCCTGGCAACACAAACCCTCGTGGTATCAGATTTCCAGCGAGGACCGGATGATCTCGCCGCAAAACCAGACGCGCATGGCGGCGCGTTTGAACGCCAAGGCAGTGATCACCCTCAAGGCCAGTCACGCCTCGCTGGCCTCGATGCCAGTCGAAGTAGCCGCGTTGATCGACCAGGCCGCCAGCACCATCAGTCAAGACTGAGACTTCCCCCGCAGGAGTGGTCCTCCGCTTGCGGTGCCTGCTTGCGGTGCCCGCTTGCGGCGGCCGACTGCTCCCCCATGTCCCACGCCCGGACAAATTTCAGCTTGCAACTACTATTACTTTTGCCCAGGCCGGACAAATTCGATAAAGTTAACCATTAGGTCAACTTTTTCGGTTTGTCGGCCCTTCGCATCTTCAGGAAGGGTTTCTGTATGACCTGAATTTTCCAGAACACCATAACGACATGGACGGATTTCATAGCCGTCCAGAGGATGATCCATGTCCAACCGTGACATATCCCGGCGCTCCTTCCTGCAGGGCGGGTTGATCGCTGGCGTCAGCGTGACGCTGACACCGCTCAGCTCCCAGGCGCTGGCTGCCTTGATGGAAAACAGCGTGACCGTGCCGTCCGAGCAATGGCTTGGCAATAACGGCAAGGCCCGCATGCGCAACGACTCGCTGTCCAAGGTCTGCGGCAGCAAGGTTTTTGCCCGCGACATCCGTGCCAAGGACATGCCGGGCTGGCCCCAGCAGCAGGGCCACGCGATGCTGCTCAAGACCATTCGTGCCGACCGCATCTATGAAGGGTTCGACCTGGCGCTGCTGGGCGCAGACCTGCAACCCGATCGCATCGTCACCGCCCAGGACCTGGAGCAGGACGGCATTGTCTTCCCGGAAGACCACGCCCCCGATCCGTTGCTGCCGACCGGCAAGGTACCGATGTTCATCGGCCACCCGGTGGCGATCCTGATCTGGAACGACTTCGAGCGTTTCCGCCAGGCCAAGAACAAGCTCAAGTTCAATGACAAAGCAATCCGCTACGGTGCCCAGGCGCCGCTTTATACCCGCGACCCCTATGGCAGCTTCCGCTACGTGCGGGTGGGCGGTGCGACTTCGGCCGACGAAGACGAATTCGCCAGCCTCAAGGACTCGATCCTGTTCCCGATGATTCGCGAACGCCGCCCGGTATGGAATGCCCAGCCCAACGTGCACGGCAACCTGACCGAGCGCGGGCTGTTTTATGCCGAACGCATGCAGCAGCAACTGCAAACCCCGCCGGACGGCTGGATGGTCTTTGACGAGCGCTACAAGACGCCGTCCATCGAGCCTGCGGCCCTGGAACCGGACAACGGCAACGGCTGGTACGACCCGGCGACCAAGACCCTGCATTTTGTGGTCGCGACCCAGTGCCCACTGGAAGCCGCCTCGGAAACCGCGAAGATGATCGCGCCGTCGCGTTTCGGCCTTGCCGCGCTGAACATGCACCCCGGTTACACCGTGGGTTATGGCTCCAAGGACCACAACATCTTTGTCTACTACGCGGCCCTGGCAGCGTTGTATGGCAACGGTGTGCCGGTGCGCCTGGCAAACGACCGCTACGAGCAGTTCCAGAGCGGGATCAAGCGCCACCCGTTCGACATCCGCTACCAACTGGCGGTCGACAAGCAGGATCACAGCTTCAAGATTTTCCGCGCCGACATGACCGTCGACGGTGGCGGTCGGATCAACTACAGCCCTTCAGTGGCGGCAGTCGGTGCCACGGCGGCGCAGTCGATCTATTACATGCCACAGAACGACCTGCAAGTGACTGCCTACCACTCGCGCGGCGTTGAAGCCGGTTCCATGCGCGGCTACGGCACCTTGCAGAGCATGGCCGCGACCGAAATGATGGTCGACGAAATCGCCGATCGCCTCGGCATCGATGCCATCGACCTGCGCAAGAAAAACGTGTTGCTCTCGGGCATGAAAAACACCCAGGGCGCAGTGCCGGCCGGGGCCTTGCGCCTGCACGAGATTCTCGAGAAGGCTGCCGGTTTCGACCTGTGGAAAAACCGCAAGGCCTTGAAACTGGCCGAAGACGCCAAGGACCCTGACAACTGGTACGGGATCGGCTTTGCCATCTGCCAGAAAGACTTCGGCACCGGTTCGGAAGCGCCGATGGCCAGCATCGAGTTCACCGCCCAAGGGCATATCACCCTGCGCCACATCGGCATCGAGATCGGCACTGGCATGTCCACCTCCCAGGCCCTGGTGGTCGCCGACTTCCTCGGCAGCCCGGCCAGCGAAGTGAAGACCGGTGAAACCGAGTGGGACGAGCTGCAGCTGACCAGCAGCGGCAACCCCTACATCATGAGCCAGGCCGAGCAGGATAGCGTGCTGCGCAACCCACGCTGGGTCGGCAAGATTGCCTCGGCATCGTCGGCCACCAACTCGGCCTACTACTTCAGCCACGCCACCCGCGAAGCGGCGCGCGTGCTGTTCAACCACGGCCTGTGGCCTGCCGCTGTGGAAATCTGGCGCCAGGGACCGTTTGGCGGCCAGGCCAACCCCTACGTGGTACGCCGTGAAGATGCCCATTGGGTCGACGGCAAGCTGACGGCCAACGGCATGGAACCGCTGCCATTGGCAGTACTGGCCAAGCGTGCCCATGAACGTGGGCTGGTGACGGGCGCCACGGTGCATGGTTTCAACCGCTGGAGCTGGGCCGAGGCCGAGTACAACATCAACGGTGTGCGCGAACGCCTGCCGCTCGATGCGCTGGCCGTGAAGTATGGCGATGGTGCGCCGCAGGCGATCAAGGCGCAGATGAAGACCGCTGGTTTCCACCTGCTGGACCGCCAGAACGTGGTGTACCCGGCCACGCAATTGAACAACGCCGCCGTTACCTATTACAGCCCGGTGGCGACCATCGTCGAGCTGAAAGTCAACAAAGGTTCGGGCGAGGTGCAAGTGCTCAACCATCACTCCTGGCTGGAATGCGGCCGGGTGCTGGTGCCGGAACTGGTCAAGGGCCAGCTCGAGGGCGGGATCGCCATGGGCATCGGCCACGCGTTGCTGGAAGAAATGCCGTTGTACGAAGGTGGGCCAGGGGAGGGTGACTGGAACTTCAACCGTTACCGTCTGCCGCGGGCCAAGGATGTCGCGGTGTGGAAACAGACCTCGGAGATCCTCCCGCCGTTGTCGCCGAGCGACCCCTCCAAGGGCATCGCCGAGGTGGTGATGATCCCGGTAGTGGGCGCCATCGCCAACGCCGTGGCCCACGCCATCGGCAAACGGGTCCGTGACCTGCCTATCACTCCAGCGCGCATCAAGGAGGCCCTCAATGGCTAACCGTCCGCTCCAAATGACCCTCAACGGTCAAACCGTCGGTCCCGTCGAGGTCCCTGATGATCTGCCGATGATCGACTACCTGCACGAATACCGAAACCTTACCGGCTCGCGCCTGGGTTGCGGCCAGGGCATCTGCCACGCCTGTGTGGTGATCGTCGACAACCCCGACGGCACCAGCGAGGAAGTGCGCACCTGCATCACCGGCGCGCACTACTTCGAGGGTAAGAAGATCCGCACTATCGAGGGCCATGCGAGCCGCGACGAGGCGGGCAAGGTCACTGAGCTGAACCCGATCCAGCAGCGCTTCGTCGACGAATTCGCGTTCCAGTGCAGCTACTGCGCGCCGGGGTTCGTCAACGCCGCGACAGTGCTGGTGGAGAAACTGCAGCGCCAGCCGATCAAGCAAAGCCAGCTGGAAGCGGTGATCGAGGACAGCCTCGGCCACCACATCTGCCGCTGCACCGGCTACGTGCGCTATTACAGCGCCACGCGCAACGTGCTCAACGATCTTGGCCTGGTCAAGGAGGGTTGAGCATGAACCGACTACTTAGCGGCGTTGCCAGTGCCGTGAGCCTAGCGGTTGCGCTGCTGGCCAGCCAAGCGGTCCTGGCAGCGGACCCACAGCAGGTCAAGCAGGGCGAATACCTGGCGCGGGCGGCCGACTGCATGGCCTGCCACACCGCACCCGGTGGCGCACCTTATGCCGGCGGCCTGCCAATCGTCTCGCCGTTCGGCACCATTTATGGCACCAACATCACGCCGGACAAGGAGCACGGCATCGGCCTGTACAGCGATGACGAGTTCTTCGCCGCCTTGACCGAAGGCAAGCGACGCGACGGTGCCAACCTGTACCCGGCGATGCCGTACACCTCCTATCACCTGATGCCCCGTGCCGATTCCGACGCGATCCACGCGTACCTCAAGACCATCGCACCGATCAATCGCGCGGCACCGGTTACCAGCCTGAGCTTCCCATTCAACGTGCGCCTGGGCCTGATGGGCTGGAACATGCTCTACGGCAAGGACGTCAAGCTGGCCCCGGCCGAAGGCAAGGGCGAGGCGTGGCAGCGCGGCCAGTACATGGTCGACGTGCTCGGTCACTGTGGCGAATGCCACACCCCGCGCGGCTTGCCCGGCGCCATGCAGCAGGACAAACGCATGACCGGCGGCCTGCTCAACGGCTACCTGGCGCCGAGCCTGCTGGCCGATGACCTGGCGGCTCGCGGCTGGAACCACCAGGACCTGAGCTCGTTCCTCAAGCATGGCATGAGCGCCCAGGGCACGATGTTCAACGAGATGTTCCCGGTGTTCCACAACAGCACCCAGCACCTCAGCGACCCGGACCTGAAGGCCATGGCCACCTTCCTGCTGGGCGAGTTGCCACCGCAACCCAAGGTGCTCAGCGAGGTCACGCCGGACCAGCTCACTGCCAGCGCCCAGCGCGGTCGCCAGGACTACCTGAACGTCTGCGCCGGCTGCCACGGCGGCAATGGTGAAGGTAAACCGCACATCGCCGTGGCGATGCAAGGCAACACCACCTTGCGCCTGGAAGATCCACGCAACCTGTTGCGGGTGATCGAGGATGGGATTGGCGAGCAGCAGTTCTCGGGTTTCGAGCGCATGCAGCCGATGCCGGGCTTTGCCGACAAGTTGAGCACGCAGCAATCCACCGACCTGATCAACTACCTGCGTCAGGCCTGGGGCGGGCAACCGGCTGACCTGCTGATCAGTCAGATCGAACAACTGAAGGCAGAGGCTCCCGCGGAGCACAAGGCGCACTGACATGCAGCATCTTGACCTGCAAGTGATACGGCGCGCGCTGGCCTGGTCCAGCGCGGGCCAGCGTGTGTGGTTGTGCAGCGTGCTCAGCACCTACGGTTCGGCGCCTCGCGCGCCGGGCTCGATGCTGGCGGTCAACGACAGCGGGCACTGGATCGGTTCGCTGTCCGGTGGCTGCGTCGAGGACGATTTTCTCGAGCGCATGGCCGAAGGCTTGTTTGCCGAGGCCGTGAGCGTGGTGCGCTACGGCGAGGGCGATGATCCGCGCTCCCAGGTCAAACTGCCCTGTGGCGGACTGCTGGATGTACTGGTGGAAAGGCTCGAACCCGATTGCGAAGTCCAGGCGCACCTGCGTGAACTGGAATCCGCGCTATTGGGCCAGCGCCGGCTGATCCGTGAAGTCGACCTGCAAAGTGGTGCCCGCGGCCTGTTGGTCGACCGCGAGCACGGGCCACGCATCGAGCGCGAAATCGATCGGGTGCGGTTGCGTGTCGGGGCGGCTCAACGGCTGTTGCTCGCCGGTTACTCGAGCGTGGCGCATGCGTGCGCCGAGTTCGGGGTCGGCCTGGGGTTCGAGGTGATCCTCTGTGATCCGCGCGAGGAAGTGCTGGAGGGAGTGGTGCTGGAGCATGTGGAGATTCGCCGTCAGTTGCCATCGGTGTTCATTGCCCAGGGCGGTTGCCACAGCGACACGGCGGTGGTCGCCTTGACCCATGATCCGCGTATCGACGACCTGGCCATGATGGAAGCCGTACGCACCGAGGCGTTTTACATCGGGGTCATGGGTTCCCTGCAAACCTCGCAGAAACGCTTCGAGCGCCTGCGCCGGATCGGTGGTCTGGGGGAGGCCGAGTTGGCGCGGATTCACGCACCCATCGGCCTGAACCTGGGCAGCAAGACTCCGGCGGAGATCGCCTTGGCGGTGCTGGCCGACATTCTGCGGATTCGCAGCGGTATTGCCCGCGATCAACTCTGATCAAGGGCAGTCAGCCAACGACACACGGCCCTCAAAGCGCTCGGCTCAGCGGAAGCGTGGCAGGGGCCGATCCAGCGGTTTGAGCGAGGTCAGCGCGTTCTGGATCAGCGGCGCGTCCTTCTCGATATCTTGCAGGCGGTCGCGGATTTTCATCGCCGTCGGATGGCCGTCATGTTTGTCGACCCAATCGGCGATTTCCTTGCACGCCGCCGTCAGGCGCGTTTGGCGCGAGTCGAGCAACGTCAGCAGGGTGGTGATGGACTCTTTTTCGGACATGGAAAACACCTCCATTAGTCGAGAAACGTGGCAAAGGACAACACAACGCTCGCCAGGTGCATAACCTTGTGGGAGCGAGCCTGCTCGCGATGGACGTCAACGATAACGCGCGGGGCTTGATCAACCGCGTTGTTCTCGGGCTCATCGCTGCAAGTATAGACCCCGCCACAGAATGGGATTGTTGCCCCCATCAACTATAGATCCCGTTGCCAAACCTGCAAAAACCCCACGTGCTGTTCGTCGCCTGATTCAGCCCGGCGGCACCGGGCCGCCGTCTTGCAACTGCCAGCCGTGCGCGGTCCAGTGCAGGTGGTGGGTGGGTTGCAGGGCCTGGAGAAACTCGGCGTCATGGGAGGCGGCGATGAGCGCCCCGACAAAACCGCGCAAGGCCTGTTCCAGGGCCTGCACGGAGTCCAGGTCGAGGTGATTGGTGGGTTCGTCGAGCAGCAGCAATTGCGCGGGGGTATTGCCCCACGACGCGATCGCCAGGGCGGCCTTGAGGCGCTCGCCACCGCTGAGCTGGCCCGTGGGCAGGTGCACGCGTCGGGCATCCAGCTGCAAGTGAGCCAGGCGGCTGCGCACCGCCCCTTCGGACAGCGGGGTGTCCAGCAGATTCAACTGCTCGACCACCGAGCGCTCGGGGTCCAGCAACGCCAGGTGTTGATCCAGGTAGGCGCTGGGTACGTGGGTCTGGCACTGGCCGCTGACGGCGGCGCAGTGCCCGGCGAGCATTTTCAGCAGGGTCGATTTGCCGCAACCATTGGGGCCACTGAGCGCCACCCGCACCGGCCCTGCCAGCGTCAGGTCGAGCCGGCTGCCCGGCGTTTGCCGGGATAGCCATGGCAACTGCGCAGCCACCAGGGTAATGACTCGCCGGCTGTTGGGCAGCGCGGTGCCGGGCAAGGGGATCAGCACTGGCTCATCGTGAATCACTCGGGCATGGGCCTCGCGGACCTGCGCGTTGAGCTCGGTTTTGCAGGCTTGGTGGGCCTGTCGCACATGGCCCATGATCTCGCTGGCACGGCCTTTCATGGTGGCCCGTTCGAAGCGTGAGACATTGGCGGTCTGCGCGTGTTTGCGCGACCCGGCGGCGTGCCGCGAAATCGTGTCGTGTTCGCGCTGCAGGCGTTGCAGTTCTCGACGGCGCTGGTTGCGACTGTGCTCCAGTGCCGCGTGCGCCGCCGCTTGCACCACCGTGCGCTGTTGCAGGTAGGCCGTGTAGTTGCCACTGAATACCTGTACCCCCAAGGGCGACAGTTCGACGATGCGTTGCACGCTGTCGAGCAGGCTTCGGTCGTGACTGACCAGGATCAGGCCGCCGCGCCAGGCCGCCAGTTGCGCCATCAACCAGCGCCGTCCGGAAGCGTCCAGGTGGTTGCTCGGTTCATCCAGCACCAGCAACTCGGCCTGGCTGACCAAGGCGCCGATCAGGGCGATCCGTGCACGTTGACCACCACTGAGGGCGGCCATCGGCTGTTGCGCAGTCAGCCCGGTGAGGCCGGCCTGGGCGAGCATGGAGGCAAAGCGTTCGGCCAGGTCCCAGCGCTCGGCGACGTCGTCCAGGTCCTGGGCGCAGGCATTGCCGGCAGCCAGGCGGGCCAGCGCATCGAGTGTACTGGCTATGCCTGCTGCTTGGGCGACGGTCTGGCCGTCGACGCACAGGGGTTCCTGCGCCACATAGGCGACGCTGGCGTGGCAGTTCAAGGTTCCGGCGCTGGGTTGCAGCAGGCCGCTGATTAATCGGGCGAGTACCGATTTGCCGCTGCCGTTACGGCCGACAATGGCCGTCGGGCGTTGGTCGAGGGATAAATCCAGGGCGTCGAACAGGTGCTCGCCATCGGCGAACTGGAAGCTGAGTTGGTTCAGGGTAACGAGTGCAGGCAGACGCGTGACGTGAGTCATAGCACCTCCAAAAAATGTCGAAAAAGGCCAACAAGTGCCCGAGGCGGCTTGTTGCGCATACATTTTTGAAAGGCTTAGTTGTTCACGGCGAACGATCGTCCTGCTGCAGGAAAGGTGGCCAGCCTAGCGTAGATCGGCAAGGCCTTACAAGTCTTGTGGCTTTTGCGAGAGAGTTTGCAGGAACATCATCAGCCCGACCTCTTCGCGGCTCAGACGCTTGCGTTGGCGCGGCTTGGGCAGTTGCGCCAGGGTGCCGAGCAGGAAACTGTCGAGCACGGCGGGGTGGATGTAGCACTTGCGGCACACGGCTGGGGTGTTGCCCAGCTCCTTGGCGATGCGCTTGACCATCTCGACGATGTGTTGCTTGGCGTCGGTCGCCGACTCCCAGGGCAACTCGCGCAGCGCTGACAGGGCCAGGCTGCTGCCGGCCCAGGTGCGGTAATCCTTGGCGGTGAAGTCGCCCGCTGTCAGTTGATGCAGGTAGGCGTTGATGTCCGAGGAGGTCACGGTGCGCCGTTGCCCCTGTTCGTCCAGGTACTGGAACAGGTCTTGCCCGGGGAGTTCCAGGCAGCGCTTGATGATCCGTGCCAGGCGCCGGTCCTTGACGGTGATCTGGTGTTCGATGCCGCTCTTGCCGCGAAACTGGAAGGCGATCGCGCTGCCGTTCAGCGACACGTGGCGGGTGCGCATGGTGGTCAGGCCGTAGGAGCGGTTCTGCCGGGCATATTGGCTGTTGCCGACGCGGATCAGGGTGGTGTCGAGCAGGCTGATGACCGTGGCCATGACCTTGTCGCGGCCATGGCCGGGGCTTGCCAGTTGCGCCTCCAGCTGGCGGCGCAGCTTGGGCAGTGCCAGGCCGAACTCCAGCAGGCGCGAATACTTGTCGCCATCGCGCACTTCGCGCCAGCGCGGGTGATAGCGGTATTGCTTGCGCCCCCGGGCATCGCGGCCGGTGGCCTGCAGATGGCCCTGGGGATCGGCACAGATCCACACGTCGGTGTAGGCGGGAGGCACGGCGAGGGCGTTGAGGCGCTTGATTTGCGCGGGGTCGGTAATGCGCTGGCCAGCCACATCGAGATAACAGAACTTGCCGCGCAGGATTTTGCGGCGGATGCCCGGCTGCGTGTCATCGACATAGTGCAGGTCCGGTGGCAGCGAGTCGGCTGGGGTGAGATCCGGCATGGCGCAGGGTCCTTGGGCGGGCTGGTATAGCCATTGACCGCAGGCGTCGGCGGTCGTGCCAAAGGGTTTACGCCAGTACGGCCACGGCCTTGATCTGCGCCCACAACGCCTGGCCCGGATGCAGCTGCAGGTGGTCCCGGGAAAAGCGTGTGATGCGCGCCAGCAGGGGTGTGCCGGCGACGTCCAGGCGCACCAGCACATGGGCGGCGTTGTCGGCGGCAATTTCGCTGACCACCGTCACCGGCAGGCGATTGAGGATGCTGCTCTGTTCGCCGGCGTGCAGGCTCAGGCTGACGTCGCGGGCCTGGACCTTGAAGCGCAGTTGCTTGCCCAGGGCCAGCGGTAGATGGGCCACGCGCACGCTCAATTGACTGTTGGGCAGTTGCAGGGTCAGCAGTTGATAGTCGAGGTTGTAATCGCTGACCTGGCCGTCGATCACCACGCCGGCATCGTCGCCCAGGGCCAGCGGCAGGTCGAGCCGAGCCAGGGTTTCGCCCACAGGGCCACTGGCCAGGGCCTTGCCGGCACTGAGCAGGACGATATGGTCGGCCAGGCGCGCGACCTCATCCTGGGAATGGCTGACGTAGAGCACCGGGATTTCCAGTTCGTCGTGCAGCCGTTCGAGGTACGGCAGGATTTCGCTTTTGCGCTGGGAATCCAGGGCCGCCAGGGGCTCGTCCATCAGCAACAACCGTGGGCTGGTGAGCAACGCCCGGGCGATGCCGACGCGCTGGCGCTCACCGCCGGAGAGGTGTTGCGGATGGCGATCGAGCAGGTGGCCGATCCCCAGCAACTCAGTGGCGTGGGCCATGTCGACCCGGCGTTGCGCACGAGGAATGCGCCGCCAGCCGAACTCCAGGTTGGCCAGCACCGACAGGTGGGGAAACAGGCTGGCTTCCTGGAACACATAACCCAGCGCCCGCTTGTGGGGAGGCACGAACCGTTTGTGGTGGCTGTCTTGCCAGACTTCGTCGTTGATCTGCACAAAGCCCTGTTCGGCGCGTTCCAGCCCGGCGATGCAACGCAGGCAGGTGGTCTTGCCGGAACCCGAGTGGCCATACAGTGCAGTCACGCCGCGCCCGGGCAGGTCGAGGTCGACATCCAGGGAAAAGTCCGGGTAGTGCAGTTGCAGGCGTACGTGAATCGCGTCGCTCATCGGTCAGCTCCAGCCGGCTTTGGTCTTGCGACTGGAATACAGCGCCAGCAACACCAGGAACGAGAACACCAGCATTGCCCCGGCGAGCCAATGGGCCTGGGCATACTCCATGGCCTCGACGTGGTCGTAGATCTGCACCGACACCACTCGGGTCTTGTCCGGGATGTTGCCGCCGATCATCAGCACCACGCCGAACTCACCCACGGTGTGGGCAAAACCGAGAATTGCGGCGGTGATGAAGCCGGGGCGCGCCAGGGGCAGGATCACCGTGAAAAAGGTGTCCCAAGGGTTGGCGCGCAAGGTCGCCGCCACCTCCAGCGGGCGAGTGCCGATCGCTGAAAAGGCATTTTGCAGCGGCTGGACCACGAAGGGCATGGAATAGATCACGGAGCCGATCACCAGGCCGGTAAAGCTGAAGGTAAGTGTGCCCAGGCCCAGGGCCTGGGTGAACTGGCCGAGAAAGCCGTTGGGGCCCAGGGTCAGCAGCAGGTAGAAGCCGATGACGGTGGGGGGCAGCACCAGGGGCAGGGCGACGATTGCCCCGACCGGGCCGCGCAACCAGGAGCGGGTGCGCGACAGCCATAACGCGATGGGAGTGCCGATGATCAGCAAAATCACGGTCGTCAGGGACGCCAGCTTGAAGGTCAGCCAGATGGCGGCGAAATCGGCACTCGATAAGGTCATTTAGAGCTGGTAACCATAGGACTGGATGATGGCCGCGGCTTTAGGGCCCTTGAGGTAGTCAACCAGGGCCTTGGCGGCCGGGTTGTCCTTGCCTTTGTTGAGGATGACTGCGTCCTGCTTGATCGGATCATGCATCTCGGCCGGCACGATCCACGCCGAACCGCCGGTGACTTTGCCGTCTTTATAGATCTGCGACAAGGCGACGAAGCCGATTTGTGCATTGCCGGTGGAGACGAACTGGTAGGCCTGGGTGATGTTCTGGCCTTCGACGATCTTGGCCTTGACCTTGTCGGTCAGGCCCAGTTTGGCCAGGACCTGGGTCGCGGCCAGGCCGTAGGGCGCGGCTTTCGGGTTGGCGATGGACAGGTGCTGGTACTGGTTGTCGGCGAGCACCTGGCCCTTGGCGTCGACGTAACCCGCTTTGGCTGACCACAGCGCCAGGGTGCCGATGGCGTAGGTGAAACGCGAGCCCTTGACGATGTCGCCTTCGTTTTCGAGTTTTTGCGCAGTGCTGTCGTCCGCCGCCAGGAACACCTCAAACGGCGCGCCGTTCTTGATCTGGGTATAGAACTGGCCCGTGGCGCCATAAGCGGCCACCAGCTTGTGCCCGGTGTCTTTCTCGAAGTCGGCGGCAATTGCCTGGATCGGCGCGGTGAAGTTGGCCGCCACCGCCACCTGGACCTCATCGGCGTGTGCCGAACCCAGGGCCAACACGGCGATCAGGGACGCCAGGCAAGTAGGTGCGAAACGTGAGACACGAATAGTCATGAAGCGGCTCCGAGAGGGGGTGGTGAAACGCTGTATAGCTGAATATATAGCGAATCAGCGACGAACGGAACTCTCCCAGGCGCGATGGTCACGAAGTTGTATACAATTTTCTTGCCGCGCCGCGCCTTTGTAGCAGCTGCCGAGCCCGCGAGGCTGCGTTAACGGCCGCAGGCCGTTCATTGGACTTGGCAATACCCACTGGGGGTCGCTGCGCAACCCAACCCAACGCAGCCTGCGGCAGCTGCTACGGGACCTTAGCGGCGGGTCAGCAGGGCCAACGCTTCTTCGGCCAGGCGCCGGGTCAGTTCGCCGGTGGGCAGTTCGATGCCCAGGTGCACGGCTTGGCCGGCCCACAGGTTGCTGAAGTCCGCTTCGCCCTGGGCGCGCAACGGCAGCAACGCGCCACCGGCCAGCGGGAAGGCCGGGGCTTGGGCGCAGATCGGGCCGAGTTCGCGCATGACCCGATTGATAATGCCGCGGGCCGGGCGCCCGGTGAAAATGTTGGTGAGCGCGGTGTCGCTGTCCTTGGCGGTCCGCAAGGCGCGGTAGTGCGAGGCGCTGACCTTGGCTTGCGGGGTGAACAGGTAGGCGGTGCCCAGTTGCACGGCCGAGGCGCCGAGGGCGAACGCCGCCGCAATCGCGCGGGCATCGCCAATGCCGCCGGCAGCGATCACCGGCACGCTGACCGCGTCGACCACCTGCGGCACCAGGGCCAAGGTACCGACCTGGCTGCTCAGGTCCTCGCTGAGGAACATCCCGCGATGGCCGCCGGCCTCGTAGCCCATGGCGATGATCGCATCACAGCCATGCTGTTGCAGCCAGATTGCCTCATCGACCGTGGTCGCCGACGACAGCACTTTGGCGCCGGTGGCCTTGACCCGTTCGAGCAGGGATTTTTCCGGCAGGCCGAAGTGAAAGCTCACCACTTTCGGGCGAAATTCCTCGACCACCGCACACGCGGCAGCGTCGAAGGGCGCGCGGTTGGAGACCGGCGTCGGCGCCTCGAAATCCACCCCGAGTTCACGGTAGTAGGGTTCCAGCAGCTGTTTCCATTGCTGCGCGCGTAACTCGTCGGCTACCGGCGGTTGATGACAGAAGAAGTTCACATTGAACGGGCGCTGGCTGTGCTGGCCAATGATCGTCAGTTCTTCGCGCAACTGCTCGACACTCAGCATCGCTGCCGGCATCGAGCCCAGACCGCCGGCGTTGCTGGCCTCGATGACCATGGCCGAGCCGGTCGCGCCGGCCATGGGGGCCTGGATGATCGGCAACTCGATGCCGAGCAGGTCAAGAATGCGAGTGTCTGGCCATTGGCTCATCAGCAGTGCGCTCCGGTTGAAAATCGGGTGGGAGGGCTTGGCATCTTCAACTGCCAGCCATTGGCGGTCTTTGGGTCGAAGCCGTCGCCGAGGGCGAAAATCATAAACTTCTCGTGTAACGTCGGTGATGAATTTTTAACTGTTTGATCAAGGAGGATGGGTTCATGAGCATCAAACAACTGGAAGTGCTGCCGTTTAATGTGTCGGGTTTGCGTGTGCGCACGCTCAACGCGGCCGAGCAACAGACGGCTACTGCGCGTATCGGACCGATGTGGGGGCGTTTTTTTAGCGAAGGCCTGTACGAAAAAATACCGGGTAAAACCCCCGACTCCCTGGTGTATGGCGTGTACAGCAACTATGAGTCGGACGCGAGCGGCTCGTTTGATGTGCTGGCCGGGGTCAGGGTCAGTGAGCCCGCGACTGAATACCCAAGCATCGAGGTGCAAGGCGGGCAATACCTGGTGTTCGATGCCCAGGGTGCGATGCCGGGCGCAGTGATCGAGGCCTGGGGCCGGGTGTGGGAGTACTTTGAGGCGCATCCACAGATCAAGCGCCGCTTCGCCACTGATTTCGAGGCCTACACCGGTCCCGACAGCGTGGCGGTGCACATCGGGATTTTCTAGGGCTGGTTTTCCCGCGCGAGCAATTGCCGCTTGCGCTCCACTCCCCAGCGGTAGCCCGAGAGCTCGCCGTCGCTGCGTACCACCCGGTGGCAGGGAATCGCCACCGCCAGGTGGTTGGCGCCGCAGGCCTGGGCCACCGCGCGAAAGGCCTTGGGCGCTCCGATCCGCTGGGCGATTTCGGCGTAGCTGGCGGTACTGCCCGGCGGAATCTCGCGCAGGGCCATCCATACTCGCTCCTGAAAGGCCGTGCCACGCACATCCAGCGGCAAGTCCAGGCCGAGGGCGGGCGCTTCGATAAACCCGACGACTTGGGCCACCCAATGCTCGAAGTCCGGCTCGGCGCCGATCAACGTTGCCTGGCTAAAGCGCTGCTGCAGGTCTTCGACCAGTGCGTTGGGGTCGTCGCCGAGGAGAATCGCACACACCCCACGTTCACTGCGCGCCACCAGGATTGCTCCCAGGGAGCATTGGCCGACGGCAAAGCGGATCTCGGTGTTCTGCCCCGAGGCGCGGTAGTCGCTGGGTTTCATGCCGAGCAAATGGTCGGCAGATTCATAAAAGCGGCTGTTGGAGTTGAAGCCGGCGTCGTATAGCGCCGCGGTCACGGAGTCGGCGGACTCCAGCCGTTCACGCACCCGCCGCGAACGCTGGGCGGTGGCGTAGCCCTTGGGCGTGAGACCGGTGACGGCCTTGAACACCCGATGAAAATGAAACGGGCTCAGGTTTGCGCTGGCCGCCAGCTCGCCGAGGCTGGGTGGGCTCTCGGCCTGCTCGATCTGCCGGCACGCAGCAGCCACCAGGGTCGCATGCTGGGTGGCGACCAGGGACTGGTCCGCCGCGGCCCGCTTGCTGGCGCGAAAACCCGCGGCCAGGGCTTGCTCCTCAGTGTCGAAGAACACCACGTTCTGTGGTTTGGGCAGGCGTGCCAGGCTGCTGGGGCGGCAGTAGATCCCGGTGGTCTTGACCCCGTAGACGAACTGCCCGTCGGCGCGCGGGTCGCGGGCCACTACCGCTGCCCAGCGCGGGTCTTGTTCGATACTGTGTTTGGCTTGGGACATGACACGCCACCCCGTGAAGATTTGCCTCAGGGTAACCGCTGCAACGGCGCAGGGCACTCGGTGGCTTGCGCTTGAATTCGCAGTTTCAGCCGGCAGTGCGCAGGGTGAAATTAATGCGCTGGGCACCCAATTGCGGATGCAGGCCGTCCTTGAGCGGCAACACCCCGTGATAGCGCAAACGATCGACGCCGCCCCAGACCACAATGTCGCCGTGAAACAACGGCACTCGCTGGCTCTTGTCGCTGCGTTGACTGCCGCCGAACAGGAACATCGCCGGCAGGCCCAGGGAGATCGAGACGATGGGCGGCTCGTAGGAACCTTCGTTGCGATCCTGATGCAATGACATCTTCGCCCCGGGCAGGTAGCGGTTGATCAGGCAGGCATCCGGGACAAAATCGACGAAACCGGCCTCGCTCGCGGCGCATTGCGCCAACTCCCGGAACACCTCCGGCATCGGCGGCCAGGGCAGGCCGCTGACGGGGTCGAGCGGGGTGTAGCGGTAGCCGCTGCGATCAGTGGTCCAGCCCAGCGCACCGCAATTGCTCAAGCCCACCGACATGGTGAAGCCGCCGGGGGTGACCATGTTGCGAAACGGCGCCGCCTTCAGCGTTTGCTCCAGTGCCGCGAGCAGCCGCGGCACCCAGGGCAGGGCGAAGCCGCGCAGCACGAATGCCTGGAGGCCGAGCTGTTCGGTTCGCGCCGGTTGCTGGTCGGCGTCGGCAAACAGGTCGAGGGTGGTCGGGCCCAAGGGCTCACTGCGCATCGTGGAAGATCACTCCCAAGGTATGTCGTTGACCGCTGTGCAGGCGACTGACGCCATGGCGCAGGTTGACCCGGTAGTCGCCGCGCACCCCGGCCACCGGGCGCTGATGCACCGCAAAAATCAGCGCATCGCCTTGTTCCAGGTGCATCACCATGGGGCGTGACTGCATCCGCGGGCGTTGTTCAGTGAGCACCAACTCACCTCCCGTGAAGTCTAACTCGGGCGCTGACAGCAGAATCGCCACTTGCAGGGGAAATACATGCTCGCCGTACAGGTCCTGGTGCAAACAGTTGTAGTCCCCCGCTGCGTATTGCAGCAACAGCGGTGTCGGGCGCTGTTGGCCGGCGTCATGGCAGCGTTGCAGGAAGGCCGGATGTGCCTGGGGAAAGCGGCCGGGCAAGCCCATGCGCGCCTGCCAGCGATTGGCCAAAGGCACCAGTCGCGCATACAGGGCGCTGCGCAATGGCTGCACCGGCTCGGGCAACGGGTAGTCGAAGTATTGATACTCGCCACGGCCGAAACCGTGCCTGGCCATCACCACCCGGGAGCGAAACAACCCGGGCTTGTCGTACATCGCCCGCAGGTCCTGGCATTCCCGGGTACCCAGCAGGCCGGGGACGATGGCACAGCCGTCCTGATCGAGGTGGTGCTCCAGTGAGGGCCAGGGCAGGTTGTCGATACGTTCGAGCAGCGACGGTTGGTGCGCTGCGGCGAGGTCGTTGAGCAAAGGGGGATGCAGGGAAGAGGCGCGCATTGCCGGCTCCAGGGCCTAGGTCGAGGAGGGCCAGTCTGGGCCGCTCGACACGAGGCAACACTCCGCAGCTTGCGGTCAAATTGTGCAGGTATTGCCGAGCGCCGGGCGGCTTACAGCGCCTTGCTCACGCTGATATCGCTGATCACGTCCGGGCTGTCGCCATGGATCGCGGCCAGCGCGGCCTTGGCCTCGTCTTCGGTGCCATTTACCAGTTGGGCGAACTCGAAGCGACGCTCGCCGTTGAGTTTGTACTTGATGACGTACTTGGTCGTTGGAGTCACGGGTGTACCTGTCTGTCGCGGAGCGGGCGGGGTGTCAGCTGAACTTGGAGCTGGACCGGCGAACGATCTTGATCGAGTGGGTCAGCGTTGGCTTACGGGTCACGCTGATCGCCCGGCTGGTGACCGTGTCGATGGTGATGTTCCAGAAACCGGTGCTGGGTGCGGTGATTCTCGCCGGGAAGGTGTCGAATGCGCCGCCGTGGTAAGAGTGACGACCGCCGTTCTTGAAGCTGCGGAAGTTGGCGTCGCTCATCAGGCGGATGTTGCAGGTTTGCGAGCATTGAATGACGACGATGTCATCTTCGTTGAGGTGCTCGCGCTGGTGGATAAATTTCATGGGCGCCTCCAGAAGGGCTTTTTCTAGCAAATCAAAACGATAGCATGGACGATGGCCCAGTTTATCAGCGAAGGCTGTGCAAAAGCGGACCGCTGAGAGCCGGTTTGACAATTAAAAACAGTTATCCGCAATTATTTGCGCCATAAAGCACGGCAGGCCGGAGAAAAAGCGCATTTGCGCTGTCCGAGGGTCTTTATTGGAGGATTTGTATGAAGCAGGGCGTTTTGTTGCTGGCATTGGCGATGAGTGGATGTGCGACAGTCTCGGACATCAATCAGACCCCGCCCACCATGAACGTGATTTCAGGGAAGAAGCCGCAGGAATATGCCAACTGTGTCGCCGAGAAGCTGGCCAAGAGCCGGGGCGCGGTGCAAATGGAACCGCACAAGGATGGGGTGCGGGTGATCGTACCCGGCAAGCTGTCAACCGACCCGGCAGCGGTGTTCGACATCGAAGAGCGTTCCGGCGGCAGCAGCATCAAGTTGCACGAGAGTCTGTCCAATGTGCCGATGCGTCCGGGTGACATCGGGGTTGCCGCCAACGAGTGCATTTCCGGCTAAGGCCGGACAGCCAGCGGCCATGCCACCCACAAGCCCGACCCGGACCCTCCCGGCTCGGGCTTTTTTATGCCCGGACATAATTGACGGACACCGAACACCCTGTGGAATGAGGCTGCTCACGATGATCGTCAACGATGACGCACATTGCCTGGGCGGTTGAGATAGCCGTCACAATCACTTACTCTTTATATGCTTATGCAAACTAAGTCTAAGCTTATAACTAGAAAAAGAGGGTTAGAGATGGATTTCAAACCGACCGTATTGAGCAGCCTGATGCTCATTGCTGTCAGCGTCGTGAATGCCGACGACGGACAGAAAATCTATACCCAGGGTGGTGCGTTGCCTGCCGCTACTGCCTGCTTTGCCTGCCATGGTGCCGATGGCATGGGCATGCCGGCCGCCGGATTTCCCCGGCTGGCCGGTTTGTCGGCGGGGTACCTGAGTAAACAACTGGCGGACTTTCGCAGTGGCTCGCGGGTCAGCCCGGTGATGCAGCCGCTGGCCAAGGCGCTGAGCGAAGGCGAGATCCAGGCGGTTACCAGCACCCTGGCGGCCATGCCCGCGCCGGCCACCCCGCAAGTGACACGCAACACCACGCCGACAGAACCGGGCGCGCGGCTGGCCTTGCGCGGTGCCTGGGACCGGCAGATTCCCGAGTGCGTGATGTGTCACGGCCCCGGTGGGGTGGGCGTGGGCACGGCGTTTCCGCCACTGGCCGGGCAGTCGGCCAGTTACCTGGTCGGGCAATTGAACGCCTGGCGTGACGGCACCCGGCACAACGACCCCAATGATCTGATGGGGCACATCGCCAAATCCCTGACCCCGGACGAAATCAAGGCGGTCGCCGACTACTTTGCGACACTGGGCAGCCAGGAGGCCAAGCCATGAAATTCCTATCCTTCGCCCCATTGGCCCTGGCACTGGCCAGTCTCAACGGGTATGCCGCCCAGACCGTGATGGACGATCAGTCCGAACTGAAGATCCCGGCAGCCACTAGCGCAAAAGTCGAGTATTTCCAGGCACCGGCCGAGCATGAGTTGCCGGACAACGCGTTTGGCAAGCTGGTGCGCCAGGGCCACAGCCTGTTTGTCGACACCAAGCGCCAGGCCCCGGCGTATGTCGGCAATGGCCTCAATTGCAGCAACTGCCACTTGGACCAGGGCCGGTTACCCAACTCTGCGCCGTTGTGGGGGGCTTACCCGATGTACCCGGCGTATCGCAAGAAAAACGACAAGGTCAATACCTTCGCCGAGCGCCTGCAAGGCTGTTTCGAGTTCAGCATGAACGGCAAGCCGCCAGCGGCCGACGGCCCGGAAATCAGCGCGTTGTCGGCTTATGCCTACTGGCTGGCGACCAAGGCACCGATTGGCGTCGAACTGCCCGGGCGCGGTTATCCGGAGGTCAAGCAACCGGCCAAGGGCTACGACATCGCCCAGGGCGCACAGGTCTACAACGCCCAATGTGCGGTGTGCCACGGCGACAGCGGCCAGGGACAGAAAGTCGGCCAGGACTACGTGATGCCGCCGCTCTGGGGTAAGGACTCCTACAACTGGGGAGCGGGCATGCACCGCATCAATACCGCGGCGTCGTTCATTCAATACAACATGCCCCTGGGCAAGGCGCAGAGCCTCAGCGATCAGCAGGCGTGGGACGTGGCGGCGTTCATCAACAGCCATGAACGGCCTCAGGACCCACGGCTGATCGACGGCTCCGTAGAGAAGACCCGAGTGAAGTTCCATGCCAACGATGGGGTCAATCTGTATGGGCAAACCGTTGATGGCGTGCTGATTGGCCAAGGCATCCGGTAAACTGTCGTCCAACGACACAATGCCGTCCTGGGCGCGATGCCGGTTGAGCAGCATCGGGCCCTGGGCGGCATTGGCATCAATGGAGCAGGCAATGAAGCGTGAGCAAGTCCGAGAGCGGCATGCAGAGGGTCACATCTCTGCCACCCATGTGATCCAGAATCCGGCGACCCCGGGGGAATGGATCGTGTTTTTCAAGAAAAGTGCAGGACGCAGTTTTTTCCTGGTGGACGACAACGACGAGGTCGAGTCCTTCACCCATCTGGATGACCTGGTCGAGACCGTACGCGGCCTGGGCATCAAGTTCGCGGAAATTCACATGTAACGGCCCAGAGCCTAGTTACACACCACCACTACGCTGCGACTCTTGAAGTTGCCAACATCCGCGCCCAGGGTCTTGTCGCTTTCCTTGAGCGCTGGCGTACCCTCGGTGCCGACAATCTTGTAGCCAGTACCGGCGCAGGACGCATCGGCTTTTTCGTAGCAGGTGGCCCAGGAATTGGCTTCGCCCGAACAATCGATCGACAAGCCTTGCTGGCCATCGTCCAGATACGTCTTGGACGCCGTGGCACAACCACTCAAGACCAGTACCGCCATCACAGCCAGGGTTATTTTCATCGGATCGTTGCCATCAGGGGGGGAGGGGCGTCAGGCGCAGAGAAGGCCTGGTAGCGAGAGGTTATAGCGAATGGCCATTTCGGTACAGGCAAACACAAAAAAGCCCTGCACAGGGCAGGGCTGTTTGACCAGGCACCTTACTCGGGCTTGGCCCCTCGACGCTTGGGAGCGGGCGGGGTGTCTTGCAGCACCGACGCCACTTCAATAGCCATGGCTTCAGTGGGGAAAGGCCCGGCGATGTTTTCGCCACCGGCACTGTCGACCCACCATTGACCGTCTTTGGCCTTGTTGATCAGGTAACCGTTCACGCTTTTTGCTGCCGACATCTATCTGCCTCGTTGGCTGGTTCAATTGCTTAATGATAGCGGTAAATGTGCCTGAGGGTCTTCCCTGGTCTAAAGTGAAGCCTTTGCGGAACTATCCTCAAGATTATTTCTCTATGATGGCATCGGTTAGCCAGTGCGGGGCATTGTAAGGTGCACGCCGCCTGATTAGACTGCGCCGAAACTCGTACACACAGCCCTTTCAAGGACTTTTATGATCAAGAAATGCTTGTTCCCAGCAGCCGGTTACGGTACTCGCTTCCTGCCAGCGACGAAGGCCATGCCTAAAGAAATGCTGCCGGTGGTGAACAAGCCACTGATCCAGTACGGCGTCGAAGAAGCACTGGACGCTGGCCTGACCGAAATCTCGATCGTCACCGGTCGCGGCAAACGCGCCCTGGAAGACCACTTCGACATCAGCTACGAGCTGGAAAACCAGATCAAGGGCACCGACAAAGAGAAGTACCTGGTCGGTATCCGTAAACTGCTAGACGAATGTTCGTTCTCCTACACCCGTCAGACCGAAATGAAGGGCCTGGGCCACGCGATCCTTACCGGTCGTCCATTGATCGGCGACGAACCCTTCGCCGTAGTGCTGGCGGACGACTTGTGCGTCAACCTGGAAGGTGACGGCGTCCTGACCCAGATGGTCAAGCTGTACAAGCAGTACCGCTGCACCATCGTCGCGATCCAGGAAGTCGACCCGCAGGAAACCCACAAGTACGGGGTGATCGCCGGTGACCTGATCGGTGACGACCTGTACCGCGTGCGCAACATGGTGGAAAAACCAAAACCTGAAGATGCGCCGTCGAACCTGGCCATCATCGGTCGTTACATCCTGACCCCGGACATCTTCAAGCTGATCGAAGAAACCGAGCCGGGCAAGGGTGGCGAGATCCAGATCACCGACGCCCTGATGAAACAGGCGCAAGACGGTTGCGTGATTGCCTACAAGTTCAAGGGCACCCGTTTTGACTGCGGCGGCGCCGAAGGCTACATCGAAGCGACCAACTTCTGCTTCGAGCACTTCTACAAGACGGGCAAGGCGTACTGATAACGTCTGGGCGTCCCGTTCTGAAAAGCCACCTTCTGGTGGCTTTTTCATTTTTCAAGCGCGTATTGTTCGCGGCGCTGACCCGCACTGCGCCAGCAGGTATGCTGGTGCCCTGCCGAGGAGATAGAAATGGCCTACGATTTTGACCTGTATGTGATTGGCGCCGGTTCCGGCGGTGTACGCGCGGCACGCTTCGCCGCCGGTTTTGGCGCGAAAGTCGGCGTGGCCGAGAGCCGCTATCTGGGCGGCACCTGTGTCAACGTGGGGTGCGTGCCGAAGAAATTGCTGGTGTACGGCGCACACTTTGCCGAAGACTTCGAGCAGGCTGCGGGCTTCGGCTGGAGTCTGGACCAGGCGCAGTTCGACTGGGCGACGCTGATCGCCAACAAGGACCGCGAGATCAACCGTCTCAACGGTATCTATCGCAATCTGCTGGTCAACAGCGGCGTGACCCTGCATGAAGGCCACGCCCGGATCGTCGCGCCCCATACCGTAGAGATCAATGGTGAGCGCTTCAGTGCCAAGCATATCCTGATCGCGACCGGCGGCTGGCCGCAGATCCCGCAGATCCCCGGGGCCGAGCACGCCATCAGTTCCAACGAGGCGTTTTTCCTCAAGACCCTGCCCAAGCGTGTGCTGGTGGTGGGTGGCGGTTACATCGCCGTCGAGTTCGCCGGGATCTTCCACGGCCTGGGCGCGTCGACTTCCTTGCTGTATCGCGGTGACCTGTTTCTGCGCGGCTTCGACGGTGCGGTGCGCAAGCACCTGCAAGAGGAGCTGACCAAGCGTGGCATGGACCTGCAGTTCAATGCCGACATCGAGCGCATCGACCGGCAAGCCGATGGCAGCCTGAGCGTGACCCTCAAGGATGGCCGCAAGCTGGAAACCGATTGCGTGTTCTATGCGACCGGACGGCGGCCGATGCTGGATAACCTGGGGCTGGAAAATACCGCGGTCAAGCTCGACCAGAAAGGCTTCGTCGAGGTCGACGAGCTGTACCAGACCGCTGAGCCGTCGATCCTGGCGATTGGCGATGTCATCGGTCGCGTGCAACTGACGCCGGTGGCCCTGGCCGAGGGCATGGCTGTTGCGCGTCGTCTGTTCAAGCCCGAGCAGTATCGCCTGGTGGATTACCAGATGATCCCGACCGCCGTGTTCAGCTTGCCGAACATCGGGACTGTTGGCCTCACGGAAGAACAGGCCCGCGAGGCAGGCCATGAGGTGCAGATTTTTGAAAGCCGGTTCCGGCCGATGAAGCTGACCCTGACCGAGTGTCAGGAGCGCACGCTGATGAAGCTGGTGGTCGACGCCAAGACCGACAAGGTCCTGGGTTGCCATATGGTCGGTCCGGAGGCGGGCGAAATCGTCCAGGGCCTGGCGATTGCCTTGAAGGCCGGCGCCACCAAGCGCGACTTCGACGAAACCATCGGCGTGCACCCGACGGCCGCCGAAGAGTTCGTCACCATGCGCACGCCAGTGGCCGGTTAAGGTTTTTTCGACTGCTTAGAAGCCGGGCCTGGAACCGGAACCGGGACCGGCGCCGGCTCCAGCGCAGCTTGCGTGGCCACCGCCAGATGCAGTGCCTGCAGGCTGGCTTCGGCGCTAGCGGCTCGCAGTTCCAGCTCCGCGTTGGCGTGCAGTTGCTCGGCGGCTGCCTGCTTGGCACTGGTGCTTTCCAGCACTGCGACCCGCAGGCGTTCCTGCAACAGGGTGGCTTCGGCTTCGTGGCGGCGGATCTGTTCCTGGGCTTGGGCCTGGCGGGTCTCGTTGTGCTTGAGTTGATCCTGCAACAGGTGCAACTCACGCACGGTGCCGCGGTTCTCGGTCAGCAGGCGTTCGTTATCGCGGTTGAGCTGGGTGATCTCGTCCTGGCGGACCATGGCGCTTTGCTGGGCCTGGCGCAGTTCCATCTGGATCTGCTGCACTTGGCCTTCATGGCGCCGCTGTTCCTGCTCGCGCTGGTCCTTGATAGCCTCGCGATAGTGCTCCAGGGCGTCGCGAGCGTGCAGGTGTTTTTCTTCCAGTGAGCGGATCTGCTCATCCTTGTCATTCAAGCGCAGTTCAAAATCGCTGAGGGCCTGGCTCAAGCTGGCATTGCGAGTCTGTTCGCCCTGTAGCGACGCACGGGTGTCTTGCAAGGCTGCGGACTCACTGGCCAGGGTCGCGCCTTGGGTCTCCAATTGGCGAGTCAGTTGTGCCTGCAGTTGCAGGGCTTCGGCCAATTGGCTTTCGAGCGCCTTGCGCGCTTGCTCGAAACCTTCCTGGGCGTGATCGATGCGCTCCTGGCCCTGTTCCCTCAGGCGTTGCGCCAGGCGTGCTACCAGCCCGGTCAGTTCGTCATCGATCTGTTCCTGTGGCTCGCTCTGGCGGGCCGCAACCTCGTCATCCAGCTCCTTGAGGTAGCGATGAATAGTGGTTTTCGAACCGGTATTGCCCATCTCGATACGTACTGCATCAATGCTGGGGTTGTCGCCGCGCGCCAGGATCGCCAAGCGTGCCGCCTGCACTACAGCCTTGTTTATACCGCCCCGAGCCATGTTTTCTCCTGCTATTGCGTAATGTAGTACGTACTTTGTATGGGGGCGGAGTGTATCACGCGGCTCGGCACCGATTGGCGGCGCCGGATCTCGGTGTGGCGGGTCGAGGGCATTTCGTCGCTGAGACGGTTTTCTTCTATTAAGAGTGGTGGCTAATAGCGAAAACCAATGAGCGGCATCAGGTTTGCCAATGAGCCATCAGGCGATCGGTTGGGTAGGATTCACCTCATCAACTTTTCAACCCCTGACGGAGAGTCAACGATGCCTATCATCAACAGCCAAGTTAAACCCTTCACCGCTACCGCTTACAAAAATGGTGATTTCGTACAAGTGTCGGACGCCGATCTGAAAGGCAAATGGTCTGTCGTATTCTTCTACCCGGCTGACTTCACCTTCGTTTGCCCAACCGAGCTGGAAGACCTGGCCGACAACTACGCCGAATTCCAGAAGCTGGGAGTCGAGATCTACAGCGTGTCCACCGACACCCACTTTGCCCACGCAGCCTGGCACAACACTTCGCCAGCCATCGGCAAGATCCAGTACACCATGATCGGCGACCCGACCCACGTCATCTCCCGCAACTTTGACGTGCTGATCGAAGAAGCTGGCCTGGCAGACCGTGGCACCTTCGTGATCAACCCTGAAGGCCAGATCAAAATCGTCGAGCTCAACGATGGCGGTGTAGGTCGTGACGCTTCCGAGTTGCTGCGCAAAATCAAGGCTGCCCAGTACGTCGCCGCTCACCCGGGCCAAGTCTGCCCAGCCAAGTGGAAAGAAGGCGAGGCCACCCTGGCACCGTCCCTGGACCTGGTCGGCAAGATCTGAGTCAGTGACTCGCGATACCCGGGCGGTACGCCGCACCTAAGTCAGCTGCACCGCCCTCAAGACGCCCGGGCGAGATTCGCTCGGGCGTTTTTTTTAGAATTGAACAAAGGAGATCGCCCGTATGTTGGACGCCAATCTTAAAGCCCAGTTGAAGTCATACCTGGAACGGGTCACCCAGCCGATCGAGATCGTTGCCTCCCTCGATGACGGTGCGAAATCCCAGGAAATGCTCGCATTGCTGCAAGACGTTGCCAGTCTTTCCAGCCAAATTACCTTGCTCGACAACGGTGCCGATGCACGCACGCCATCGTTCTCGATCAACCGCCCAGGGGCCGATATCAGCCTGCGTTTTGCCGGCATCCCGATGGGCCACGAATTCACCTCGCTGGTGCTGGCCCTGCTGCAAGTCGGCGGCCACCCTTCGAAGGCCAGTGCCGAAGTGATCGAACAGATCCGCTCGCTCAAGGGTGAGTTCCACTTCGAGACCTACTTTTCGCTGTCCTGCCAGAACTGCCCGGACGTGGTCCAGGCGTTGAACCTGATGGCAGTGCTCAACCCCAATATTCATCACGTCGCCATCGACGGCGCGCTGTTCCAGGCCGAAGTCGACGAGCGCCAGATCATGGCCGTGCCCAGCGTTTACCTCAATGGTGTGAATTTCGGCCAGGGCCGCATGGGCCTGGAAGAAATCCTCGCGAAAATCGACACCAGCGGCATCGAGCGCCAGGCCGAGAAAATCAGCGCCAAGCCAGCCTTTGATGTGTTGGTGGTGGGCGGTGGCCCAGCCGGTGCGTCGGCCGCGATCTACGCGGCCCGTAAAGGCATTCGCACCGGCGTTGCCGCCGAGCGTTTCGGCGGTCAGGTGCTGGACACCATGGCGATTGAAAACTTCATTTCCGTACAGGAAACCGAAGGACCAAAACTGGCGGTGGCCCTGGAAGAACACGTCAAGCAGTACGACGTCGACATCATGAACCTGCAGCGGGCCGATGCCCTGGTGCCAGGCCAGAACGGCGAACCGCACCAGGTCAAATTCGCCAGTGGCGCTACCCTCAAGGCCAAGACGGTCATTCTGGCCACCGGCGCCCGTTGGCGCGAAATGAACGTGCCGGGTGAACAGCAATACCGCAACAAGGGCGTGGCCTACTGCCCGCACTGCGACGGCCCCTTGTTCAAGGGCAAGCGCGTGGCCGTGATCGGCGGCGGCAACTCCGGGGTCGAGGCAGCCATTGACCTGGCAGGGATCGTTGCCCACGTGACTCTGCTGGAATTCGACGTGCAGTTGCGCGCCGATGCGGTCTTGCAACGCAAGTTGCACAGCCTGCCGAACGTCACCGTGATCACCAGTGCGCAAACCACTGAAGTCACTGGCGACGGCCAGAAGGTCAACGGCTTGCGTTACAAGGATCGTCAGTCCGGTGAGACCCTGAGCGTCGAGCTCGAAGGCATCTTCGTGCAGATTGGCCTGCTGCCGAACACTGATTGGCTCAAAGGCACTGTCGAGCTGTCGCCACGAGGCGAGATCATCGTCGATAACCGCGGTGAAACCTCGATTCCCGGGGTGTTTGCCGCCGGTGACGTGACCACCGTGCCGTACAAGCAGATCGTGATTGCAGTAGGCGAGGGCGCCAAGGCTTCGTTGAGCGCCTTCGACCACCTGATCCGCACCTCGGCCCCGGCTTAAACCACAGCGGTGCCCCTCTGTCTTTTGCGAGTGAGCCCGTCCAAAATCGATGTTTCCTGACCCACTGCCATAGCGGGCAAGCCCGCTCCCACACAGGTTGTGTGGGCAGCCAAAACCACTGTGGGAGCGGGCTAGCCAACATCGATGTTGCCTGACACACCGCCATCGCGGGCGAGCCCGCTCCCACAGGTTTGGTGTGGTGTATACAGAATCTGTGAACAGCCAAAATCACTGTGGGAGCGAGCGCCCGCTTGCGGCTTGCTCGCGATGAGGTCAGCACAGCCAACATTGATGTTGCCTGACCCACTGCCATCGCGGGCAAGCCCGCTCCCACAGGTTTGATGTGGTGTATACAGAATCTGTGAACAGCCAAAATCATTGTGGGAGCGAGCGCCCGCTTGCGGCTTGCTCGCGATGGCGGCGGCATCGATGTTGGATGTACCGACCTCCATCGCGAGCAGACTTCCCTTACACCCCATGCTTGAGCTTGTTCCTACGCCAGCAGTGGGGCTGGCTGGATGATTTCGACCCAATAGGCATCCGGGTCCTTGATGAAGGCCAGGCTCTTCATGCGGCCGTCATTCAGGCGTTTCTGGAAATCACAGCCCAGGGCTTCGAAGCGCTCGCAGGCGGCGCGGATGTCCGGTACCGAAATGCAGATGTGGCCAAAACCGCGCGGGTCGGTGTTGCCATTGTGGTAGGCGAAATCCGGGTCGTTCTCAGTACCGTGGTTGTGGGTCAACTCGAGAATCCCCGGGATCGACTTCATCCACTCGGTACGAGCCGCCGCGTCGGCCGGGATCTGGTTTTTGTCGACCAGGGCCAGGAAGTACAGGCTGAACTCGGCTTCCGGGAAATCGCGTTTTTCCACCAGGCTGAAGCCGAGGATACGGGTGTAGAAGTCCAGGGACTTGGTGATGTCCTTGACCCGCAGCATGGTGTGGTTGAACACGAATTGCTGGGTGGCAGTGTCAGGTTGGGCAGTGACGCCGGGGAAGGTGTTCAGGTCGTGCAGGCTCATGGGCCCTCCGGAAAATAAGTGGGGCAAACGACGCTCCAGCAGATGGAGCTGTCCTTGGGCTTGCGGTGCTCGAGGCTTCCATGCAGTGGGCCAATGATACGCAAGGGGCGGTGCCGGGCCAATGCACAAAGCTCCGGCTATTGCCTGCGGGCCCGGTCGGGGTCAGACTTTGGGCCTTTCCTCGCCAGTGTCTTGCCTGATGATCCGAACCATTCGATCCCTGTTGCTGTTAACCGGTCTGTTTGCCGCCGCTGCTGCTGCGCAACCCCAGCTCGCCGAGATCACCTGGCCTGATGGATGGCAGGTCCAGGCCCTGGAGCCAGAAACCGCGCTGGAACCCGCACTGGAAACCGTGCCGAGCGAGGCGCCGGCGAAGGTTTCACGCCAGCGCGCAGTGAAAAACGATGAGAACGGTGACACGATACTGGTCATGGAGTTGACCATGACCCAGGTTGAGGCCGGGCATGTGGTCAACTTGCAGGGGGTGTTGCTGGAAATGCGCAAGTCGATCCAGAAGGACTTCTTTCAGGGCGGCTACCAGAGTGTGTGCAACAAGATTCATCCGGCTACATTGAGTCGCCTGGCTGCCCTGGAAACCACCTGTACCATTACCCAGAACGGGCGTCATGTATTGTCGCAAACACTAGTGGCCGCGGTAGAGGCAGATAAAGCCTATGTTTTTTCCTACGCCGGACAAGCCGATGCGTACGCAGCAAGTCAGAAAGAAATACAGGCGCTGCGTGAAAGTTTGAAACTTTAGTTCCAGATTGCAGTGTTCACGACGCAATGGCGGGCTTCCAGTTCTTTGGCCGGAAGGACTAACTACAAAGTTAATTGTGCCGACCCATGGTAGTTAGCGGATTTTTCCGCTAGATCGGCGAGCATCGTTACTTAAAATCCGAGTGGCATAAAAAAGCCCTGCGTTGGCAGGGCTTTTCAGGGTGAGGTTCATGGCCCTCAAGCACGCAGCCAGGAATCAACGGTGCTGGCGCCGTATTGTTCCTTCCAGGCTTTCAGGCCGCGGTGATTGCCGCCTTTGGTTTCGATCAGTTCGCCAGTGTGCGGGTTTTGGTACACCTTGACCACGCGGGCGCGGCGGGTCTTGGGTGCCGCGGCTGGCTGCAGGCTAGCCTTGGCGTTGGGGTCGAGGATGGCGATAATGTCGCGCAGGCTCTTGCCATAGGTTTTCATCAAGCCCTGGAGCTTCTCTTCGAATTCGATTTCTTTCTTCAGCCCGGCGTCGTTCTTCAGTGATTCCAGCTGCGCAAGCTGCTCTTGAAGGGCCTTTTCAGCTGCACGAAATTCAGCGAGTCTGGACAATATCTTTACTCCAATAGTGTGTTTGGCTGAGACCAACCGCAAACAAAGCTATAAGCCAAGAGCCTTGAAGCGACTCGGTGAGAGTGGCGCACCTGGCAATCTTGCGCAGGCAGGAAAAATTGTAGTAGTTAATTCACTCCGAGTAAATCATGTCTTTTTATTTATGTAACGCAGCTCCGCTGTTTGATGCCATTTGGTGCGCCGACCGCTCAGTAATGGTTTTTACAGGGCGTTTTGCTCAACCGCCAAGTGTTTGTTCAGTTCGATAATGAATTCGCCAGCGGGCATCGGTCGGCCATACAGGTAGCCCTGCAGGAAGTTCACCCCATGACCTGCAAGATATTCACTCTGTTCTAGTGTTTCGACCCCTTCGGCGACTATCCCCAAGTCGAGTTTGCCGGAGAGTTCGATGATGCTGTCCAGAATATGCCGCGACAGCGCGTCCACGCCGATCATTGCGACAAAACTCTGGTCGATTTTCAGGAAGTCCACATTGAACTGGCGCAAGTAACCCAGGCTGGAGTGGCCGGTACCAAAATCATCAATGGCGATCATCACGCCCAGTCCATGCAACTGTTCGAACAGTTGGTGGGTGATGGCCGTGGGTTCGATCAGCTCGCGTTCGGTGAGCTCCAGGACCAGCGCGACCTTGCCGGGCGGGAAAGCCGCCAGGAACTCGCGGCAGTCAGCCACCAGGTCAAGGTCCTGGCAATGGCTGGCGGTGATGTTGATGCCGATATGAAAGCGTTCGCCGAAATGACTGGCCTGCGGGCCGAGCACTGCGGCGGTCTGCTGCATCAACGAGCGCGTCATCGGCACGATCAGCCCCGAGTGCTCGGCAAAGGGAATAAACAGGTCTGGACGTACCAGGCCATCCTTGGGGTGGTTCCAGCGCATCAGCACCTCGGTGCCGGCCCAACCCTTGCTGTCACCATGCACCACCGGTTGAAAGTACGGCACAAACTCCTTGGCCTCCATGGCCCGCTGCAACTCCAGGCTGGGTGATGTCGAGCGTTTTTGCAGCCAGTGGGCGAGGGTGCCGGCGATGGCGCCAAAAAATATCAGCAGGCTGAACAGTGGTGGGTACTCGCTGACCATGTAGCGCCAGGTTTCCCCCTCGGGGAATCCGGCCTCCACTTTAAAGGCATAGCGTGACGATTCCAGGTAATTACGTGCCACCGGCAGTTCGGGCAGGGCGCCCTCATGGACCTGGCCATCGGCGGACAACCAATTGTCACCGACCTGCAGCAACAACAGGGTCTGGCGCCCGATCAGGCGCAGCACGTTGCTCAGGTGGTAGCCATCGAGCGTGGTCAGTGCGCCTTGTCGGCCCTCGCTCTGGCGGTACACCAACAGGGCGGTGTTGGGCGTTACCGGATTGCCGTTCATCAACCACAACTTGCCGTGGGTGTACTCGCCCGGGTCGACCTTCTCCTCGAACTCGCCAAACAACGAGCTGCAGTACAGATTGTTGTCCCACACCAGGTTGGTGGAGCGCACGAAGGGCCGGCGGGTCACTTGCTCACGCAGGGCCAGCTTGACGTCCGCACAGGGCTGCCCAGCCAGCGGCAGCAGGAGCTGGGCCGCGTGGGCGGTGTTGTCGAGCATCAGGTCAAACTGGCGAACGGCTTCCTCGGCGGTCTGGTGCGTGCTCTGGCTCAGTCGGCTTTCGGCTTGCATGTACAAAATGGCGCCGCCCAGCACCACGGGCACCAGGGCCACCAGCACGGTGATGGCGTTACGGTAGGCGCTTTTACGCCGGCGCTTTAAGGTCAATGGCATTGGGCAAACCTGGGACTGCGGGGATGGGCTCTCAAATGCAGGTGCGGCAACGCCTTGCCTTCCATGAAGAGATTGCATAGCGGGGATGATAGATGGCACTGGGCGATTGTGTTGTTCAACTCAAGGACAATCCCGTTGCCAGTTTGATGAACGCCAGGGTGGCGGGCGAGCATTGGCGTTGATCCAGCACCGCCAGACCCACCTGGCGCTTGACCATCGGAGACAGCGGCCGCTTCACGTAATGCGCCTGCGGGGTGTCGGGTAGCGAGCGTTCGGCAACCAGGGTCAGTGCTTCACCCCGACTCACGGTTGCCAGGGTGCTGAGCAATTGCGAACAGCGATAACGGATGTCGGGGCTCAGCCGTGCCGCGCTGAACAGGCGTGTCACCAGTTCTGCAGAACCGGCCTCGGTGAGGATGAACGGATCGTCGCACAGCTCGCGCAGCGTCAGGCTGTCACTGTTGGCCAGGGCATGTCCGACGGGGATAAGCGCGACCATCTGGTCCTCGACCAAGGGGAAGGTGTCGAAACGCTCTTCGGGCAGCACCACGAAACCGACATCGATCCGCCGCTCATCCAGCCACTGCAACACCTGCCGGTCGGGGCCTTCATCGATGTGCACCTCGATGCCGGGATAGGCCGCCCGGTACTGCGGCAGGATTTTCGGCAGCAGGCCGATCGACGCCGTGGGGCCAAAAGAACCGATGCGCAGCGTGCCACTTTTCATTCCGCGGGCGTCGGCGGCCTCCTGGCGCAGAGTGCTGGCGAGGCCGAGCATGGCGCGGGCACGCACCAGTAACTGCTGGCCGATGTCGCTGAGTTCGACCTGGGACTGCTGGCGCCTGAGCAGCTCGACACCCAGTTCCTGCTCCAGGGCCTTGATAGCATGGGACACCGCCGACTGGCTGATGCCCAGGCGGTGGGCTGCGCTGGTGAAGCCTTGCAGCTCGGCGACCAGGGAAAAGATCTCGAGTTGGCTCAGGGTCATGAGTAAAGACTCATTTTACGATGATCGATCATGACGGGAAGAATAAGCCATCAACCCTGTCATGTCCCAGGAGCCTGCATGAAAAGTCTTGTCCAGAGTGGTTGGCATGGTGCGGATGTCCCGGTGTACCTGAAGCTCGCCAGCGTCACCATGCTCTGGGGCGGAACTTTCGTCGCCGGGCGCTACCTGGCGGGTTCGCTGAGCCCATTGTTTGCCGCGAGTTTGCGCTTTGCGCTGGCGAGCCTGGCGCTGCTGCTGTTCATGGGGTTGGCCCGCATCCCCCTGGCTCGGCCGAGCGGCCGGCAATGGCTGCAATTGGGGCTGTTGGGATTTTTCGGCATCTACGTCTACAACCTGTGTTTCTTTTACGGTCTGCAGTATATCCACGCGTCCCGCGCATCGCTGATTGTCGCCTTGAACCCGGCAGTGATCGGGCTGGCGTCCTGGTTGCTGTTCAAGGAGCGCCTTAGTGCCAGCAAGGTCGTCGGCATCCTCCTGTGTCTCGGCGGAGCGGGGCTGGTGATCGTCAGTGGCGATCAGTCGGTGTTCACCGGCGGGGCTTGGCTTGGCGACCTGCTGCTGCTCGGCTGCGTGCTGGGCTGGGGTGTCTATTCGTTGTTCTCCAGGGGGCTGAACCAAGCGCTGGGCCCGCTGCACACCGTGACTTACTCGGTGGTCCTGGGCACCTTGATGTTATGGCTGACCTGCGCGGTGCGCGGCGAAGTCCAGTGGCAGGTCCTTGCGCAGTTGCCCCCGGGGCAAGTGATCAGCCTGCTGTACTTGGGTGTGCTGGGTTCGGCGCTGGCCTATATCTGGTATTACGACGGCATTCGCCGGATTGGCGCCACCCGCAGTGGCGCGTTTATCGCGTTGAACCCACTGACCGCGGTGATCCTCGGCGCGCTGCTGCTCGGCGAACCGATGACGGGCGCGATGTACCTGGGCGGGGCGGTCATCCTGCTGGGTATCTACCTGTGCAACAAAGCCTTTGCAGCGACGGCAAAAAGGCGGATTTTATAGAGAAGGCGGACAAATTGTTTTACGCTGTGTAGAATCGGTTTACGCATATAAGAATAAGTCTTCTGACAGCAGAAGCCTCGCCCACAAAAGCCTTGGGTCGACAATGAAGATATTTGGGTTCCAATTGATCTACGGTGATTTTCTCGCCCGCAGTGTGCGAGGCATCTCCTGCGCGCCACCCGCGCGTCTCAGCAGTGCTCACGACTAACGATCAGTTAATTATTAAAAGCATGATGAGGCGTCAACCATGGCAGATTTATACGAAAACCCAATGGGCCTGATGGGCTTCGAGTTCATCGAATTCGCATCGCCAACCCCGAACACCCTTGAGCCGATCTTCGAGATCATGGGCTTCACCAAGGTCGCGACCCACCGCTCCAAGAACGTGCACCTGTATCGCCAGGGCGCGATCAACCTGATCCTCAACAACGAACCCAACAGCGTCGCCTCGTACTTCGCCGCCGAACACGGTCCGTCCGTGTGTGGCATGGCGTTCCGCGTCAAGGATTCGCAACTGGCCTACAACCGGGCCCTGGAACTCGGCGCCCAGCCGATCCACATCGAGACCGGCCCGATGGAGCTGAACCTGCCGGCCATCAAGGGCATCGGCGGCGCGCCGCTGTACCTGATCGACCGTTTTGGTGAAGGCAGCTCGATCTACGACATCGACTTCGTGTTCATCGAAGGTGTCGACCGCAACCCGGTCGGTGCCGGCCTGAAGATCATCGACCACCTGACTCACAACGTGTACCGCGGCCGCATGGCCTACTGGGCGAACTTCTATGAGAAGCTGTTCAACTTCCGCGAGATCCGCTACTTCGACATCAAGGGCGAATACACCGGCCTGACCTCCAAGGCCATGACCGCTCCCGATGGCATGATCCGCATCCCGCTGAACGAAGAGTCCTCCAAGGGTGCCGGGCAGATCGAAGAGTTCCTGATGCAGTTCAACGGCGAAGGCATCCAGCACGTTGCTTTCCTGGCCGATGACCTGCTCAAGACCTGGGATCACCTGAAAAGCATCGGCATGCGCTTCATGACTGCGCCGCCAGATACCTACTACGAAATGCTCGAAGGCCGTCTGCCGAACCACGGCGAACCGGTCGGCGAGTTGCAGGCCCGCGGGATCCTGCTGGACGGTTCGTCCGAGGCCGGCGACAAGCGCCTGCTGTTGCAGATCTTCTCGGAAACCCTGATGGGCCCGGTGTTCTTCGAATTCATCCAGCGCAAAGGCGACGATGGTTTTGGTGAAGGCAACTTCAAGGCGCTGTTCGAGTCGATCGAACGTGACCAGGTGCGCCGTGGTGTTCTCTCCACGGACTAAGCCCTTACACCGATAAAACTGTGGGAGCGAGCAAGCTCGCTCCCACATTTGTTTCAGGTGTGCTTAAGGCCTGCGTTGGCGCACCAGGTGCTTGAAGCCCTCGAACACCAGGACCAGCACCGCCAGCCAGATCGGGATGTAGGTCAGCCATTCCCCCGCCTTGATGCTTTCTCCCAGCAGCAGTGCCACCCCCAGCAACAGCACCGGCTCGACATAGCTGAGCAGCCCGAACAGGCTGAACGGCAGCAGGCGGCTGGCGATGATGTAGACCACCAGGGCCGAGGCACTGATGATCCCGAGCACGGGAATCAGCAGCGTTAGCCAAGGGTACTGGTCGAACACGCCGAAGCCTTGTGCGCCGTTGTGCACGAACCAGTACGCCACCGGCAGCAACAGCGCCATGTCCAGCCACAGGCCGCCGAGGTTGTCAGCCGCCAGGCGTCGGCGCAACACGAAGTAAGTCGGGTAACCGATGGCCACCAGCATGGTCGCCCAGGAAAAGCTGCCCACCTGGTACAACTCATTGAGCACGCCCAGGGTCGCCAGGCTCGCGGCAATCTTCTGCAGGTACGACAGGCGCTCGCCGTAGACGATGCGGCCGGTCAGCACCATGGTCAGTGGCAGCAGGAAATACCCCAGGGACACATCCAGGCTATGGCCGTTCAACGGTGCCCACATGAATAGCCACAGTTGCACGCCGAGCAGGGCAGAGGACACCAGCAAGCCACCGACCAGCAGCGGTTTGACTGCCAGCCGCCGCAGGATCTCCACGACCCGTTGCCACTCACCGGATACCAGCATGAACACCGTCATGCACGGCACAGTCAGCAGCATGCGCCAGCCGAAAATTTCCACACCGTCGAGCGGCGATAGCAGTGAGGTGTAGAAATACATGACGGCAAACAGCACCGAGGCCGACACCGATAGAGCAATTCCTTTAGACAAGCTGTCCTCGCGACACTGAACATAAACAGAGGGGAAGGATACGTGGTTTGAGCGACGAATATCGTTGCAATGGCCTCAGCTACTCAGTGCCTTGCGCCCCGAGACAAAATGGCTCACATCATTGAACCCCGGTGTCGAGGCATGCCCTGGGGTCACCAGTGAATCGATGAAGGCTTCGTCCTCGGCGCTGATCTTCACGTCCTGGGCCTTGGTGTAGGCGTCCCACTGTTCTTCGGTGCGCGGGCCGACGATGGCCGAGGTCACCGCGGCGTTGTTCAGGACCCAGGCAATGGCGAACTCGACCATGCCGACGCCACGTTGCTCGGTGTAGGCCTGGATCTGCTGGGCGATGCGCAGCGACTCGACCCGCCATTCGGTCTCCAGGATACGTTTGTCCTGGCGGCCGGCGCGGCTGTTGGCGTCGGGGCGAATGTCGGGGGCGTACTTGCCGCTGAGCACGCCACGGGCCAGCGGGCTGTAGGGCACGACACCAAGGCCGTAGGCGTTGGCGGCGGTGATCTGTTCGGTTTCGGCCTGGCGGTTGACGATGTTGTACAGCGGCTGGCTGATCACCGGCCGGTCGACGCCCAGTTGCTCGGCCACGCGAATCACCTCGGCGATGCGCCAGCCACGATAATTGGACAGGCCCCAATAGCGGATCTTGCCCTGGCGAATCAGGTCGCCAATGGCCGACACCGTGACGTGCAGCGGGGTGTTGTGGTCTTCGCGGTGCAGGTAATAGATGTCCAGGTAGTCGGTGTCCAGGCGGGTCAGGCTGGCATCGATCCCGTTGAAAATGTGCTTGCGGCTCAGGCCGCTGCGATTCGGCAGGCCGTCCACCGGGCCAAAGCCGACCTTGGACGCCACCACCCACTCATGCCGGTTGCCGGCAATCGCCTCGCCGACGATTTCCTCGGAGCGACCATTGGTGTAGACGTCGGCGGTGTCGATGAAATTGATGCCTTGATCCCAGGCTTTGTCGATGATTCGCAGCGAGTCTTCGGTGCTGGTCTGCTCGCCAAACATCATGGTGCCCAGGGTCAGCGTAGACACTTGCAGTCCGGAATGGCCCAGTGTGCGGTAGCTCATGACGAATTCCTTTTACCGGTGGGAAAGGCTCAATCAAATACCAGAAGGGCGATGTGGGCAACCGCAATTATCCAATGGTGGGGGCGGGCGACCCCGCTCCCACCGTGGCTGGGGTCAGACGCGCAGGGTGCGGGTCATGCGTAAGGCCAGCAGGCTACCGCCGACAATCACCGCTGCCAGCACATACAGCGCGGCATCGGTGGAGCCACTGGTGTCCTTGACCCAGCCCACCAGGTACGGGCTGAGGAAGCCGGCCATCTGGCCCATGGAGTTGATCAGCGCCAGACCACCGGCGGCGGCACCGGCGCTGAGCATGGCGGTTGGCACCGGCCAGAACATTGGCAGGCCGGTGAGGGCGCCCATGGTGGCGATGGTCAGGCCGAGAATCGCGATGGCCGGGTGAGCGGCAAAGTTGACCGCGATCAGCAAGCCCAGCGCGCCCATCAGCATCGGCACCACCAGGTGCCAGCGGCGCTCCTTGTGCAGGTCCGCCGAGCGTCCGACCAGCAGCATGAACACCGCGGCCAGCAGGTAGGGAATCGCACTGAGCCAACCGATCACCAGGTTGTCGCTGAAACCGAGGTTCTTGATGATCGACGGCAGCCAGAAGTTGATCGCGTAAACGCCGCTCTGGATGCAGAAGTAGATCAGGCCGAACGCCCAGATCGCCGGATTCTTGAACACTGCCAGCAGCGAGTCGGTGGCCGTCTTCGGCTTGTTGGCGCGGTCGATTGCCTGGTCCGCCTCAAGCACCGCACGCTCGTGCGGCTTGAGCCATTTGGCGCTGGCGAAGTCGTCACTGAGCAGAAAGTACGCCAGTGCACCGAGGATCACCGTCGGAATGCCCTGCAGCAGGAACATCCACTGCCAGCCGGCGAGGCCACCCTGGCCCGCGGCGAAGTGGTTGAGGATCCAGCCGGAGAACGGGCTGCCGAGCAGACCCGAGACCGGGATCGCCGACATGAACAGCGCCATGATGCGGCCACGACGGAAGGTCGGGAACCACTGCGAGAGGTACAACACCACGCCGGGGAAGAACCCGGCTTCGGCGGCACCGGTGAACAGGCGCAGGGTATAGAACTCGGTGGGCGTGGTGACGAACAGCAGGCAGGTGGACAACGTGCCCCAGGTGATCATCATCAGCGCAATCCAGCGCCGTGGGCCGAAGCGGGTCAGCGCCAGGTTGCTCGGTACGCCGCACAGCACGTAACCGATGAAAAAAATCCCGGCCCCAAGGCCGTACACGGTTTCGCTGAATTTCAGCGCATCGAGCATCTGCAACTTGGCGAAGCCAACGTTGACCCGGTCCAGGTAGTTGAACAGGTAGCAAATGAAGATGAAGGGGATCAGGCGCAGGGTAATGCGCTTGTAGACGGCGTTTTTATCGTCATCGGTGGCCAGGGTGGCAGCGGCGCTCTGTGACATGGCGGGTCTCTCTTTATTATGATTTTTTGCGGTGCGAGGGTAACGTGACCGCATGCAGAGTCTCGGTCACCCATTGGCGGATGTCTTTGTGCCTGAGCACAGCGATTACGCCAAGCGCCTGTGCGGGTGAACAACCAAAGCCCCAGCTTTTCCAGGAATACGCCTCATGTTCGAACTTGATCACGACCTGGCCCAGGATATCGTCGACCGGGCGATGGCCATTCTGCCCTACAACGTCAACGTCATGGACAGCCAGGGGCTGATCCTGGGCAGTGGCGAGCCGGAGCGGGTCAACACCCGGCATGAAGGCGCGCAGTTGGTGCTGGCCAATGGTCGGGTGGTGGAAATCGACGCCCAGACGGCAGTGCACCTCAAGGGCGTGCAGCCGGGGATCAACCTGCCGTTGCTGCTCGATCAGCGCCTGATCGGCGTACTCGGCATCACCGGTGAACCCGAGCAACTGCGCACCTACGCCGAGTTGGTGCGCATGACCGCCGAAATGCTGGTGGCCCAGCGCAACCAGCAGGCCGAGCAGCAATGGCGCCGCCAGCGCTGCGATGATCTGTTGGCGCTATTGCTCAGTGAGGCCGGGGACTCGCCGCGGTTGATCGACGAAGCCCAGCAAATGGGCCTCAAGCCGCAATTGTCACGTACCCCCTATTTGTTTGAATTGGGCCTGGAACACGGCAACGGCCAGACCGCCGAAGCCTTGAGTGCCTGGCTGAGTTCGCGCTACCCCGATAGCTGGTGCGTAAGTTCGGCCAAGTCCTCGTTGCTGTGGTGCCGACCAACGACCCAGGCCGTGGACAACGAGCGCTTGCTGGAAAAACTCCAGGGCCTGGGCTGGAACATCCTGCGCATTGCGGTCGGTGGCCAGGCCGACGGTCTGCAGGGCTTGCGCCGCTGCTATCGGCGGGTCGGCGATTTGCTGGCCTACGGTCGCGATGTATTGCCGCAAAGTCGTTTGTTGACCCTCAACCGCTACCGCCTGCCGGTGATGCTCTGGCGCCATCGCAACGATGATGCGCTGGATGAGCTACTCAGCCCCTTGCGCAAGGTCATCGCCAAGGATAGCAACGGGCAGTTGCTGGCGACCTTGCGCAGTTGGTGCGAGCACGATGGCCAAAGCCAGGCCTGTGCCGATGCCCTGGGGATCCACCGCAACAGCCTGCGCTATCGCATGGAGCGGGTGGCCGAGCTCAGCGGAGTCGATCCGCTGCGGCTGGACGGCATGCTGGCGCTGTACCTCGGTGTGCAGCTATTACCCCAGCCCTGTGCAGACGTGTAGGAGCAGGGCTTGAGTTGGGTTTTGTAGAAATGAACAATAAACCCCCTCCACCCTTGTGCAGCGGACTGGCGTCATCGTCTGGGGCAACTGGCAGCATGCTCTGCATAACAACCGGAGAAATCACATGAAGATCGTCATCGCCCCCGACTCGTTCAAGGACAGCCTGAGTGCTATTGGTGTGGCGGATGCCATTGCCCAGGGGCTGGCCGAGGTCTGGCCGGATGCGCAGTTGGTCAAATGTCCGATGGCCGACGGCGGTGAAGGCACGGTCGAGGCGATTCTCGCGGCCTGCGCTGGCGAGTTGCGCAGTACCCGGGTGCAAGGGCCATTGGGCGAACCGGTCGAGGCCCGTTGGGGCTGGTTGCCCGACAGCCACACTGCAATCATCGAGATGGCCGAAGCCAGCGGTCTGCAATTGGTGCCGCTGGAGCAGCGTGACGCGTGCATCAGCAGCACCTTTGGCACCGGCGAGTTGATTCGTGCGGCGCTGGATGCGGGTGCCCGACGTATCATCCTGGCCATTGGCGGCAGTGCCACCAATGACGGTGGAGCGGGCGCGATGCAGGCGTTGGGCGTGCGCTTGAACGATGCCCAGGGGCAAGCGATCCGTCACGGTGGCCTGGCGCTCGAAGACCTGGCCCGTATTGAACTCAAGGGCATCGACTCGCGCCTGGCCGAGGTCCGTTTCGAGATCGCCGCCGACGTCGACAATCCACTCTGCGGCCCCCATGGCGCCTCAGCGATTTTCGGCCCACAGAAAGGTGCTTCGCCTGAGCAGGTGCACCAACTCGATCTTGCCCTGGGGCACTTTGCCGATCATTGTGCGCACGTGCTAGGCAAGGACCTGCGTGACGAACCCGGCAGCGGTGCGGCGGGGGGCCTGGGGTTTGCGGCCAAGGCGTTTTTGAACGCGCAATTTCGTCCGGGCGTGGAAGTCGTGGCTGAACTGGTCGGGTTGGCGGACGCCGTGCGGGGAGCCGATCTGGTGATCACCGGTGAAGGTTGCTTTGATGCGCAGACGTTAAGGGGCAAGACCCCCTTCGGGGTGGCGCGTATCGCCCGCCAAAACCGTGTACCGGTGATCGTGATCGCCGGCACCCTGGGCGAAGGTTACGAGCAGATGTATGAACAGGGGGTCGATGCCGCTTTTGCGTTACCTTCCGGGCCAACAAGCCTGGCTCGGGCGTGTGCCAATGCCGCGCAACTATTGCGTGAGCGGGCACGGGATATTGCCCGGGTCTGGCGGTTGGCGTTGCGCCAGGCATGACCCTCCACACAGCGGGTACCTGTCAACTCTGACAGCTATCGGCAGATAAAAAACTAGTGCCTAATTTGCTCCGGGTCGCTCAGGTCCGGCAGAACGATAAGGCGTAGTGTGCAGTGCTTTCGAAGTTCGAACTGCCAGACAGGTTTCATCGCCTTGGCTCAGGTCACGGTTGACTATGAACAGTACTGGAGAAAGCACATGGCACGTTCAGACAAGCAGCTAAATGCCGAGCAGGTGCGCTGGGCCAATCGCGAACGGTTGGCCCAGCGAGACGCTCCAACTGCGGGGCCGCTCGACCCCCTTACCGTGAACGGCTTGATGCCGGGAGATACCGAGGGACTACGACCGGCGGTGAGCAATGACCAGCCGCTGGTGGTGAATATTCCGGCTTGGGATAATCTTGTGCCGATCCCCGGCCAGGCTGACACGGTTCGTATTGAAATGGCCAGGGTTGGCAGCGGCGTCTGGGAAGTGCTCAAGGAGCAACCGTTTCCCTACCCGCAAAACCGTCCGGATTTCCCCAAGGCGGTCACGCTCGATGTTTTCGATAAGGAGATTGAAGGCAAATTCAATCTTCGATGGAGGTTGAAAATCTGGAGTGCTCCGGGGTTCGTCGAAGAGTCAACGACCACGCCGCTGAGAATTGACCGCACGCCTCCGCACGACCTGCAAAATCCGCCGGAATTCATACTCGCTACCAATGAAATCAACGATGTCTACCTGGCTGCCAATGGCAACAAGGTGATCGTCGAGTTACCCGCTTATGGGGATTATGAGCCGGGCGACACCATTTCCTACGGCTGGCAAAAAGTCGAACCGATCAACCCGGAAGATATCGTGCCGATTACCCCGGTTCCGGTCGATATTCCTGATCATCGTACGTTCGAAATTCCTTTGACGTGGATTCAGGATGCCGGCGATGGCCCGGTCTTCTGCGCATACCGCTTGTTCGACAAAGCCGGCAACCCGAGCCGGTTGTCCCGGATGCGTCTACGCAACGTCGCGCTCGGAGCGCTACCCATTGCTCCTCTGGATCCTGCCAGCGTACCGCTGGCAGACGACGACGGCTTGATCGATCAACTCGACGCCGCCACTCGAGAGGTCACCGTGGTGATTCCTGCAGTGACCAACGGCAAGAGCTCCGACAAAATTCATCTCATCTGGGGGACTCAGGAACTCGAGCCCCATCCTCTCGTGCCGCGTGCGCAAACGTTGGTCAAGGTTCCGCTGGCGGTGTTGCTGGCTCAATACACCCAGACTACAGGCGAGCAAACCACCCCGGTCAAGTATGAGGTTCGCCGGGGGTTGCGGCCGTTCGACGCACCAGGCATTACCGTCCAGGTGGATTTTTCCAGGATCGGCCCCATTAACCCAGATTGGCCGGACATTACCAACCCGAACCTGCACGAAGTTGAAGTCTGGGGTGAATCGGACCTTAAGGATGAACTGAATCTGTCGGATGCGACTTTCGACGCCGAGGCCAGGTTTACGTTGTACGACTCGCCGACGGCCGGTGATGAAATCCACTTGATGTGGGACAACCTGCCTGTGCTACCCGTGCACGTCATCACAACTGAGGTTGCGGGTGAGGCGATGGTCCTTCCAATCCTGTGGGATGTGATTGATGAACGCAGTAACAGTACGGCTCCTGGGTTGCCAGTGTTTTACTGGCTGCGTCGTGCTGGCTATATCAATGCCGAGCATTCCAAGCCAAAACCGGTGAAAGTGGAAGTCCATACCATTGTCCCGGATGTCGTGCAATTTCCCGGGAGTTCGGCTGGCTTCATGTTCTGTCACCTGTTGGACTGGGACCCGGTCGAAGGCCTTGGGATCAAGGTGCATATCCCGGCCAATCCTCGCTACTTGAAAGAAAAGGTGGTGGTTACCATCAAGTGGCAGGGGCATAAAGGCTTTGATCCTTCGGGCCCGCTTCCTGCCGACCCCATCGCGGGCACTGATTTGCAACATACCTTTGCACCCCTGACTGCGGCGCAAGTGATCAACGGTCTTGACTGGATTGTTCGGCCGTACGCGACAAAAATCCTGCCCTTGTATGGCGGCGAGTCGGACCAGATTGGTCGGGGGATCGTCAGCTATACGGTTAGCGGCGTAACGCCACCTTCGCCGGACGCCACGCTGAATGTCGCGTTGGGCACGGGTACAGGCACCTGCCCGATACCCCCAAGACCGTAATGGGGTAGATGAGTCGTTATGTCGATGCAAGAGGGGCGTGCAGCCCCTTTTTTGCATCTGAACGGCTGGATGTCTGGTTCTGTGGATGACTCCGCTCCATTACAGGATTAGTCCTACATTCGGTGGGGCTGTATCTCGATATTGTTCGCCGCCTTTGTAAGTACAAGCCGAGTTCGTCGCGAGAAGCAATGAACTAATTCTACTGGCGACTCTAATTTCGTGGTGATCCTTTCATGTTTTCGATAACTCCTTTTGCTGTGCGCCAACTGGCTGGCGCGATCAAACTATTGTCCATTGCACCGTTGTTATGGGTCAGTCCGCACGCGCTTGCGCGGGATATGAACAATGAAAATGCAACGATTGGTGCAGGTAACTCTCCGGACAATTATCTACTTCGCAACCAGTCCAGCCTGACCGCAATCGATGCGCGCACCTTCGATATCCAGGTTCGCAGTGGCTCGACCTTGAACCTTGATCGCAGTCAGGTCACGGCGAGTGGCTTCAACGATGGTGTCGGAGTCCATGGCAGTACGGCGAGCATTACCTCCAGCACGATCGTTGCCGGTGTCGATGCTACGGGAGTGTCCGCCGGCGACAATGGCGCGGTCAGTTCAACGGTGAGCGTGGTTGATAGTGCGATCTCGGGCGGGCGCAATGGTGGCCTGGTCAACGGGCGTAGTCAGTTGAATCTGACTCGATCTTCCCTCAGCGGTACTAACGCGGACGGCTTTGGCCTATTGATGTCCAGTGGCAATGTCACGGCCAACGGCAGTTCAATCAGTGGTGGCAAAAACGGGGTGCTGATGGTGTTCGACCCGCAAGTCTCGGCCCCCGGCACACTGATACTGGACAACCAGTCGAGCGTCACCGGACAAAACGGTTCGGCAATCCTCGTCGATGGTTTCGATATCAGTACGCCCACCGCCAATATCGAAATTCGCAACAACTCCACCCTGGCTGCCAGTAACGACACCTTGCTTGAAGTCAAGGGTGGGGGGCTGGCCAACCTGCTCGTGAGTAACAGCCAGCTGGAGGGCAATGTGGTCGTCGAGGCTGGCAGCGCCGCCACGGTGCAGCTGGAAAATTTTGCGACATTCACCGGGCACCTGGAGAATGTCGAGCGCCTGACGGTCAATAGCGATGCCACCTGGGCCATGGTGGGTGATGGTGATATCGCGACGCTGTCGATGAATGGGGGGGCAATCAAGTTCGGTGATGTGAGTGAGTTCTACACCTTGTCGGTCGGCAACCTGTCCGGCAACGGTACGTTCATCATGGGTGCCGATTTCGCCACCGGCAGTGTCGACTTCCTCGACGTGACGGGCTCTGCCAGTGGAAATCACAGCATCGCCGTCAGCAGTAGCGGTGCAGATCCTTCCGACACCAGCAATCTGCACATGGTGCGCATCGGCAGCGGCGACGCCGATTTTACGTTGCAGGGCGGTCCGGTCGACCTGGGCGCGTTCTCTTACGATCTGGTTCAACGAGACAGCAACAACTGGTATCTGGACACCACGACACGCGTCGTCAGCCCTGGTACTCAATCGGTCATGGCACTGTTCAATGCAGCGCCAACCGTCTGGTACGGCGAACTCAGCACGTTGCGCAGCCGCATGGGCGAATTGCGGATGGACGCAGGCAAGGCGGGTGGGTGGATGCGCGGCTACGGCAACAAATTTGAGGTCGATGCCAGTGCAGGCGTCGGTTACCAACAAATTCAGCAGGGTATTTCGTTCGGTGCCGACGCACCGCTGCCGATCGGCGACGGGCAATGGTTGGTTGGCCTGCTCGGCGGTTACAGCAAGTCCGATCTGGACCTGGGCCGCGGCACCAGCGGTAAGGTCGACAGTTTTTATGTCGGTGCCTACACCACCTGGCTGGATGACGAGAGCGGTTACTACGTTGACGGCGTCCTCAAGTACAACCGCTTCCAGAACTCTTCCGATGTACAGTTGAGCGATGGTAAAAAAACCAAGGGTGATTACGACAACAGCGGCATTGGTGCCTCTGTGGAGTTCGGCCGGCACATCACCCTGGACGACGGCTATTTTATTGAGCCGTATACCCAGCTGTCGGGCGTGATGGTTCAAGGCAAGGATTACGATCTGGACAACGGTTTGGCTGCCGAGGGCGATAGCACTCGCTCCTTGCTGGGCAAGGTAGGTGCCACCGCCGGACGTAATTTCAATCTGGGTGCAGGCAAGGCTGTGCAGCCGTATGTACGTGCGGCTTATGTACATGAATTCTCCGAGAACAACGAAGTCAAGGTCAACAGCAATGTGTTCAACAACGACCTTTCTGGTTCCCGCGGTGAGCTGGGTGTCGGGGTCGCGATGACAGTGACCGACAAGGTGTCGATCCATGCCGACTTCGATTACAGCCAGGGTGACAAGATCGATCAGCCGTGGGGGGCTAACATCGGCGTGCGCTACAGCTGGTAATCGCCTGGCATCAGCCTGTGCCCCTCTGGTTTGATTGTGTGTCCGAGCGCAGTCAAGCCTTAGGGGAGGGTGATAGGTTCGTTTGCATTTTTATCCTGCCTACCTGTCAACTCTGACAGTATCAGACAGCGTCAAACTGTCGTCTAATCCCGGTTTATATAGTTCATGTGAAGAAGAGCCTGCCGGGTAGGCATTGCGTCCCTTCGCGTCTATGTAAGGGAGAGCGACAATGTCCGGATCCAGATCTGATGCAGAGGAAAAACTTGGCGCCCCCAGCGTGCCGGATGTGCTTCCAGACATAGAGGGCGGGGAAAAGAATCTTGTTCCCGTTGATCCTGGGCGTCAGCACCTGAAGGTCACTTTCCCTCTCTGGAAAAATTCCTTGCCCTCGATTGCGTTTCCGGAAAGCGTACGGATGTTTCTGGACGGTGCTGAAGTTGCATACAAAGTGTGGACCGCAGGGCCTATCGAAAGCAGTGATTTGTTCGTCGAGATTCCTCTCGACAAAGTGCTGAATGTTCACGGTGTGCGGGTTTTGCATTACGAGGCGCTGAACTGGTCCGGTGATCCAGATAATCCGGACCCGTCGGACACCGAGATTATCACCGTCGACATTCGTGCGCCGTTGTTGGCCAGCCCAGACAGCAGGTTGAGCATACCGAGTGCTGTTCTCCCGCCCAATCAACTCACGGCCTATTACCTTGATCGTAACGAGGATCGACTCCGGGTCACTGTCCCGGTTTTCGCGACGCCAGCGCCAGGGGATCGTATTGTCTGGTATTGGGGGCGCAGTCCCGGGGATCTGGACGAGGGTGGTTTTCTCGAGCTGGACGAGCAAAACTACACCGACCTGCTAGTGCTCAGTATTCCTGGCGAGTTGATTCGCGGGCGTGGGGATGGCTTGCGCTCTGTGAGTTACCGGGTATTGGATCGTGCGGGTAATCCAAGTGCATATTCCGACTATGTCGAACTGGATGTCGCCGCAACACCGATTCCGCGTTCATTGCCCTGGCCTTCAACTGACAAGGCAACGGGGGTGGGTGAGCAACAGGTTCTGGACCCCTTGCAGGCAAGTTCCGGAGTCGTTGTCGAGATTCCGCAAGCTGCGGTTATCTACCCACCAGAGCGGGCTTGGGTGCAATGGGGGGAGCCCGGCCAGGTGGGTGCGCATCGGGTTGACCAGCCTATCAGTCCAGGGCAACGGCGCTATCAGATTCCCATGCGGCCGGTGGCTGCCCATATAGGTAGATCCCTGTGGGTGCAGTACTACGTCATTGATGAGGATGGTAATGAAATACCCTCTGTACCGCGTAAACTGCGGGTTCAAACCCTGCCCGTGAACCGATTGCCGACGGTTCAATGCAATAAACTCAGCGGTGGTAACTTGAGTTACCGGACCGTTGCGCCTGAGGGCGCAATTCTCATGATGAATACATGGCCCTTAATGACAACCGACCATTGGATCATGATTACGATGACGGGTGTCGGTTCCAATGGACAGGACTCTGTTCTTCCTGTGATCGCCAAGCGCGCGGTCACAGAACAGGAAGCCATCGGGGGGATCGGCCAGGGTAATCAGGTTCGAGTATCAAAAGCATTTCTCAATACGCTGCGGCGTAACGATTCCCTGACTGGGAAGGTTTACGTGAGTTTTGACGGCGGGCGGACATGGCCCTCTTTATTGGCCCCCAACTTCCCGATGTTATTGCTGACACTGATCGATTGAAGCGTTCGCCGGCCCTGGCTAAAGGGCCGGGTCTGGCTATCTGTATGTGAGTGTGAAATTCAGGGCGCCTTTGGCAATGCCGGGATGGACGTCGCTGCTCGGATCGGTCTGGTAGAAGCGCGCGGTAAAGTCCAGAACAGTGCCGCTGGTACTGATGGGCTTGAGTGGAACTTCCGTATTGAGTTCCACCGGCGTTGAACCATCACTTTTCAGGATCTGTATCCCGATACCCTTGGCGGTGGAATCAGGCGTCAGGCCGAAGACGCCAGGAGCCGACTCCACGAAGGGGAGCGCACTGGCGTCCTCGAAGCGGATGTTGGCCGTGGCGATATTGACATCCGAGCCATCCGCTTCGCAGTCGCTGAGGGTGATGCTGAAAGGAATTGCGGCGGTGGTGTAGCCGGTATGGGTAAAGTCCTTCTGGTCCCAGTCTCCGAGTTGTACTGGATCGGCGCTGACGGTGTTACTGCCACAATGGGCCTGGATCACGGTGCCGCTGAGTCCGGCACTGAAGGCCTTGCCGGGGATTCCCGAGAATCTGCCGCTGAACAACTCTGTCCTGTCGAATGTCTGCGGCCCGGGGGCGATCGGCCCGGTTTTTATCAGGGTGACGTGACTTTCCAGGACGGAAAAATTCATCTGTGCCGATCCCATGCCCTGCTGGTGATGCGCACTGAAGGGAACCGTGCTGTCTCCATGGTCGGGGGTGAATGCGTTGGAGGCCGAATCATCGAACGGGAAACCCAGCGAGATCCGGACGCCCACCCCCGGGATATTGGTCTGCCAGACGGTGAACCCCGGTATGCCATTGAGTATCCCATCCAGGGGAGGCGCGGTACTTTGGGCATCGAACGTCAGCCTGACATTGCCATTGTTGTCACAGAGTATGGATAGCCCCTCACGATTGTCGGTTCTTTTGAACTGTCGTTCCCTGCCAATGACGCTTCCGACAGGCGCGTCCCGCGGAACGTAGACGCTGCCCATATCCTGGGTAAATGTCATGGGCCCGCTGCCGGTCCGCCAGTCACATGTATTGGTGACGTCTGCCATGACCCACGGCGCCTGACAACTGGCGGCCAGCCCCAGGGCGGTGGTCAGGCAGCGGATGGATGGTTTCATGTGGTCTCTCCGAAATGGGCCGGGTGGGTGTAGACGGCTGCGGCTCTTCTTGAGTGCTCAGGCGTGGTCGCAGTCACCGACATGTCAGCTCCTGCAAGCGGTAGCCTTGCGCTTGTTCCATGGCCTGGGGGTCGATGAGCAACTGACATTGCGGCTCGGCCTGTTCTCCCCAGTGCACATCGAGTATTTGTGGCTCTATGCCAGTTGACAGCATGACCTGGCCGGCTTGACCGACAATGCCGATTACGCCGTGTTCGGTATTGCTCAGCTGTGCACCGAAGGGGAGCGGTTGGCCCGTTGCGGTTCGGGCGGTGATAACCAGACGGGTGACGGAGCGGGCAGGGAATGTGGCCTTGACCACAGCGCCGCGTCGAGGCACGAGCTGGGTCGTGGCGTTGTCGATTTCCACCTCGGGACCCAGGTCGTCGGTTTTCAGCACCACATGATTGACCCGGTACGGTCGCAGGTAAGGCGCCAACGCATAGCCGCGTTCATTGGTCTTTACTCCAGTGGCATTCTGTATGCCGACGCCGGCAATGTTCGGAACTTCCACCAGGGCCGTGGTTTCCCCCAGATAAGGCCCCAACTCAATGCCGCCGGCATGCAGCAGTAGTGCTCCGTTGGCGTTGAGTGACAGGTTGTGGTAGTCGGTGCCTTGGGTAAGTCCTGCGCCGACGCTGCCGAAGGCCGCCTGATAACCGAGAGAAAGCGCCCCCGTTCGCTGCTTTTGGTTATCGTTGCTGACAGACGCCTGATAATTCAGCCGAGTCTCATCGACGTTGCCGCTCATGCTCGCGCGTTGACTGAAATGCTCGCCGCTCTTCTGGATATCGAAGGTCGCGTTGGCCGAATGCCCGAAATCCAGGGGCATGGTCATGCTCAGGCCAAGTTGTCGATCATTACCACGCGTGTCGTTCAACGATTGCGACGCAAACAGGTTGTATCCCACGCCTTTGTAGTGAGTACTGACATTGAACTGGAATTGACGCTGCACTTCGTTGTTTTGCCAGTAGTCCTGATGAGACATTGTCAAGCTCAACGAACTGCGCGCGCCGATATTCTGGTAGACCGAAGCCTCCAGTCGGCTGCGTCGACTGCCGTGCCAGCTCGAGTCGTGGCTGCGTTGGCGGACGGCTTCATCGAAGTCGCGATAGCCTTCGGTGGAGTAGCGATAGCCGGCGAAGCGCAGATTGGTGTTAGTGGCAAACGACTTGCCGTACTTCAGTGCATAGCTCATGCCCTGCAGGCTCTGGGTGTCTCGACTATCGATGTCGGCGCTGGAGTGGGTCAGGTCCAGGGACAACGCACCGAAGGGGCCCAGATCCTTGGACGCTCCCATGTTGCCGGCGCGGTAGAAGTCACTGGCGATCAGGCCACCGTACAAGGTTGAGTTCCACGCGGTGCCGACTGCCAGGGTGCCCTGCCAGAGCAGGGGATCCTCAAGCCCATGTGCGCCGTTGTAGCGACCCAAGGCGGCGCTGTAACGCCATACCCCCTCACGCAACAGATTACTGAGGGTGGCGAAGGATTGGCTAAATCGCCGGACCTGGCCGTCAGCCTCGGTCAGGACGATGTCCAGTTCACCGCTGCCACCGTTGGTGCTCAGGTCGTCGATCTCGTATGGGCCAGCACTGACATAAGTGGAGTAGATCGGGTAACCGTTCTGAAAAATTTCGAGTTTCGCTCGGGTTTGCGCGACGCCACGGACAATCGGTGCATAGGCCTGCAGAACATCGGGCAGCATGCCAAGGTCGGTAGCAATGAGCGCGCCCCTGATCGGCAGGCTTCTGAACACATCGCCGCTGGTGAATGTTTCACCCAGCGTCAGATTGGCCTGAGTACCCGGCAGGTCGCGCTGGGCATAGGTATAAGCACTGGTCCATTGACGATCGCCCTCTGCGTCCTGGCGCAGTGACTGGTTACTGCGCAAGCGCCAGGCGCCCAGGTTGATCCCGCTGTTGAGGTACAGGTCATCGCTGTTCTGGCGGCCGCGATAGCGGTTGCTCCCCTGCTGCGTGGACGCCTGGTAGCTGACAAAGGCGGCATTGATGCCGTGGTCCCAGCGCTCTGGGTCGACTTGACCGAGTACGTCGCGACGCATGGCGATTTGTGGAATGGAAAGGCTCAGTAACAGCTTGCTGCTATCGAAATCGAGGATGGCCCCCGGGATCAGCGTCAACAGATCGACACAGGAGGCCTGCATGAGTGCAGGCTCCGCCAGGCTGTCGAGTCGCACGCCCATCTGGTTCAACAGGTCGGCGGACAGGCAAGGCAGCAGTCGATCATCTTCGGGGCTGAGCACGAACTCGATTTCACGCTGGCCGAAATACACCTGATTGACCTGGATATCGACCTGATAGCGTCCGGGTCCCACGTCGTTACCCTGGGTCAGCGCACTGAGGGCCAACACCCCCGCGTCGCTGGCATGGTCTGTGCTCTGGCGCATGAAACTGGATTGAAATTCCACGGTGGGCGCCGCCATAACGAGCCGGGTTTCAACCAGGGCGGCACCGCTTACGCCGGTCACGAACAAATGGGCAAGGCGGAGTCGAAAAGGCGCCCATGGGCGCCCGGGCAATAAAGTCATGGGCATATTCCTGGCCGTGAACGCAGTCGGCACTGTTTCAAGGGGCCGTCTGAATCGGCAGGGTCAACGCCAGGGTGTAGCCGCCGTAGTCGTTGATGGCCGAGAACTCCACCTGCAATCCTGCTTGCGGCTTGATGCCGTCCAGTGCATAGGTCTGACTGGACAGGGGAGCGAGCATTTCGGCGTTATGCAGGGCAAGCTGCTGGCCATTGCCCTTCACTTCGATGCGGGCGAAGGACACATGGAAAGGTGTTGGGTTGTTCACCCGCAATTGCGGTTTACCGTTGGCCAGTTCGATCGACCACTGCAGTTGCTTCAGGCTTGTGACGGGGTTGTCCTTGAGTTGGGCGGGCCGATAAAACAGTTTGATGCGAGTGCGCAACGCGATGTTCAGGACATTGCCTTCGTTGGCATTGGCCTGGGGGATTTCCTGGACATTGAAGTAAAACAACGACTCTCGATCCGTGGGCAGCGTATTGGGCAGTCCATTGATCTGGATGTGCTGCTCTTTGCCTGGATTGAGACGGAACAAGGGGGGGGACGGGATGAATGGCACTGCGGTGGTCGTATCATCGGCGGCCGTGTTGACCCAGGTTTGTACGGCGAAAGTCCGGTCGCTGGGGTTGGCGACGATCAGTGAAGCACTGCGCTTGTCGCTGTCGAATACCACGCGGGTACCATTGAGCGTCAAGGCTGCCTGGCTGGCTGGCAGGTAGGATGTCAGCATGAGCGCAGTCATGCAGGCAGCAAGGGTCGGGCGGGAAGTGGCCGCCTGCTTGATCAAGCCGAACATAGGTCTTTACCTTTTGCCCAGGAGAAAATGCAGACCTGGACTGTCGTGAGCAGCCCCTTGTTCACGACCGTGAGCAAGGGGCCGGGAGCGGGTATCAGTTGATGGCGACAATGAACTGGACATCGGCCGAAGCCGCGCCAGCAGTGACAGCGGCGGCGGTCGACCGGTAGTAGGCGTTGAACTCCAGGTCGGTCGTTGTGCCGACGTTCAGGTCATAGTCGGCCGAGGCGGCCCCTGGTGCGATCGAGGCACCGAGTTTGTCCCTGAGGGAAATGACCACGTTTTTCGCGCCGTCCAGTCCCGGCGTTACCGCAAAATAGGAGCCGGTTGGGTCGGCGGTACCGTTAAAGGTGGTATTGGCCACGCTGCCAGCTGTGATGTTGCAGCCTGGATCGCCGCTGACGCGAAGCGCAAAACGTTTACCGCCATGCTCCTGGCCCGCGGCGGTAAAGCGACTGGAATCGACACTGCCCATTTTCACCAGGTCGCCGACCTGGCCATCTTCCGGGTTGACGATTTGAATCGGGCAGGTACTGCTGGTGATCTTGCCCTCGAACTTGATGGTACCGGTGTTGGCGAATACCGAAGTGCCGATCAAACCGGCAGTCAGGCCTAACGAAAGTGCGAGTAGAGACTTTTTCAATGTGTAAATCCTTTTAGGTCAAATGGCGCCCGGCGTTGAAGGGTCGAGACAATGCCGTGGCATCGCTGTTTGAGAAGTGAGGTGTGAGGAACACCGGGTGTCTCGATGGGGGGCGATTCTAGAAAGCGCGGAGGAGGGTGGATATGAGAGAACTCTCAGTCTGGGGCTGCTTGTGTAAGTGATTGCGAATGGTCCAATCGGCCGTTCTCCCCGAGAGGGGGATGACTGCGTGGCGCCCTTGGATACAGGCCAAAATGAAAAATGCCCCGCATCTTGCGATACGGAGCATTTTCATCAATGGCCTGGTAACTGCCGGGTTTCAGATTGTCTGCTCAGGTGCGAATTTCAATGCGTCTGAGCAACTGTTTACGATCAACCCCACGGAGAGAGCGGATTTTTCCCCCACGGATTTAGTTGCGGATGAGCAATGTTGGTTGCCGTTTCCCCTTGCACTCCTTTATGCCAACCAAAAAACTTTATGATCCAGTGTTTGCGTTCCGGTTTGCTTGGCTCGGGAGCGACAGTTCCCCCAGAACTCTCATTGCCACTTCTGGACGCCGTCGTGCTTGTGCGCCTGATTGGATTGTTTTGATTACCGGACGAGGATGGTAAAACGTCCCAATCTTGTAGGGAGCCTCCATCAGATCCACTAGGTCCCCCGCCGCCAGATTGCGACCCCACCGTTCCAGAGCCGGCACCAACCGATCGAAACGACCCCACCGATCCAGAGCCGGCACCAGCAGATCGAGTCGACTTTATCGAGCCCGCGGTGACAGCAATACCTACACCCGCCCCCCCGATACTTGCCGACGAGGCGATCAAAGCTCCGACCGCAGATCCCCTCCCCCCGGCATTGGCAATCGTAGCGGCCACCGCCTTGGCCGCCGCCTTGGCCGCTGCTACCATCGCCACATGCGCCACCACTCTCGTAACCAGCCCCGCTCCGATGGTTACGGCGCTGCCCCCGAGGCCCGCCCACATGGCGATACTCATCATGTCGTCGTTCTCCTCGACAGTGGCATAGATCGCAACGGCCAATGCGCCGGCGCTGAGGACTATCCCGGCTACTCCGGCAACCAGCCCCAGGGACAGGCCGCCGGTAAACGGGGTAAACGCAACCGCGACCAGCGCAGCGACGACCATGCCCGCAACAGGGAGCCACTTCTGCCACCATTTTTGTTTAGGTTCTTCGATCGGGTCCACATACCCGGGGCCACCCGGACGACGAGAGTTGTCCGTTCGGTGCCCGCTGGGGTCACGGAAGGTGATGGGGTTGCCCAGGCAATAGGTGTACGGGTTGAGCCCGCCACTGCCGAACGGACTGAGTGAATCGGGACTATGGAAACGCATCAGGCCAGGGTTGTACGCTCGGTAGCCACGGCCCAGCAGGTACCAGCCGCTGGTTGCTTCCCGGACCTCGCCGTTGAACGCCAGCAAGGTTGTCAATTCATCGGCAGAGCTGCGTTCGCCATAGGCACTGTAGACGACCGTGTGCAGCTTGCCTTGCAGGCTTTCGCCAATGACACTGGGGCTGGCATCGGTCAGTAACAGTATTGTGCGCTCGTGGGTGTGGAGTTGTTGTTCACCCAGTGGCAGGTCGCCATGGAAGAAGTACTGGGTGTGGGTGCTGCCTTGAAGGGTATGACTCAGGGTGTAACCCTCGTAGTAACGCAGGGTTTCTTCCTGCTGACCCTCGCGCACGCTGATCAGATGGTTATGCCCGTCGTAACGGTAACGGCTGACAAGCTGTTCGCTGTCTGCTTCCTTGACGGTGAGCAGGCGTCCCTGACTGTCGTAGCTCAGTTGTCTGCCCTGTTCGTCATTGAGCATATGGCCGTCGGCGTCGTATTTGAATGTCTGATGCTCCTTGTAGCCGCCCTCCATGTAGGTATGGGTCACCTCCTTCAACTGGCAGGAATCGTCGTCGGCATAGGTGAATTTCGCCGTATCTTTGTGTCCGTTGGCGAATGTTGTAATGCACTGCTGGATATTATCCAGCGCATCGAATGTGAAGGTCTGGCGGGTGATTGTATTGCCATGGGCGTCCTTGGGCCGGATTTCGCCGGAGCAGGTGTGTCGTATGAGCCGTTTGCGCAGGTCATACATGAACTCCTCCTTGAGCAGGCTGCGTCCGTCAATGTGCAGGTGTCGGCTTTTGAGCTGGTCGTCGTCTTGCCAGGTCTGGGTGATGGTGCGCGTTGGCTGACCACTCAGGCTCAGGGTCCGCTCGATCTCCCGGCCGAGGGTGTCGTGTTTGAGCTCGGTTACCAGCGAAGCGTTACTCTGCAGATTGCTCGTGGTGATACGGTGACCTTGACCGAGCGCGTTGTACTCGAACTCGGCGTGCAGTGAGCCCTGGGTGGCACTTTTGGGGCGCCCATGGTCATCATAGTCATAGCGGGTATCCAGACCGTCGGTGTGGCTGCTGCTTAATGGCCGTCCTTGTAAAGAGCTGGTATGCAAGACGTCCTTTGATGCGTTGTCATTGTCTGTCCAGGTTTCTTTGAACAGGTCGCCGGTACCGGTGTAGGCGTACTGATACTTACCCTGGTCATTTGCCGCGGTGGAAAGGGCCGCGGTTTTTTGATCATAGCTGTAGCACGCCTCGCCGTCGGGTGTCTTGATGCTGGTGGGTTGCTCTGTCAGGTTCAAGTTGTATTCATAGTCGATGTGCTTGCTGGCCGGCGTGATTCGCCGACAGACCTGCATCTGCCCGGGCTTGTATTCGTAACGCTCCAGGCGTGGGCCGACCTTCAGTTCGGTTTGTCGCAACAGCCCGTCAAACGCCTGTTCGCCAGTTGTTACCGCAGGGAGCTGTTGATTGGCGGGTTGGATTTTCAGGCTGGTCGGCAATTCGCCGGTGAAATGCTCGGCAAAGGTTCGGCTGACGATTGTCTTGTCGGCCAGTGTTGTGCGGTAAATCCGCTCCCAGGCATCGTATTCGTAGGCGGTCGTACGTTCCAGGCCATCCATGTGTTCCTTTTGCTGGATGCAATTCCCATAGCCGTCATAGAGATACTCGACCGAACCGGCCGTCGGTAGTTCCTGGCTTGCAAGCAGCGCATTCAAGTGTGGCGTCACACTGCACTGATCGTCCTGGCCGCGACTCGCCAGAAGCCTCTCGTTCAAGCGCTCAGCGTCGAACCGCTGGACCTGGTCCGGTTTGCCAAAGCGGTTGAATTCACTTTGGCTCAATTGACTGACCTGCGGCGGGTCTTCCGCACTTTCGCGCCAGGTGCGTTCTATCGGTCCGGCGTTTCCGAACGGCGACAGATCGCTGACAGTCGCGGTGCCGTCCGGACCCGTCACCCGGGACTGATCGCCCCATGAGCTGTATTCAAAGTAGTTGTCCAGCGCCAGTGGTTGATCTACGAGCCAGTCCTGGGTGGTTTGTCGTATCAGATTGCCCAGCTCATCGTACTCGGCGGCATAGGTCTGGCGGAACTCATCCGGTTGCAGGCTGTTGGCGGTATTCTTGCGGCCTTCGTAGACGGACCGACCGACGCCGTCGAAGCGTGTACGGGTAGTCACGCCCTTGACATCGTCGACCTCCTGGCTGGCTTGTTGTCCGTCAAGCGAGGTCAGGTAGTATCGGTAGTGGCGCGAGGCCGCGAACTGGGGAGAATCCGGCGCGACGGTTTGCGTGATGACCCGATTCAACGCGTCGTAAACCGTTAGTGTGTATATGCCATTCGTATCCGCCTTCAATACGGGCAAACCAAAGAGCAGTGACTGCTGCTGGCGTAGGACTTTGCGCATATCGTTGCTGTTTTCTACGTGATCGAAGCCGGTTAAGGTTTCGACGATTTCCAGCACGTTCTCATTGGCCAGGGTGCTGTTGAATACATCGTACTTATAGGTAGTGGTGCTGCTCTTCTCGTTCAGGGTTTCGCTCTGACTGAATGGACGTCCATGCAGGAAGGGTTTTTGGGGCTCGTCGTAGCATGTGCGCAGCGTGTGCTTCAAGGTGGTTTCGTTGCTGCCTTGCACCTCTACCAACGACTCGCTGTCGTTCGTCAGCCACTGATTGAGTCCACTTCCATCCAGTGGATCCAGCGCTGTGTAGCAAAAGCGGGTGCGTAGCGTTGGTGCGGTTTTGCCGTCGTTTGGCATGGGCGAGGGGAAAATTGTGCTGTCCTTGCGGTTGCGGATAAAACCTTCCGGGTCGGCCGGGCAGCCGTCGCTGGCCTCTTTGGGGTAGTACGTATGAACAGTCTTGACGCCGCTGGGGTCGACTTCCTCAATCAGGTTACCGTTTTCGTCAAATGCGCTGGACGCGACTTCTGCACGGTATCGGGTCGAGTCGTTGTCCATCTCCCAACTGGTCGTGGTCGCTTTGGGCATCTGAAATTGGGGTACCTGACGCTCGAAGGGAATGTCTTGGGCGTAATAGGTGGTCGCCTCCCGTTTGACACAATGGTCCTGGGTGGTTTTTTCTTCGATCAATAAATGAAACCGGTTGTAGGTGCGATCGACCCAACGCACGTCTTTGCCGCCAGCAGTCAGGGTGGCGGTACTGCCGTATTCATAAGTATGGGGAACGTTGTAGAGAGGGTCCATTCCTTCTTCCCAACTGACCGTCTCCCCCGCCCCCAGGAAGTTTTTCGCCGAATACGTGTAGTTGACCTCCATCATTGGCTGTTCGAAGTCTGGGTAGGTGCGATGGCAGGTCACGCGCGGCAGGTTGGGCCGGCTAACGCTACCTGGATAGGGGTGCCCCCCGTCCCCGTACTCAATGGTGTCGAGGCCTCCCAGAGGTGTGTTGACTTTGTGCAGGCAGAGAATCCCGCGGATCGGCCCAGAGCCATAATCAAAACGCCAGGCAGCAGCGTCGGCGGTGGGCAATACGATGGCGGTGACCCAGCCGCTGCCATTCAATGTCATTTGATAACGTGCCAGCGGTTTGCCGCTGCCATCGTTGTCGGGTTTTATCAGTATCTCGACGGAATAATCTTCGCGATTGATCCGCAGCAATTCGCCTTGGGCATCACTGACCGACTGCAAGCGCTGGCCGCCCCGAAAGTCCGCGTACGTCAAACTGATGCTGTGGCCGGAGGGCGCGTAGATCCGGGTGGGCAATGCCACCCGATCATCGCTGCTGCCGCCGACGGTGAGGTCCTCGATCAACCCGGACTTGTGCACCACGCGGTAGGTGCCGTCCTGGTTGTTATAGAAATGGAAACTGTCGAGTTTCTTTTCCTTGATGGCCGGTTCGGTGCCGCTGCCGGTGACCTTGAAGGTCTCGCCGGTGCTCAGGGCCAGGATGCTGTTGTGGGGGGTGAACTGACTCAGGTTGAGGTTCCAGCCAAGACCAAAACCGGAATCCAGGATATTGATCGGATTGAAGCTCAGGCTCAATGCCGCGGCAGGGCCGCAGAGCCAGTTACTCTTGAGCTCGGGAAGACTGACGGACACCGTGTATTGTCCGGTGCGCGGGTCAACACCGTTTTGCAGGAAACTCATGAAACTGAACGCTTGTGAATGCACAGAACTGGACGTGGTCATGTTGTTTGGTCTCCGGAATAAACAGTGCCCGAGATTCGAGCAGGGTTCAGGGCATCAAGGTTGTGCAGGTACTGCGGAGGTTTCTGTCACCGATGAGGGCGGTGCTGCGGATGTCGTGATTCGTACGCAAGAAAGCCTATCTCGTATTATTCCTTCGCTGTTAACAAATCTGAGGATGAGTTGTAATCCCGGTCGGACGATGGCTCCGCGGACATAGCTTTTGAAGTATTCAAGTTCTATGTAGTCTGTAGTTGTTGATTTTTTAGTTGTTTTAAATTGGAAAATAAAACTTTCGCCGTTGTTGACGCAGGTAGGGCTGTCGGTAAGCGTTATTACAGTTGCGGAAGGGATTTCATTGAATTCGATATCCCGGGCAGTGTCGTTTTTGCAGGGCGATTTTGAGTCCATGAAGTTATAAGCTATGGTGTTTCCCGCTTCTGGAACGGGAAGAGCGCACTGAAATTTGTCTTTGTCCATGATCACAATCGTACCCCTGCGATCGCTGGGGGGGGGCGTTTCAGCTAATGTAAATCCCGCATAGGTAAGTTGGCTACAGATCAGCAGTCCATAGGCAGTTGCTTTGAAGTGGTCCATTGATCTTTACCTCATGTAAGGTCGCGCCAGAGAAAGAGTCCCGAATTAAATGTTATCAGTTGAATGTCGAGTGCAAAACTAGCAGATCTGTTAGTGGACAGGTGTGGGTATTGGGCATAGGGTTGGAGGATTTCTCATGGTGCATAGATCGCAAGTGTAATACCGGCCCAAGCAGAAAGCCCATGAACCAGAACTTCAATGCAGTGGCAGTGTCGCAGAGCCAGTTACTCTTGAGCTCGAGATTCGAACAGGGTTCAGGGCATCAAGGCTGTGCAGGTACTGCGGAGGTTTCTGTCACCGATGAGGGTGGGGCTGCGGATGTGCTGATGGCAATGCATGAAAGTCTATCTCTCACTATCTCGTGTCCCGGTTTAAGCCAGCGGTCTGTGAGTACTAATCCCGGCCGGACGATGGATCCGGGGACATAGCTTTTGAAGTACTCAAGCTCTATGTAGTCTGTGGTTGTTGATTTTTTAATTGTTTTGAACCTGAACCAGAAGTTTTCCTCCAGGTCGTTGGTGTTACAGAACGGACTGTCTGTAAGCAGTATTGTCGTTGCGGAAGGGATTTCATTAAATTCGATATCCCGGGCAGTGTTGCTTTCGCAAGGCGAGGTTATGGACAAGGGATAAACTACGGTCTGTCCCGCTTCGGGAACGGGAATGAAACACTGATGCTTGTCTTTGTCCATGATCCCGATCGTACCTCTACGATCGCTGGCGGTGGGTGTTTCGGCTAATGTAAATCCAGCATAGGTAAGTTGGCTACAGATCGCCAGTCCATAGGCAGCTACTTTGAAGTAGTCCATTGATCTTTACCTCATGTAAAGTCGCGGCAGAGGAAGAGTCCCGAATTAAATGTTATCAGTTGAATGTCGAGCGCAAAACTAGCAGAACTGTTAGTGGACAGGCGTGGGTATTGGGCATAGGGTTGGAGAATTTCTCATGGCGCATAGATCACAAGTGCAATACCGGCTCAAGCAGAAAGCCCATGAACTAGAATTTCAATGCAGTGGCGCTGCGGAGGTTTCTGTCACCGATGAGGGTGGTGCCGCGGATGTGCTGATCCTAACGCATGAAAGTCTATCTCGCACTATCTCGTGTCCCGGTTTAAGCCAGCGGTCTGTGAGTAGTAATCCAGGCCGGACGATAGCGCCGCTGACGTAACTTTTGAAGTACTCAAGCTCTATGTAGGCTGTAGTTGTTGATTTTTTAATTGTTTTGAGCGTGAACCAGAAGTTTTCCCGCGGGTCCCTGATGTTGCAGGAGGGGCTGTCTGCAAGCACTATTGTCGTTGCGGAAGGGATTTCATTGAATTCGATATCCCGGGCAGTGTCGTTTGCGCAAGGCGAGTTTGAGGCGGTAAAGTCATATAGTACGAACTTTCCCGCTGCGGGAACGGGAATGAAACACTGATGCTTGTCTTTGTCCATGATCCCGATCGTACCTCTACGATCGCTGGCGGTGGGTGTTTCGGCTAATGTAAATCCAACATAGGTAAGTTGGCTACAGATCAGCAGTCCATAGGCAGCTACTTTGAAGTAGTCCATTGATCTTTACCTCATGTAAGGATGTGGCAGAGAAAGAGTCCCGGATTAAATGTTATCAGTTGAATGTCGAGTGCAAAACTAGCAGATCTGCTAGTGGACAGAAGTGGGTGTTGGGCATAGGTTTGGAAGATTTCTCATGTTGCATAGATCGCCAGTGCAATGCCGGCCCAAGCAGAAAACCCATTAACCCTATCAGTGATTATGCATTTGGCAACCTAGCAGTTCTGCTAGTGGTCGGGGGCGTGGTCCTGGCGTAAAAGTACTCCATCACTAAATTCGTTTTTAGCTCAGATCAGAGCAGACGGATTATCAACTATCAGACGGGGTTAAAAAAATGGCAGATTTAAACCCTTTTCCGACGATCCCCGACCTTAAGGATGGCGACTGGATCGATCTGGATGAGTTGGGAGACAACGCCCTGCGCACGTACGTAAAGTACCCCGGTATTGCAGTCGGTCGGCATGTGATTTGGCCCAACTGGCTAGGATGTGGCGCCCTGGGCGAAACGGCTGACCACATTAACGCGAGAGTGGATGTGACGGAGGGGGGGGGGTATACCGTCGAGCGCGGGATGCCGGTGGACATCCCCAGCTATGTGCTCGCGATGTTGAATCAAGGCTGGGCATTCCTTTCCTACTCAGTCGCCAATATCAATGACCCGAACATTCGAGGGCCAGAGTCGCGGCGCAAATTCTGCTATGTCGGTAAACGACCTGCGCGCCTTGAAACGTTGCCCGTGGCGCAGATCAAGGAATCACATGGGCTTGCGCTTGATCCCGATGCCATTGGCAATGCCGGTGCCACTGCGGTCGTGCCGCCCTATGGGGCCATGAGCGTCGGTGACCGGGTCACCTTCACCTGGCAGGGGTACTACGCGGGTACACCTGAGTTTCCACACAGTGAAACGATAATACTCACAGCCGAACACCTGGGGCAGCCATTAAAATTCATGGTGCCTCAAATCGAAGTGATCATCATCGAGGGCGGGCACGCCGACGTCAGCTACAGCATTCGGTATGCCAATGGCGTGGGTGATCCTGGTGAGTCCGAGCGCCAGACCCTGCGGATCGAAAAGCCCGACTCCGTTCGGTTGCCGGCTATCGAGATCAACGACTATTCCGGTGGCCCGATAAATCCGGGGTATTACCCCGATGGCCTCACTCTGCGCATCGACCCTTCGTATGCAGGTATACAGCAAGGCGACTGGTTGATCGTTTATTGGACAGGCAGTCGGGCAGACAGAAGTGTCATCAAGTCGTTGAGAATCGATCGTTCGATCCTCGACCGTGGCCTGATCGAGCTTCATGTTGAATCCCAATGGCTGCTGGCCAATAACGGCGCTCGGGTGGCGCTCAGTTATCAGTACGCACGGGCCGGTACCGCGGAGTCAAGCGAGTCATTGTCATTGGACATCAGCAAGCCGTTGAATTTGCCAGCGCCCAGTGTCGAGAACGCCACCGCCAGCGGAGCGTTGCGCGGTGACCTGCTGGCCGATATCTATGGTGCCTACGTCAATGTTCCGTCAGAGGCCGAGACGGGCTCCGGCAAGGTTGAGATGCATTGGTTTGGTCATCCCAACAGTGGGCAGCACATCGCGCCGAGCCCCGTGGGCGGGACGGGCAGGCGTTATTTCATTCCTCACACGGCGATTGCCGCGAACATGTCGGACAGCGAAAGCGCGCGTTTTACAGTGTTCTATCGCGTGACGCAACCGGGGCAGGAAAAGGGCGAGGACTCCATCAAGTTCAACCTGTTGATCAAGCCGTTACCGAAAGAGAGATACCCAGACACGCAATGCAGCCAGGCTAAGGGTACTGAAACACTGCGATTGGTCAACGTGCCGGCAGCGGGAGCGGAACTGACGGTGGGCCGGTGGCCATTCAAGGCTGTAGGGCAGTTGCTGAAAATCGTCGCCAGGGGGACGAAAGCTGCAGGCGGTGGCTCGACTTCGATAATAGTGCGTAATGCGCTACCTGTTACGCCGGCCGAATTTATCAGCGATCCGATCAAGGCGAACTTGCCTAAAAGTTTTTTGCAGACACTAAGACTCAATGAGAACTTCACCCTTGAGGCCAGTGTTAGTTTCGATGGCGGTGAGACTTACTGGCCGTTTAAGGATGGCAATCTCAAGCTTACTACGTGAATCGATACTGGGCATGGGTGCCTATCAAACCAATTGGACGGATATCTACCATGAGCAATAACTCGCTGGATGACATGTATAAATGGTTGGCTGTCGAGCCGCGTACCCGTGGCTGGAACGCTATTTTGGCCTTTGACCGGACGAAGACCAACACGGTGCTGTTGCAGGAATATATCAATCGGTTCAGCACGGGTGACTATCTAAAGCCCATTACCGAATTGCTCGCGGATAATGAGACGCCGACGCATCGAGAGTACCTGGTCGATTACGTGATGGATGCTCCGCGCCTGTCGTTTATTGATTCAAACCTGGAAGACTCCAAGGCGCGCTCACGCCAGAAAGTCATGGGAGGCACGCACATGGTCTTTGAACGGCCAATGGGTGCGCCGGCCTGGAGAGTGACTAAAGTGGCATTGTGGGGGCCGATAGATGGGCCAACCCTGGAATATGATATTGATCTCAAGGCCACTCAGGGGGACGTCGGTAGGCAGGGTACGGTCTCGCTGAATATTGCGGAGGGGAGGAACTATCGGATGACTTACGCGGAAACCGAGCACTTGGCGACGGTTACCGGTGAGCGCTTGTGTGCATACTTCAGTAAGTTGCCAGAGTCGCAAAAAAACTTTGTATTGAATGAAATCACGATTGATCAGGATCAGTTATTAAAACCCGTGCGCTTTTTAGTCAGGACCCATAATAAAAAGGGCAGCGGAGCCACGCTGGCCGCCAATGAAAACGAAGAAGAAGGCGCTGTGCTGTTGTTTGTGACAATGGAAGGGCAAAGTGATGGTGAGCGGCCTGCGATCAACAGTGACTTGAAGTATTTACTACCGGATGGGCTTTCGGCCACTCTGTTGCTGGGGCATCGTTATTTCTACGATAAGGTAATTGTTTCCGGAATGAGGAGGTTGTTGAATCAGGATTCTTTTCAGTATGAGTATGAGATGGAGGTCGGGGGGAAGTCAATTCGTGCTGCTTACGCAACTACCGGGGCGCGAACTGTTCATAGCACTAAAAGATTGAAAATTGATAATCGCAACTATATAAGCACGGGCTTCAATTTTTCTCTCGATCCTCCAGGTGGTACAAGTTGGTTTAAAGGTTTTCAGGTTGTAGATCCAACTCATGGTGTTCGCAGGCGTTTAGTCGTTCAATGGATGAAAAAGAGACAGCTTCAATTTATTGAAGTGTCTGAGTCCGGTGATGGTGTGTATAGTATACATGCTTATACAGGCTTTCACTTTCAGACGGCGTTAGATTTGGCGGTTGATCCTGCAACAATGGATCTGGTGTTCACGTATCCCGAGGGAGCGCAAACGTTAGAGTTGGATTTTGATCTTTCGAATCAGTCACTGATACCGCCTGCGCATTTGTCACGAGTAACGTCTGCATATGCTTCGTGGCTTGAAAATTACTTCGCTGATGCCGTCAAAGATTATACGACAGTCACAGGCAACATCAATGTGTTGATGCTCAATAGCTTGTTGTTCCGTGGAAAAAATCGAGTTCAACCACAACACGTCAATTTTCTCCATGATCTCGCCATTTTCGGCCAAGTCGGCCCCACCCTGACCGCCTTCACCCTGAACAACCTGGAACCTGTTCTCGGCCGCAATGACACCTTCTACTTCGAGACCCTGCCTAAACTCACTACTAATGTGGATTGGAAGGTGGAGAGTGTTCCCGGCAGTAACGGCAAGCTCGGCAGTATCAACCCTAAAGGCGTCTACACGGCACCCGGAGCCGGTGATTTCGAGGGCGACTACATGCGAGTCAGGGTGATTGCAACGGCCGGTGGCAACAGCAGCTCCGCGCTGGTCACCGTGCTGCGCTATGACATGGCGATCAACCCGCTGGTGCAGGTCGTTGGTGCTGGGGATGCTGCCGGTCGCGAGGTGTCGGCCGGAGCATTGAACAGCAATGTGCTGGATTGGTCTGTCGGGGATCCGAGCACGGGGGCGGAGGTAAAGCCGAGCATCAAGGAGGGGGGCGATCACACCTATTATCCCGGGCCCAGGTCTGATGACAGGAATCTGGTGTTCAGCCTGGATCAGATCATCGTGACCAATCCGCGCAACCAGAAAACTGAACAATCCGTTGCGCTGGTGTTGCACCAACAGCCGAACATGACAATCACCATCCTGCCAGGATCGGGCGGGCCGGCGAATCAGGTCAGGCTTCAGGCGGCCATTGGCGATTATGTGATTGATCCCGAGGAGGAAGACCTGAGTTGGGCCGTGTTCGCAGGTTCAGGTCGTGTGGACCCCAAGACCGGTGTGTTCACGGTCGACCCTTTCGGTGCGCACAAGTTTGCTGTAGTCACCGCCCACATTCCGGGGGTAAGAGGGCGGCCATCGGATGACGGTTTTATCATCTTGCCCATCCCGCTGTACGCCGTGCCGGATGCGATTGGCATGTTAACCACGGATCAAATGGCGCTCAGCGCCGAGTAATTCTTGGAGCAACATCATGTCGAGTTCCTTATTTAACAGCGATCCGATCAAGGCGCTCTTGTCTCGAAGTTTTTTGCAGACACTAAGACTCAATGAGAACTTCACCCTTGAGACCAGCGTTAGTTTCGATGGCGGTGAGACGTACTGGCCGTTTAAAGATGGCAATCTCAAGCTTGCCGCTTGAATTGATAGTTGAGGTAAGTGATTCGTTAACTGATCAAGAAGGATATTTGTCATGAGTAATAACTCAGTAAAAGATATGGTGGAATGGCTGCGAGCTGAACCCCAGACGCGCGGTTGGAGCGCCATCCTGGCCTACGATAGGGAGAAGACCAATACGGTGCTTTTGCAGGAATACATCAGTCGGTTCAGTACCAATAACTATATGATGCCGATTACCGAACTGCTCGAGGATAATCAGACTTCGACCCATAGAGAGTACCTGGCCAATTATGTAATGGATTCTCCGCGCCTATCATTCATTAATTCAAACTTGGAGAATTCTTGGGTGAGGTTGCGTATGAAAGTCTTAGGGGGAACGCATCTGACGTTCGAAAAGCCCACGGGTGCACCGGCTTGGACTGTTACAAAAGTTGCTCTGTGGGGGCCGATGGATGGACCGACACTTCATACTGATATCGACCTAAAGGCCACCCCTGGAACAGTCGATAAGCAGGGGGGCGTCTCGCTGAATTTGGCGGATGGTCAGAACTACCGAATGACTTACGCTGAAACCGAGCACTTGGGCAAGCTCACCGGCGAGCGTTTCAAAGCGCGATTCAATCAGTTGCCAGCCTCACAAAAAACGTACGTCTTGAATGAATTAGTAATTGATAAAGATCATTTGCTTAAGCCAGTGCGCTTCTTGGTTCGTACCCATAATAAAAGAGGCGCCGGAGCGACGCTTGGTCCAAACGAAGACAATGAAGAAGGGGCGGTTGTATTATTTGTTGCGATGGAAGGGGAGCTTAATGGGGAACTACCTGCGAGGAATAGTGATCTAAGGTATTTGCTACCGGATGGGCACTCGGCGACCCTGCTGTTAGGGCATAGATTTTTTCACAAAAGTGTAATTGTTGCTGGGCTGGGAAAAATATCCAACAGTGCGCTGTTAGAGTATTTTGTTGAGATGGACGGGCCTGGCAGTACAGTTGTTCGCGGGATTCATGTTGCCTCTGGGCGTCGGGTCGTGAGTAAAGAGTATAGTAAAACGATTGAAGGAGTCTCCTATGTTTGCCCTGAAATTAGTGCGGACATTCCGGGGCGGGGCTCCAGTTCTTTAACCTCTCGCACATATGTTCAGCCAGTTGGTGGGGACAGATTTATATATTTTATCTGGTCCTCAGAAAACCAATCACAACCCTTAATAATCTCAGGTAAAGCTTATTCGGTACCCACCACTTGGCAAGCTTCAGGTATGTATACCGTAGGAGTCAACCCTAAGTCATTCGAAATTGAATTTTCAATGAATCCGCAAGGAGTAGGAGAATCTACTGTCGAATTACGGCAAATTCCGATGCCGGCTCACCATAGAAACTTAATGGAGCTTGAGTACAGGCGCTGGGTGGATGACTTTTTAAAAGATATGGTGAAGGATTTTGCCCTTCCTGTAAGCGACATCAATGTGCTAATGCTCAACAGTTTATTGTTTCGTGGCAAAAACTCAGTGCAACCAACCAGTGCGCATTTTGTCTATGATTTCGCAATATTTGGCCATGTCGGTCCAACGCTGACGGGTTTCACCCTCAACAACCTGGAACCTGTTCTCGGCCGCAGTGACACCTTCTACTTCGAGACCCTGCCTAAACTCACTACTAATGTGGTTTGGAAGGTGGAGAGTGTTCCCGGCAGTAACGGCAAGCTCGGCAGTATCAACGAAACATCAGGCGTCTACACGGCACCCAGAGCCGGTGATTTCGAGGGCGACTACATACGAGTCAGGGTGATTGCAACGGCCGGTGGCCAAACCAGTTCCGCATTGGTCACCGTACTGCGCTACGACCTGGCTATCAATCCGCTGGTTCAGGTTGTCGGCGCGGGTGATCCGGGCGGTCGCGAGGTCTCGGGCGGTAGCAGGGGATATGAGGTACTGCAATGGAATATCGCCGACCCGAGTTCGGGTGCCGTGGTGGTGCCAAGCACCAAAGAGGGCGGCGATCACACTTACTATCCCGGGCCCAGGGTGGTGGACCAGGTGTTCAGCCTCGATCACATCATCGTGACCAATCCACGTGACCAGAAGACGGAAACCTCCACGGTCCTGGTGCTGCACGAGCAGGCGAGCTTGAACGTATTGATCGATACCAGCGCTGGCCTGCCGCCGAACCAGGTCCAACTCAAGGCCTACTTTGGCAACACGCCCGTTGACCCCGATGAAGGCATTAGATGGTCGTTGCTGGACGGTTCAGGTCGGGTTGACCCGGCGACGGGGGTGTACACCATCGACCCCATGGGGTTGCACAAGTTTGCCATTGTCATCGCCCACATTCCCCCGCTCAGACCCGGTCGACCCTCGGATGACGGTTTTATCCTCTTGCCAATACCGCTGGTGAGTGTGTCAGAGGCTATGCAGATGTTAAGCGCGGATGACGAGCCGGTCTTCGCTCACTAACAGTTGGGAGTTCCATCATGTCAGGTCATTCTCTGGAAAGTTTGTTGCAACGTATGAGAGGAGGGTCAGTGGTCCTTGGCTGGGGGGCGGTGGCGGCATTCGGCCGCACCCAACTCAATCGGCTGCTCGAAGAGCAGTACCTTTCCTGGTTGAACGAGTCTCGCTTCATACCACCAATGAGCGGTCTGTTGTACGTGACCCCGGATCAAACCGAATCCGTGGCGCTGGATTCGCTGTTACTGGGCAAGCCGGTGCTGTCGTTTGCTTCGGCATCGCTGGATATGTCCAGGGTCACCTTGACCATGAACCTGGTGGGCGGAACCTACACCGCCATGAGTTATCCGGTGACCGGGGTGCCCCATTTATTGTCCAGCTTCAGCATTGCCGAAGACATGGGCTTCAAGGTCGAGATGCAGATTGATCTGACTTCGGTTGAAGGCGAAGTCGATAAGCGCGGCAGGGTGACGCTTGACCTGGCCAGCGACCCCAATCTGAAATGCAATCTGGGTAGCCTGCCTGGGGTCCAGAAGAAGGTCGCGGAATTCATTCAAACCTACCTGGCCGCACTGCCAGATGACCGACGGCTATTCGAACTGGGTCTGTTTGACTTCAGTGGTTACAACCCCCTGAGTCCAACAGGTTTCTACATCCGGACGCAAAAAGCGCCTGGCTCTGGCGAGCCGGGGGCGAGCAATCAGGGTGATGGCGCTGTACTGGTGTTCATCCGGGTGAAAGCCCGTGATGAGAATGGGCAGGGTCTGCCGACTGAGGGCAGTAATTTTCCCTATCTGATTCCGGACGACAAGGCTGCGGGCCAGGCACTCTACTCAGCGTCACTGGTGGTGAACAAACAGTGGGTTGAGCTGGTCGATGAGACACAACTGGATGTGCTCAAGAACCTGCTGTTTCCGGGTGAAAATATTTTTATCGAGACTACGGGAGGGCGGCATGTTCCCTCGGACATGCTGGTGTTGGGCAACATCAAGCCAGCAGAAGATCATGTCGCGATCGAGCCAGCGTTCGTCAGTATCAGGGGCGGCAGGACTCAACCATTCACCGCGCGCAAGAGCAACGGTACAACGGTCAGGGCCAACTGGAGTGTCAGTAACCCCATCAGTCCGCTTTCGGTGGGCAGTATTACGCCAACCGGAGGTGTGTACACAGCCCTGAGCCAATCAAAGATGGGTAAGGAGCGCCAGCCAGTGATTGTGACGGCGTCCTATACCCTGGAGGGGCGTCAGCATACGAGCTCGGCGATGGTGCTTGGGATTTTCGAAAGCATGAGCATCTCCCCGAGGGTCTGTGCGAGCGGGGTGGGCCCCAATGTTGAAAAGATTTCACTGAGGGTGACCACCGTGACCGGGGCGGAGCTGATCTGGCCCACTCTGTCGCCGTCTCAAGGCACTCTGGCCGTCATTGACAATAACCACGCGGTTTACACCCCACCGGCGACACAGACTGAACCCCTTCAAGTGCTCAGAATCAACGTCCGGGATAAAAGCAATAATGAGGTGATTGAAGCGACGATTGTCTTGCTGGGTACGGGGCACATTCTCAACGTTGACCCACCGTTTTTCACTACAGCCAGCCTGTCGGATTCGGTTCAACTGCGGGCTGAGGATTATGTGCCTGAGGATTGTCAGTGGAGCGTTATCGGTGGGGGAACGGTGAGCGCTGAGGGGTTGTTCACTCCCCCGGAGACGTTGACTTCGCGGATCAGCGTGGTCAAGTGTGACATTGTTTACGATGGCGTCGGGCCTGTCCGGCGCCGTGGTTACAGCATCATCCAGCTCTCTGAACGAGAGGAAGATGAGTTGCGTTGGGTAGAGCTTGGTAAGTTTACCATCGCCGTAAATGGTGAAGTGGACAGGTGCTACGCTAACGGGCGTCAACAAATCCCCTTGGTTGTCACGGTCCAGACAAACCCGATCAGGATCGATGGGCGTGACTTTTATGTTCCGGTCAGTGATGCGGACCTGGCGACGTTGAGGTTGGTTGACAAGCTGACGGGGGCAGAGGTTCCATTCATTCCTGTTGCTCAGGAAGGCATCGAACACGGGAGCATTATTCAGTGGGCGGCGAACAAAAAAAGGAACCGATTCAGGTTCTATTCCCCCTCGGCAGCACATACGCCTGTGTTGCCATTGCCCGAAGCGATGAACAACGGAACACGCTATCGCGAACTCTATGTGCATATGGCCTTTGACAGCAGCCGGACTTTTTTCGCTCGATTTCGCAGCAATGGTTCGACCTGGAGTTCGAATGACAAGCCTATCGAAAACTTCGAAGTCACGGTACATGGGGTTCGACCTACTGCGCCGACGGCAGCGGATTACCGGCTTGAGCGTGAGCGTGTTTACCAGGATGAGTATGGTCATGATGAGCCAGACGACCCGAACAACCCGAATCGGGATGTGTTCAGTTACTATCGGCAATCCACTGATTATTGGCGTCTGAGTTATCGGCGGCTGAGCACTTACCCCGTAGAGTTTGCCACGCTGCTGATTGAGAAAAATGTCTCGTCGATGCAGTGGGAAAGTGAACTTCTGGATGAAACATATTTCAGCTATACCGGTTATTCGTTCAACCCCGCGAACTACCTGAATAGTGACTCTCTCGCTCCGGAAGGTTTGTCTTTCGATCTCTATTTAAGAAATCTTTTCAAGGAGGTCGGCAAGGTGCTGAAGTCCTCCTTTGAAGGAGGTGCCAAACCTTCTCCGGGTGAGTTGATCGTCAGTTTGCATCGTACCGATGATATGAAGTTTTGGTATGACGGTATGGCAGGGGGGGATGTACATCGGCTTTATCGGAAGCTCCTGGATCCTGGGGTTATCTTCGTGCTGTTGGATGTTGACGGTAATCGCCATCGACTGCAAGTTAGATTCGATGCATCTCACCTTGCGGACAGCCGCAATAGGCTGGTGTTTTCGCCTCAATAACATCGCTCATTGAAATGGCAGGCACTGAGATGAATGTCGTGCAGTTTTTTAGTGCCTGCTATTACCGTGCTCAACTATAGATAGGTGTAAGAAATGACCACGTCCAGGGCTGTGCATTCTCAAGCATTTACTTTCATGAGTTACTTGCAAGGGGGCGTTGATCCTCGTACCGGGCAATATACGGTCTCCCTCGATTTTCCCGAGATTAAGAGCAACTGGCTTTGCGGGCCGGATTTTCTGTTCAACCTGAACTTCAATCCGATCAATATCCTGGATTCCGGTTTTGGTCTTGGCTGGAACCTCAACCTGAGTCAGTTCACCCCCCACAACAGCATCCTGGCCCTGAGCACCGGGGAGACTTTCAAGGTCACTGGCAGCGGCCCCGAGCCGGCCATCAAGGAAAAGAAACTCGACAGTTTCCATTTCTACAACAACCAGGACGGCACCTACCGCGTGGTGCACAAGTCCGGGTTGATCGAGGAACTCACCGTCGGCGGCAGCAGCGATGATCGGGTGGCATTGCCCACCCGAATCTACGCACCTTCAGGCCACAGCATCAGTTTGACGTATGCGGCCTTTCGGGGCGGCCAGCGCTTGCAGTCGGTCAGTGATGCCCAAGGCGAATTGCTGCGGATCAATCGCGAAGATTATTCCGTCGAGATACTGATAAAACCCGACAACGATGGCAGCGGCAAACCGCTGGCACGTTATCAAATGACATTGAATGGCAGCGGCTGGGTCACCGCCATCGTATTGCCCACCGCCGACGCCGCTTCCTGGCGTTTTGATTACGGCACTGGGCCGATCCGCGGGATTCTCTGCCTGCACGGGGTCAAGACCCCCGTCGGTGGCAGTGAAACCATTGTGTACGAGGACGGGGGGCACCCCTATCCAGGGGGCGTTACCCGGCCCAACCTGCCACGGGTGACCCGCCACCGCACCTACCCAGGCTCCGAACAGCCGATGGTGGAGGTCAACTACACGTATACGGCGAAAAACTTCCTGGGGGCGGGGGAGACGGTCAGTTGGGAAGAGGGGATGGACCCCTTGTATACGGTCGCTCACACCTACGAGTACGGCAGTACCTCCACCCAGACTGTCAGCGATAAAGCCGTGCGTTGGGTCGATCGCACCTACAACCGTTTTCATTTATTGACCGAAGAAAAAACCACCCAGGATCTTTGTGTGATTCGGGAGGCGACCACCTATTACGCCGAAGACATTCCCTTCGAGCGCCAGGTACCCCAGTTTCAGATGCCCAAAGCGACCAAGACCAGTTGGGAGATAGAAGGAGACTCGACCCGATACCGTGCAGAAGTCGCGTCCAGCGCATTTGACGAAAACGGTAACCTGATTGAGGAAGTCGACCCCAGCGGCGTCAAGACTGTTCACACCTACTACCCCAAAGAGGCCAGCGATGGCTGCCCGGCCGACCCGCAAGGTTTTATCCGCAACCGCAAGGACAGCACCGTAGTCCCCTCACCACAAGGCCAGGCAGGTGCACTGACACTGCGCACCCACGTTCGCTACACAGCGCTGGATCCACTGGATGGCAGTGGACTCAAACAGTGGTTGACCAGCGAAAGCGAGACGCTGCAGCAGGTTGACGGCAGCAGCGAAGTCGAGTTGCTACAGACGCTGTTCACCTACAACAATCAGCCGAAAGACCCGTTCCAGCACGGCCGTCCTGCAAGTCAGTGCATGATGCTCAATGGCAAAGGCACTACCACCGAGTACACCTATGGCACGCTCAAAAGCGCGCTCGCCGGTGAACAGGTGCTGGAAACCGTCGAAACCCTCACCGGCTTCGATCATAGTGACACCGAGCATGTACAGAAGGTAACTACCCGAGAAGACTCATTGATCCACGGCCAGTCGTTGGTGAGTTACGACGATAACGGTGTGAAAATTCGCAGTGAGTACGACCAGTTGCAGCGGGTCATCAGTGAAACGGTTTCTCCGGATAATGAAGAGTTTAAAGCCACACGGACTTACACCTACTACCTGACATCGCTGGATGGACAGAAAGCCCAGCAGGAGGTCACGGATGTCAAGAAGGTCACGACCCGCACATTCTTCGACGGGCTCAATCGGGCGATCAAAGAAGAACGGCAGAATGCCGACAGCCCCATTCGGGCCGATGAATACCGTCCAACCTGGTCGGCGAGCTATGACGCGCTGGGGCACCTGACTGAGGAAACCGAGTTGGAGTGGAGGGGCGAGGAGCAAATGCCCTTGATCAGTAAGTTTGACTATGACTCTTGGGGCTCGCAGTGTTGCGTGACCGGCCCGGACGGCGTGCAAGTCCATGAGCAGACTGACCCGATTGGTACTGCTGATTGGAAGGGGCCGATCCAGCGCAGCTGGCGGCAAGGGACCGGCACAGAGTCGCTGAAGACTGGCGTGATCGTTACTTACTTGAATCTTTTCGAAAAACCGGCGCACATCGAGCGTTTCGATGCCGCGGGTACCGCCATAAGCCTGCATCAATTTGGCTACGACGGTCTTGGGCAGACCGTCCTGGAAGTCGATGCTCGTGCAGCCAAGACTCAATACACCTACGATGGTTTTGGCCGGATGACCAGCAACACGCTTCCCGGCGGGGCGGTAGTTCGACGTAGCTATTTCCAGCACAGCGCCGAAGACTTGCCGATTGAAATCAGTGTCAATGGTGCCGTACTAGGCACGCAGGCGTTTGATGGCATAGGGCGGATGAAAGAGGCCACCACGGGTGGGCGGACTCAAGTCTTCAGTTATCTTCCCGGCCTGACTCAGCCCGACACGGTGACTACGGCTAGCCAGCAACTGATCAGCTATAAGTACAACCCTCAGTTGAGCGAGGAGCCGATGCGCCGACAGTTGCCCGGCGCAGTCACCGCGGATTATGTCTATGACAAGCAAAATGCTCGCCTAGTCAGTTGCGAGGAACAGGGCCTGAAGCTCAAGCGCCAATACTTCTCCACGGGCGAGCTGAAGAGCGAGCAGCGTGACCAGAGTGGTAAGCCCTATACCATGCACTACGACTACAGCCGCCAGGGCCGGCTGTTGAGTTATACCGATGTGCTTGAGCAGGTCCAGCGTTACGAATATGACGATGCGGGGCGACTGACGTTTACGCAGTTGGGCGAGACCCGCTCGGACTTTACTTACGACGATCTGGGACAGGTCGCGACAATATGCACCGAGGACACTGCCAGCGGACAGCAGGTAACGATCAGCCTGCAGTACGACGAATTTGGTCGCGAGATCAAACGGATCTTTGATCTCAATGGTACCGAGCAACAGCTGACCCAGGTTTACAACGCAGTCGACGCACTGGTCCAGAGGACGTTAAGCGAGGGCGATGTACCGTTGCGCGACGAGACATATGGTTATGACCCACGTGGTCGGCTCATACTCTACACGTGCAAGGGCAGCCAACCGCCGGTCGATCCTTATGGCAAGGCCATCGCGCGGCAGGTATTCAGATTCGATGCCCTGGACAACCTCCTCTCGGTGACCACGACCTCGGCGGATGGTGTAATCAATCGCGCGACTTACAGCTACGAAAATAAACAGGACCCTGCGCAGTTGACCAAGGTCGAGAATGACGCGGGTAGCCCTTACCCTGCCGTGATCCTGCTTGCGTATGACGCCGATGGACATTTGATCTGTGACGAAGAGCAGCGCGTCCTGAAGTACGACGCCCTGGGTCGCTTGACCGAAATCAGCGGCCTGCCGGGTGAGCCGCCCAGCGGCCTCGGATACGATCCGCTGGACACCCTCACCAGCCTGGAGGGTGGAGAAGGACCAGAGCAACGTTTTTACCGCGACGGCGAACTGGCGAACCGGATTCAAGGTGCCAAGAGCAGCACCTTCGTGCGAGCGGATGGAGTCGTGCTCGCCGAGCACCAGGCAGGTGCTGACCCAAAGTCCCTATTGCTGGCCAGTGATTTCAAAAGCACGGTATTCAATGAAGTCAGCGCTGGCACAACCAATACCCTCGCGTATTCGGCCTATGGAAACCAAAGTGCCGAACAGCCAGTGGCAACAGCATTGGCGTACAACGGAGTATTACGGGAAACGCAAAACGGGGTGTATCTGTTGGGCAATGGTTATCGCGCGTACAGCCCGAGTTTGATGCGGTTTCATTGCCCGGATAGTTGGAGTCCGTTTGGGGCGGGGGGGCTGAATCCGTATGCGTATTGTGGCGGGGAGCCAATTATGAATGCAGATGACAGTGGGCATATGTATCGTCGTCCGGCACCTACGCCTTGGATTCCTCGGGCATCTTTGGCTCCCCGTCAGGTTCAGCCTTCGTCGGCACCTGTGACAAAAGAGCCGAATACATTCCAACGCAAGATTGCGGCGGATCAAGGACGTTGGGATCGCCGCGCCGCCGCCAACGCAAAAATTGAGCAGGGGGCAACGTCCGCAGAAGCGCCTGGTAGCAGTTCGCGAAGCGCTGCACCCGGGCACGCGGTCATGCAACAGCAGCAGAGCAGCGCCCGACGTCACCCAGAGCAGCAGGCCCCACGAAGCGCTCCACAACAGGTTGCGGCGCAGGCCCAGTCAAGGCCGACACCAGAGCCCCCGGAACCAGTTTCCACAAAGGAATGGAGGAAAATGAATGTATTTCAAAGAGAGGATTACCAGAAACGCGGAGGGGTTGAACCCACCACTGTGAGCGTTGGGAAGGTTAGAAGTAATGTTTTTGACTCAAAGAAAAACAGTAAAAAAGCAGACTGGTCGTGATTAAGTGAGCCTTGCTGCAACCCATGAGTCAAACGGTGGGGAAATACGTCCGTGATCATTCACGGACGTAATCCACTCACCCGCGCAAACTCCACCAACCCACCGTCATGCACAAGTCCCAACTTGTCCATGGCGGTGCGTTTTTGTCGGCTGATGGTTTTTTCGCTGCGGTTCAACTGTGCGGCGATCTGCCGGCCGGACAGGCCTTGAACAAACAAGCGCACCACTTCCAGTTCCCGTTCTGACAGGCTCACCAACGGTGCGTCGGTAGTGGATGCCGGCAAGGCCTGGGCCTCGAGAATCCTGGCGAACGTCGGGCAGAGATGGCGACGCCCCCTGGCCACGCTCTGTACCGCGTGCCTGAGTTCACTCAACGGGCTACGTTTATCGAACAGTGCGCAGGCGCCCTGGTTGAGCAACGCCTGCAATAGGGACGGATTGCGCAGCATGGTCATGACGATCAAGCGCACATGTCCGAAGTGGCGTCTCACATAACCCATCAACGCCAGGCCATCGGGAAAGTCCCCATAGGGCATTGCGTAGTCGCTGATCAGGATGTCACAGGGTGTGCGTTGCAGGCGGTCAATCAGCTCATCGGCGCTGTTGGCCTGGGCGACAACCGCGAACCCCTGGCTGGAGGGGTGGCACAGGGCCATTTCAGCGCCCATCAGCACCACGGGATGGTCGTCGGCGAGAATGATGCGTGGTGTGTTCAGTGTGCGCTGTACAGGTGTTTCAGGTGTCTCACCGCAGCGGTTTGGGGCAGTTTGGGACAACGATTGCGCAGGGTTCATGCGGTGTCTCGACAGGGGCCAACGGCGCGCCGTACACCGCAGTCAGCCAGGTTCAAGACAGTTGAATCAAACCTTGCTCCAGTGCCTTGAACACTGCGGTCCAGCGTGAACTCACGCCGAATTTCCGGCGGATATTGCCAAAGTGATAATTCACCCCGGATTCGCTGCAATTGACGATCTGGCCGATTTCCCAGGACGACTTGCCTCTGGCACTCCATAGCAGCACTTCTTTTTCTCGGTTGGTCAGCGTGATACCCAACGGCTGTCCGGTTGCTTGCCGCTCAAGCCCGGGCTGGAGGTTGCGAGCGCGAATGGCGATTGGGGCTGAATGGTTCATGACAGGCACTCCCATTTATCAATCAATGAGGTGGGCGAAGGATCCTTCCTGAATCTGGGCGTGGTTCCTGCGTCCTGCTGACAGACGCCGCTCAGGGCGCTGTAGGTTCGGCTCAGTTATAACGCGGATCCAACGCCTTGAAACCTGTAAGAACTAACAGGTGCTGCACCTTAATGCAGGGGAGTGAGAAATTTCTGTCTGTTGTTTCTCAAAATTGTGTAGGTGGATTCTCTGGTTTGGTCCGATTCTAGGCCCTCGCGAGCCCTTGTACGGGGCAGACCCTTGCGGATCTGCCGTTCATCACATTTTCAACGCTTGGAGCGATCGGTCGAAGCGCGCCCGATCTCAGACCCTTTCCAGCCTCTGGCGCCATACCACCTCGTTCACCAGATTTGCTGGCCGCTCACCCGCCAGCGCCGCCAGCAAGTTGTCCACCGCGCATCGCGCCATCGCTTCACGCGTTTCATGGGTGGCCGAGCCGATATGTGGGGTCGCCAGCACATTGTCCAAATGCAGCAACGGTGAATCGTGCTGCAGCGGTTCACGCTCGAATACATCCAGACCGGCGGCGCGAATCTGCCGCTGCTGCAGGGCTGCGATCATGGCGTTTTCGTCGACCACCTTGCCCCGGGAAATATTGATGAAAATACTCTCGGGGCGCATCAGGGCAAACTCTTCGGCACCGATCAGGCCTTGGGTCTGGGCGGTCAGGGGCAGGGTCAGGCAGATGAAGTCGGCTTGCTGCAACAGCTGCGACAGGCTGCGGTATTGGGCATTGAAGCGTTTCTCCACCGCCGGTTTCGGGTTGTTACTGTGATAGATGATCGGCATGCCAAAGCCGAAATGCCCGCGTTGCGCCAGTGCCTCGCCGATTCGCCCCATGCCGATGATGCCGAGGGTCTTGCCGTGCACGTCGCTGCCAAAATGCAGCGGCCCGATGTTGTGGTTCCATTGTCCGGCGCGGACCAGATTGGCGAGCTCCACCACCCGCCGCGCCGTGGCCAGGATCAGCGCGAAACCGGTATCGGCGGTGGTTTCGGTCAACACGTCCGGGGTGTTGCTGAGCAGGATATTGCGGCCGCTCAGGTAGTCGATGTCGTAGTTGTCGACTCCCACCGAGACACTGGAGACGGCTTCCAGTCGGGGTGCCAGGTCCAGCAGTTCGGCGTCCAGGCGCAGGCTGGCGCCCAACAGGCCGTGGGCACTCGGCAGGGCTGCGCGCAGGCGCTGCAGGCCGTCGCTGTCGAGCGTGTCGATCAGGGTCACCTGTGCCCGTTCCTGCAAGCGGATCATCAGCGCGGGCGACAGTTTTTTGTAGAGCACGATGTGCTTGTTCATGGGTATACCTTCCATTCAATTCAGGAGTGGGTCGCCAGCAGCGGTTGGTTCGCGGTCTGCTTGGAGGGTGCGCGGTCGCTGGCGCCGGGCTTGAGGCAGAGGGTCAACAGCACCGACAGCAGCAACGCACCGCTCATCAACAGGTACGAAGCGCCGGGCGAGCCAGTGGAGCTGTTCAGGTAGCCGACCAGATAAGAGCCGCCGAACGAACCCAGCGCGCCCATGCTGTTGATCAACGCCATGGCACCACCAGCGACGTTGGCCGGGAGGATTTCCGGGACGATGGCGAAAAAGGGTCCGTAGGGCGCGTACATGCACGCGCCGGCAATCACCAGCAAGGTGTAGGACCACCAGAAGTGTTCGGCGCCGAGGGCGTAGGAGCCGTAGAACGCCACCGAGGCAATCAGCAGCGGTGGCCAGACGAAACGTTTGCGCTTTTGCAGTTTGTCCGAGCCCCAGGACACCAGCAGCATGCCGATAACGGCCGCCAGATACGGCAGGGCAGACAGCCAGCCGGCTTCGATCATGTCCATCTGCGCGCCTTGCTTGAGGATCGACGGCAGCCACAATACGAAGCCGTAGACCCCAATGCTCCAGCAAAAGAACTGCAGGGCGAGGATGATCACTTTTGGCGAACGGAAGGCTTCGGCGTAGTTCTTCACCGCCTTGATGCCCACCTGTTCGGCGGCCAGGGCGCTTTCCAGGTCGTGTTTCTCCTGGTCGTTGAGCCACTTGGCCTGGGACGGACGATCATCGGCCAGGCGCCACCAGATAAACGCCCAGAGCACGGCCGGCAGGCCTTCGATGATGAACATCCAGCGCCAGCTGTAGTGCTGCACCAGGTAACCGGAGACCACCGACATCCAGAGCATGGTCACCGGGTTGCCGAGGATCAGGAAGGTGTTGGCGCGCGAGCGTTCGGCGCGGGTGAACCAGTGGCACAGGTACACCAGCATCGCTGGCATCACGGCGGCCTCGACCACCCCGAGCATGAAGCGGATGACGATCAGCCAGTAGGCGTTGGAGACGACCCCGGTCAAGGTCGCCAGGCTGCCCCAGAGGATCAGGCTGACGAAAATCAGCTTCTTCACGCTGTTTTTCTGCGCGTAGATCGCGCCGGGGATCTGGAAGAAAAAGTAACCGAGGAAGAACAGTGCGCCGAGCAACGACGACAACCCGGGGGTGATCATCAGGTCGGCGGCCATTCCGGAGGCGGCGGCGAAGCCATAGTTGGCGCGGTCCAGATACGCCAGGCTATAGGTGATGAACACGATGGGCATGATGTACCACCAGCGGCGGGTGGCGAGTTTGGGCGTTTGCATGGCAGTGCTCCTGAGCTTGTTGTTTTTGTCGCAGCAGGTATCGGAATCTTCAGTGATCGGGTTGGCCTCATCGCGAGCAAGCGGAGCGCCGCCGGCTCGCTCCCACAGGGGAATTACATTGGAATACGATCCAGTGTGGGAGCGAGCCTGCTCGCGATGGCGGCCTCAAATTCAGCAGACATCTCAAGCCGGGTCGGTAAACCCTCCATGTCGCCACGGCTCTGCACCGCGCGGCTACCAATCCAGTTGGCGCGTCGTACCGCGTCGTTGACGCTGTGGCATTCAAGCAATGCGCTGATCAGGCCGACGGCAAAACCATCGCCGGCGCCGACGGTATCGACCACCTGCGCCACTGGCACGGCGGCGACAAAGCCCTGGTCCAGCGCCGTGCGGTAGTAGGCACCGTGGGCACCGAGCTTGATCGCCACGACCTGGGCGCCTTGATCCAGGTAGAACGCGGCAATGTCCGCCGGGTCGTCGAAACCAGTCAGCAGGCGGCCTTCGCCCAAGCCCGGCAACACCCAATGGGCGAGGGCGGCGAGGCGGTTGATCTCGGTGATCATCTGCTGCTCGCTGGCCCACAGCGCCGGGCGCAGGTTGGGGTCGAACGACACGGTGCGGCCGGCGGCGCGCATTTGCGTCATCAGTTGCAAAGACAGCTCGCGAGCCGTGGCCGACAGCGCGGGCGGAATGCCGGTGGCATGCAGGTGCCGGGCTTGCAGCAACTGCGGCTGGATCGCCTGGGTCGACAGATGACTGGCGGCCGAACCTCGACGGAAGTACTCCACCTGGGGATCGGCGCCGGCTTCCTCGCGGGACTTGAATTGAAAGCCGGTTGGGTGCAACGGATCGACGTCGACATGGGAGCAGTCCAGGCCTTCATGTTGCAAAGCGTCGAGGACAAAGCGCCCCAGGGAGTCAGCGCCGACCCGGCTCAGCCAGGCCACCTTGAAGCCCAATCGCGACAGACCGATGGCGACATTGCTGTCGGCCCCGGCAATGCGTTTGTGAAAGTTCGCGACCTGCGCCAGATCACCGGTCTGCTCGGCGACCAGCATGGTCATGGTTTCGCCAAACGACAGGATATCGACTTCAGACATGGGCGTGCTCCAGGCGTGGTTGACCCAGGCGGGCGAGGACGGCCACGTGTTCGGTGGTCAGTTGCTGCAGGTCATCGGCCTGCAATGGGTATTCCGCGGCACGCGAGATGCCCGGTGCCATGTGCCGTAGCATCTGTTCCCACTGCAGCAGGTCGTCGGCGGCCGGCGGGATCGCCACCAGCTTGCTGTCGGCGCGGCGGGTCACCGCCTTGCAATGTACGTAGGCGACATGCCGGCCCAACAGGCGCGCAGCGGTGGTGGCGCTCTGGTCCTGCCATGACCAGTTGCCGATATCGAAGGTCATCCGCACCGCCAACGCGTGTTGCTCCACCTGCGCGAAAAAACGCTGGAACGGCTCGATGCGTCCGCCGTGCAGGGTCTGGTCGTTTTCCACCAGCAACTGCACCGGATGCTCGGCCAGGCACGCGGCCAGGCACGCGGCCAGGCTGTGCAGGTCGTTGTTGTCGGTGAAGTAACCCAGCGACACCTTGAGCCACCGGGCACCGAAGCTCGCGGCGCGCTTGAGGGTCGCCGCCAGCAATGGGTTGGGCTGCGAGCGACCGGCCACCCACAATTCCAGCGGCGAGGAAAACACCGCCTCAAGCCCCTGTTGTTCGATGGCGTGGGCCAGTTCCCGCGGGTCCTCGCTGGTCAGCAATTCTTCGCGCCACTCGATTCGCTGGGCCCCGGCCTTGGCCAGGATCTCGACGAATGCCAGTTGGCCAACCTGGCGAACCAGGTCGGCGCCGTAGCTGGACAAGCTGATGGAAACAGGTGATTTACTCATTGTTATTGACCTCTGAAACCGGTTTCATTTTTGTTCAAAAAAATCTGCACACATCTGTAGCAACTGCGCAGGCTGCGTTTGGTTGCCTAGCAAGTGCCTGTGCGGATTAGCCGTTAGTGCTGGAGGATCGTGGGTGCGTCGACCCGCGCACAATCAATTGCGCCGGGTAATCCAGGGTTCGCACGGGCCCATCGTCGCCGCGCAAGCGCTTGAGCAGGCAGTCGAACGCACTGGCGCCAATGGCTTCGGTCGGCTGGGCGAGGGCGGTGATGCCGCTGCCCACCAGCGGGTACCAGTCCAGATCATCGAGGGCGATCAGGCCGACGTCGGCGAACAAGTCGCATCTAAGTTCACGCAGCGCACGGGTTGCCGCCAGGGCGGCAATGCCGTTGGCACAGAACAGGGCTTTAGGCACATCGGGGGCGTCAGAGAGGAAGGCCTGGATACGTGCAGTCAGCTCGCTGCCGGTCTCCACCACCGCCCCCGACAAGGCCGGGCGTTGGGCGATTTGCGCGGTGAAGCTGCTGACCCGCTCGATCCGCGAACTGGTGCCGTCATAGGGCTCGCTGACCAGCAGCACCTGGCGATAACCCTGCTCCTGCAGATGGCTCAGGGCGGTGTGGACGGCAGCGGGGTTGTCCAGGCCGACCAGGTCGCTGTGCAGGTGCTCGACCTTGCGATCCACCAGTACCATGGGCATTTCCCGGTGCAGCTCACGCAGTTGTTCTGGATGATGGCCGAGGGTATTCACGATCAGGCCTTCGATGTTGTACGAGCGCAACGCTGCCAGGTGCTGGCTTTCCTGCTCGTCATCGCGGTCGGTGTTGCACACCACCAGGCTGTAGCCGTGCTGGCGGCAGGCGGTCTCCACGCCATGCATCACGGCAATCGAATAGGGGTTGCGGATATCGGCCACCAGCATGCCGATCAGGCGGGTGCGCCCGCGTTTCAGACCGCGAGCCATCTGATTCGGGCGATAACCCAGCTCGTCGATCGCCTGCGCGATGCGCAAGGCGATGGCATCGGACAGCAAGGCGCGGTCCTCGCCGATGAAGCGTGACACGCTGGCTTTGGACACCCCGGCACGTTCGGCGACATCGAGCATGGTCACGCGGCTGCGTTGGGCGGCGGAAAAACTGTTCACGGCGACGACCTTATTTTTGGAATTATCGGCAGCAGCGTAGGTTAACTATCGCTGAAACCGGTTTCAGAAGATACCAAAAGCCCTTGGGCCGTCAAGCTCGAAAATGCCCGTATCGAAAAAAATTGATCAAGCGCGTGCGCCATCGTCCGGATCACGACGTGGGCACAAAGGCAACTGGCAGATCTGTCAGGTGCGCGACAGGTTGGTTTCGCCTGACACTGTGTGACACAAGGTTAACGTGCGCAGGAGCTTCAATCATGATTTGCAGTCCCGGTGGAATTCGAGGAGAAAGAACCAGCGCGACAACCGCGCTCCTGACGTGGGATGAGCCCTACACCCGGTGCGTCTATTGCCCGTATAACGCCTCGGGTTATGAGGTCATGGCCGAGGGGATTGCCACCATTACCGTGAGCCGACCACCGTGCGTCATCAACGGATTGAACCCTAATCAGGAGTACTTTTTTTATCTCTATGCCAAGGCGGCGGGCAACATCCGCTCCAACCCGAGTCGGGCTCGCATAGGGCGGTATGTGCCGGATCGGATGCCACCGAGCAAGCCAACGGGCTTACGCACTGAAAGTGTGGTTGGTAATAGAGTCAACCTGGCGTGGGTGGCGTCGGTCGACAATGGTGGGGTGGTTGGGTATCAGATTTTCTGCGACGGGAAACTGATCGGCAATACAGATAGTACTCGTTATGCGGTCGCCGATCTGAATGATGCGACGACTTATATTTTCATGGTGCGGGCGCAGGATCCCGATGGAAACCATGCCGATTCCGACCCCTTGATGGTATCAATTCCGGATCTGGGGGGGCCTACGATTCCGGGTAACTTCAGGGTCATTGCGGCCATCACCCGTGACACCATCAGCGTCGGATGGCTTCCCTCTTATGGCGACGTCCGTATTGAAGGTTATGAAATTTTTGTAGATACGGTGTACCGGGCTACAGCCGCCGGCACCTACCGACGCATTGAAGGGTTAAGTCCTGGCACGACTTACAGTTTTTCGGTGCGTGCAGTGGACGTTCTGGGCAAGCGCTCGGGCTCGACGACCATACAGGCGACGACGACTGCTGCGCGTTAGCTACCGACCAACCCCGCCGCAATATTGATCGAAAAGCCCAGTATTGCGGTGTTGAACACAAAGCCGATCAGTGATTGTGCCAGCACGATCTTGCGAATGTCCCGGGTGGCCACGCCGACGTCGGCGGTTTGTACCGCGACACCGATGGTGAAGGAGAAGTACAGGAAGTCCCAGTAGTCGGGGTGCTTCAGGCCCTCGGCGAAGCGCAGCGCCGGTTCCTTGCCATCCCAGGTGTAGAACAGTCGCGCGTAGTGCACGCTGAAAATCATCCCGATCAGTAGCCAGGAACCGATCACCGTCACCCCGGTAAAACCGTAGCGCACAAGCTTTTGCGAGGTGCCGAGATCGCCGGTGCCTGCCAACTCGACAGTGATCGCGACCAGGCTGGCGATGGCGGCAATGCTGACGATGAACAGCACCAGCCCGGCGTTTTCATCCTCGACCTCAGCGATACGCTTGACCTGATCGGCACGCGAACGGACGGTGAGCCACAGCATCAGGGCCAGGTAGGTCCAGACGCCGGCATTCCAGCCAATGAGGATTTTGCTGACGAGTGAGTCGGCGGGCGCCAGAATACCTGCCGCGACGCCAATCAGGGTGGCAGCGGTGAGGCGTGGGTGAGTGCGGACGAGGTGGGGCATGGGGGCTCACTGCAATGGGACTTCAAAGAACCATAGCGCAGCGCGGTCTAGTGTGGCCACACCGGTGAGCCTGATGAGGTCCGGTGTGGGAGCTGGCCGGCCAGCTCCCACCAGTGACGTTGGTCAGATGTCCTTGTGACGCTTGCGTACCAGCTTCATCACCACCACAAAAAACACCGGCACAAACACCACGGCCAGGGTCGCGGTGATCATCCCGCCGATGACCCCGGTGCCAATGGCTTGCTGGCTCGCCGAGCTGGCGCCGGTGGCGATCGCCAACGGCACCACGCCGAGGATGAATGCCAGCGAGGTCATGATGATCGGCCGCAGGCGCAGGCGCGCGGCTTGCAGGGTGGCGTCGAGCAGGTCGTGGCCTTCGTCGTACAGGCTCTTGGCGAACTCGATGATCAGGATCGCGTTCTTCGCCGACAGGCCGATGATGGTGATCAGTCCTACCTTGAAGAACACGTCGTTGGGCATGCCGCGCAAGGTCACCGCCAGTACCGCACCGAGTACTCCCAGCGGCACCACCAGCAATACCGACGTCGGGATCGACCAGCTTTCGTACAGCGCCGCCAGGCACAGGAACACGATCAGCAACGACAAACCGAGCAGGATCGGCGCCTGGCTGCCCGACAAGCGTTCCTGCAATGACAGCCCCGTCCATTCCTGGCCCAGCCCCGCCGGCCCCTGGGCCACCAGGCGTTCGATTTCCGCCATGGCTTGTCCGGTGCTGTAGCCAGGGGCCGGCTCACCGGAAATGCTCACGGCCGGGTAGCCGTTGTAGCGGGTCAACTGGGTCGGCCCCTGGGTCCATTCGGCCCGGGTGAAGGCCGACAGCGGGACCATATTCGCGTTGCTGTTGCGTACGTGGATCTTCAGCAGGTCTTCGACCTGGCTGCGTCGATCACCCTCGGCCTGCACCACCACCCGCTGCATCCGTCCCTGGTTGGGGAAGTCGTTGATGTAGCTGGAGCCGACCGCGGTGGACAATACGCTGCCGATGTCGGCAAACGACACGCCCAAGGCATTGGCCTGCTTGCGGTCGACGATCAATTGCACTTGCGGCGCTTCAGCCAGGGCGCTTTCGCGCACATTGGCCAGGATCGGACTTTTTTCAGCGGCGTCCAGCAAGGCCGTACGCGCCTGCATCAACGCGCTGTGCCCCAGGCCGCCACGGTCTTGCAGGCGGAACTCAAAACCGCTGGAAGTGCCCAGGCCATCGACTGGCGGCGGCAGCACCGAGTAGGCAACCGCGTCCTTGATCTGGCTGAAGGCGATATTGGCGCGCTCGGCAATCGAGGCCGCGGAGTCATCGCTGCCGCGCTGCGACCAATCCTTGAGGGTAGTGAAGGCCAGCGCCGCATTCTGCCCACTGCCGGAGAAGCTGAAGCCGAGGATCACCGTACTGTCGCCGATTCCCGCTTCGCTGGCGTTGTGCGCCTCGATCTGTTGCGCCACCTGCACCGTGCGGTTCTTGCTGGCGCCCGGCGGCAGTTGAATGTCGGTGATGGTGTAGCCCTGGTCTTCGGTCGGCAGGAACGAGGAGGGCAGGCGACTGAACAGCACGCCGAGCGCCACCAGCAACACGCCGTAGATCAGCAGGTAGCGGCCGCTGCGTTTCAGCGCATAGGCCACCCAGCCTTGGTAGCGATCCGTGAACTGCTCGAAGCGTCGGTTGAACCAGCCGAAGAATCCGCTCCTGGCATGCAGCTCGCCCTTGGCCACCGGCTTGAGCAGGGTCGCGCAGAGCGCCGGGGTCAGGGTCAGCGCGAGGAACGCCGAGAACAGGATCGAGGTGGCCATCGACAGCGAGAACTGCTGGTAGATCACCCCCACCGAACCCTGCATGAACGCCATCGGGATAAACACCGCCACCAGTACCAGGGTGATGCCGATGATCGCCCCGGTGATCTGGGTCATGGCCTTGCGGGTCGCTTCCTTGGGCGACAGGCCTTCTTCGGCCATGATCCGCTCGACGTTCTCCACCACCACGATGGCGTCGTCCACCAGGATGCCGATGGCCAGCACCATGCCGAACATGGTCAGCACGTTGATCGAAAAGCCCAGCGCCAGCATGGTCGCGAAGGTGCCCATCAGCGCCACCGGCACCACCAGGGTCGGGATCAGCGTGTAGCGGATGTTCTGCAGGAACAGGTACATCACCGCGAACACCAGCAGCATTGCCTCGCCCAGGGTGTAGACCACCTTGGTAATCGAGACTTTGACGAAGGGCGAGGTGTCGTAGGGGATCTTGTATTCGACGCCAGCCGGGAAGTAGCGGGCCAGTTCGTCCATCTTCTCGCGCACCAGGGTGGCGGTGTTCAGCGCGTTGGCGCCAGGTGCCAGCTGCACGGCGACCGCGGTGGACGGCTTGCCGTTGAGGCGGGTGCCGAACTGGTATTCCTGGCTGCCGATCTCGACCCGCGCCACATCGCCGATGCGCACGATGGAGCCGTCGGGGTTGGCCTTGAGCACGATGTCGGCGAACTCTTCGGGCGTCGACAATTGCCCCTTGACCAGCACGGTGGCGGTGATTTCCTGGCTGTTGTGGGTCGGCAAATCACCGATGCTGCCAGCGGAAACCTGGGCGTTCTGCGCGACGATCGCGGCGTTGACGTCGGCCGGGGTCAGGTTGAAGCCAATCAGTTTCTGCGGGTCGATCCAGATCCGCATCGCCCGTTCAGCGCCGTACAACGAAGCCTTGCCGACCCCATCCAGGCGCTTGATCTCGTTCATCACGTTGCGCGCCAGGTAATCGCTGAGCGCCACTTCATCGAGCTTGCCGTCGCTGGAAGTCAAGGTGATCATCAGCAGGAAGCCGGAAGACACTTTCTCCACCGACAAGCCCTGCTGGATCACTGCTTGCGGCAGGCGCGACTCCACCACTTTGAGGCGGTTCTGCACATCGACCTGGGCCAGCTCCGGGTTGGTGCCCGGCTTGAAGGTGGCCGTGATGGTGGCCGAAGCGAGGCTGCTCTGGGATTCGAAATACAGCAGATGGTCGGCGCCGTTGAGCTCTTCCTCGATCAGGCTGACCACACTTTCATCGACGGTTTGTGCCGAGGCACCCGGGTACGCCGCGTAGATTTCGATCTGTGGCGGCGCCACATCCGGGTACTGGGCCACCGGCAGTTGCGGGATGGCCAGGGCGCCGGCCAACAGGATGAACAGTGCAACCACCCAGGCGAACACCGGGCGGTCAATAAAGAAATGCGGCATAAAATCTGCGTCCTGCCTACTGCCCGGTGACCAGGGCGTGCTCAAGAGGGGTGGCGTCGATGGCTACTTTGTCGCCGGGACGGGCGTGCTGCAGGCCTTCGATGACAATGCGGTCGCCGGGCTTGAGGCCGGCGCTGACGATCCAGCGGTCCTGTTGCACCTGGCCCAGTTGCACGGCTTGCTGGCTGACCCGGTCCTCGCTGTCGAGCAGCAACACCTGGGCAATGCCGGCGCTGTCGCGCTGGATCGCCCGTTGCGGCACGCTGATGCCTTGCTGGTTGACCGCTTGCTCCAGGCGCACACGAATGAAGCTGCCGGGGAGCAGGTCGAGGTCGGGGTTGGGGAACTCGCTGCGCACAATGATCTGGCCGGTGCCGGGGTCGACACTGATTTCCGAGAACAACAGCTTGCCCGGCAACGGATAGTGGCTGCCGTCGTCCTGGATCAGCGTGGCCTTGGCCTGGTCCTGGCCAACCTGCTGCATCTGCCCGGCACGGAAGGCGCGGCGCAACTCGTTGAGCTCGCGGGTCGACTGGGTCAGGTCGGCGTGGATCGGGTCCAGTTGCTGGATCAGCGCCAGGGGCGTGCTTTCGTTCTGTCCGACCAGTGCGCCTTCGGTGACCAGCGCGCGGCCGATGCGCCCGGAAATCGGCGCGGTGACCGTGGCGTAACCCAGGTTCAGCCGGGCACGGGCCACGGCGGCCTGGTTGGCGGCGACGTCGGCATTGGCCTGCAGCGTGGCTGCACGAGCATTGTCGTAATCCTGGGCACTGACGGCCTGGTCCTTGATCAACTGGGCGTAGCGTTTTTCCTGCAGGCGCGCCTGGAACGCATTGGCCTGCGCCTTGCGCAGCGCCGCGTCGGCGCTGTCGAGGTCGGCCTTGAACGGCGCCGGGTCGATGCGAAACAACACCTGGCCCTGTTTCACGTCGCTGCCTTCGCGAAAGGTGCGCTGCAGCACTACCCCGGCGACCCGGGCGCGCACTTCGGCGATGCGTGGCGCGGCGATCCGCCCGCTCAGCTCGCTGCTGATCGACAGGGGGCGAGCTTCGATGGTTTCGATGCGCACGCTGGCCAGCGGCGCGGCCTCCTCGACGCTGGAAGACTTGTCACAGGCGCTCAGCATCAATGCCAGTGCTATCAGGCTGAGCGGTGCAAGCAGGTTCTTGGACATGTAAATACCCCAATAATGACCCAGGCATGCTACGGGCAGCCGACCAGGGTAGCGGTGAAGCTTTGTAGTGGCTGTGTGAAATTGTGTGAAGGTTTTGCTCCTGCATGCGTGAGGGCGTATATCCTTGGTTTCTTTTGTGTCTGTTCAGCCGCTTTCGCGGGCAAGCCCGCTCCCACATGATCTGTGGTGCGCAATCCCCTGTGGGAACGGGCTCGCCCGCGATGGACCCGTCCAGACGCCATCGCTATTTCTGGAAACACCCATGCCCAACATCCTCCTGGTCGAAGACGACTCTGCGCTCTCCGAGCTGATTGCCAGCTACCTCGAACGTAATGGCTATCAGGTCAATGTGATCAGCCGTGGCGATCAGGTGCGTGAACGAGCGCGGGTCAACCCGCCGGACCTGGTGATTCTCGACCTGATGCTGCCCGGGCTCGATGGCCTGCAGGTGTGCCGGCTGTTGCGCGCCGATTCGGCGAGCCTGCCGATCCTGATGCTGACCGCTCGTGATGACAGCCACGACCAGGTGCTGGGCCTGGAAATGGGCGCCGACGACTACGTCACCAAACCCTGCGAGCCCCGGGTCCTGCTGGCGCGGGTGCGCACCCTGCTGCGCCGCAGCAGCCTCAACGAACCGCAAAGCGCCAGCGACCGGATCCTCATGGGCAACCTGTGCATCGACCTGTCGGAGCGCACCGTGACCTGGCGCGAGCAGCCGGTGGAGCTGTCCAGCGGCGAGTACAACCTGCTGGTGGTCCTGGCCCGGCATGCCGGCGAAGTGCTGAGCCGCGACCAGATCCTGCAGCGCTTGCGCGGCATCGAGTTCAATGGCACCGATCGCTCGGTGGACGTGGCGATTTCCAAGCTGCGGCGCAAGTTCGACGACCACGCCGGCGAAGCGCGCAAGATCAAGACGGTGTGGGGCAAGGGCTATCTGTTCAGCCGTTCCGAGTGGGAATGCTGACGCCATGCTGCGCATCCTGATCCGCCTGTACCTGATCACCATCGTCACCTTCAGTGCGGCGATCTACCTGGTGCCAGACCTGGTGGTCAAGGTCTTTCACGAGCGCTTTTCCAGCTATAACCTGGACCACTCCCGGGGCGTGCAGAACCTGCTGGTCAAGCAGTTTCAAGGCGTGCCGAGCACTCAATGGCCGGCCCTCGCCGCTGAGTTGGATCAACAATTTAGTCCGTTGCAGATCGCCGTGGTTCCGATCAGCGATGAGGGTTTCACCGCCCATGAACGCGAGCGTTTGCAGCGCGGTGAAATGGCCGTGCGCACCGGTGACTGGGGCTGGCGCACGTTGGCCGCGGCGCCATTGAATGAATCGCAGGCGGTCAAGCTGGTGGTGCCGCCGGACCCGCTGGACGTCAGCCTGCTGTACTGGGGCATCAATGTGCTGATCGGTGCGGCGCTGCTCGCCTGCCTGCTGATCTGGCTGCGCCCGCACTGGCGCGATCTGGAGCGCCTGCGCAACACCGCCGAACGTTTCGGCAAAGGTCACCTGGGCGAACGCACGCAGATCGCTGCCAGCTCCAACATCGGCAGCCTGGCCCACGTCTTCGACACCATGGCCGGCGACATCGAGAACTTGCTGAACCAGCAGCGCGACCTACTCAACGCGGTATCCCATGAGCTGCGCACGCCCTTGACTCGCCTGGATTTCGGCCTGGCCCTGGCGCTGTCTGATGACTTGCCGGCCGCCAGCCGTGAGCGTTTGCAAGGCCTGGTGGCGCACATTCGTGAGCTGGACGAGTTGGTCCTCGAGTTGCTGTCCTACAGCCGCCTGCAAAACCCGGCACGTTTGCCGGAGCAGGTCGAGGTGGCACTGGACGAGTTCATCGACAGCATCCTGGGCAGTGTCGACGAAGAGCTGGAGTCGCCGGAAATCGTGATCGACGTGCTGCTGCACGGCCATCTCGAACGCTTCAGCCTCGACCCGCGCCTGACCGCCCGGGCTATCCAGAATTTGCTGCGCAACGCCATGCGCTATTGCGAGAAGCGCATCCAGATTGGTGTGCAAGTGCGGCCCGAAGGTTGCGAGATCTGGGTCGACGATGACGGCATCGGTATCCCCGACGACGAGCGCGAGCGGATTTTCGAACCGTTCTACCGCCTCGACCGCAGCCGCGACCGCGCCACGGGCGGCTTCGGCCTGGGCCTGGCCATCAGCCGCCGGGCCCTGGAAGCCCAGGGCGGCACCCTCACCGTCGAGGCGTCGCCGCTGGGCGGGGCGCGATTTCGGTTGTGGTTGCCAATACTGCCTTGATCGTTGGGGGTATGGTTATCGTGATATCAGATCCAATTCGGGGGTGTAATAGAGGTACATCCTTATCTAAAATTCATAATCAGGTGGTCTTTCTGATTTGATATGCATTTGGTTTTGGTCGCCGACGCCCGATGACGCGATAGTCCGATACCCAAGCTGGATTATCAAAATACTGTAGTTTGATTTTGTCATAAACCCCGGTTGGGAATACGAGCGTAGAGCGCTCTTGTATGTACTCCAGGATGCCACTTTTTATTCTGAAATTGGTGAAAACGTCATTCTCATCATATTTCATTGATTTAAAGGTGTGGAAGTCTTTGACGTAGACCTTGAGAACAACAGGCGGTGAATTGTCGGCCTGCGCAGCAATACGTGCATATCTCACAGCAATATCGAATTCATCTGTTGTGTAAAATCCAATCCCAAGTGCTTGATTTCCATTTGCCCCTGAGTGTCGCGGGTCGAGTCCCTGTGTAAGTGAAGGGACATTTTTACTTGAGGTTCCGTGGTAAGAAACATGCTTGAATTCACTCATCTCTGTTGGTCCTGAAAGTGACTTTGGAAGACTTCCAGGATTCTGTGCGGAAATGGTTTTCCGCGCACGACTGAGCCAGGAGAGCATTTTATTTGTAATGTTTGAATTGAATGAAGCATTGCCAGTGGGATCCATGCGGTTAACCGGATCTCCTAAGCAATACGCATAGGCGTTCAGTCCTCCCTTTCCAAACGGACTCAGACTGTCCGGACCATGAAACCGCATCAACACCGGGTTGAAGGCGCGATAGCCATTTCCCAATAAATAATGTCCGGTCTGCGGGTCCGGTTGTTCGCCGTTGAACATCAGCAGGCTGAAAACCCCGTTTGCCGGGAGGGGTTGACCATAGGGGGTGTAGACGAGGGCGTGAGTCTGTGTCGCGTCGAGCGCCCTGAGGACCGAACATTGTTGATCGGTTGCCAGTAACGTAGTGTCGACCTGCATGTTGTGGCATTGCTGTTGTGCTAGCAAATAGTAGTCATGCCGAACGATGCGATGACCCATCGCACCTTGTATTTCAGTGGCGAGACGGTTTTTGCAGTAAAAACGTAGCACGTTGGGGACTGATGGCTGCGTATAGCTATCCAGACGATCGAGAGGATCGTAGCGATAGCTACACAGTAGCGTTTGACCAGAGGTCGTAGGCATCGATTCAGCTCCTTGCAAAGTTCCGTTACTGGGCCTTTATCATCGGTGCCCTTTCTTTTGATGCCTACTGGCAGAACTACTAGGATTTATCGATCCCTGACCTCCGGCAGCGATCGGAGCATTACCTGCTGATTGCGCAACAGGTTCAAACACTCACGTATTGAACCAGGAGTGTTCATGTCCGATATCGACCACGGCTCGGCGATTGAACGGAAAGTAGTGATCGATCAGGGCCATTTGCTGGTCGACATAAGTCTGATCCCACAGGTGATGAGTGTTTGAAATGTTGGCGCCCGGCTCGGCATTGAAGCAAAGCCGATAGTAGTCGGCGCGCTCGACGGCGACCACGTCGTTGAGCACACCGGGGCCTGTCAGGCGGAACAGTTCACGTGCGTAGGTCGGCATGTCCATGGCCGCCTCCCTGGGGTTGCCGAGGATACCCAGGGCATCGACATAGGGCCGGACCTGGGTAAAAAAGCCTGGGCTTTGCACAAAGCGCAGCTGCATCTCCTTGGAAATTTCCTGCAATACGGGATTGTTGGGATGGGACGCGAAAATGCTGCTGTTGTAGCCTGAAAACCCTGCCATCTGCTCAGTGACCTTGGGCCCAAGCAGCAAATCGTTAGGTGCGGCCAGCAATTCGATATCGTTGATATCCACCCGAAAGGTGTCATCGACATCCATGTAGATACCACCATGATGGTCGGTCAAGGGATAGCGCAACACATCGGAGGCTGCCGAGTAATTACGCCCGGGCCCGTGCATGACGGTGGTGTACTGCTGGTAGTTGTCCGATTGCGAGAACATGCCAAAAAACGCGGTGTCCCGTAAGGGCGCTATCACCAGCGAGGGCGCGGCCCGTTGCAGTTGCTCCCGAATTTGTGCCAGTACCTCGGCGTCCTGTATATCGACATGCAGGGTCGAGACATAACGGCTGCTGAGCCGGCAGTTATGGGCGATGTTCTCGATCAGTCGAGGCGACGGCACGGCATGCCCCAGCCATAGGTAGTGAATGTTCGCAGGGATAGGCGCAAGGTTGCTCGCAAACACCGGGAGCCTGGGCAGTTGCACCGTCTGCATTCTTGCAGGCGCCGGCAGGCTGTCCTTGACCGCGCGCCATTGCGCGACAGGACCGGTGACCCATTGGCCCTGGGCATTGCGCCAGGCGGGTGTAGTCGGTTGCCCCCGAAAATCGATCAACCACCAGCAACCTTGCTGCACCATGAAAATCGCTTGGCAATCCTGCTCTGGCCCCAGGTGAACCCAACCGGTGACGGACATGCCATCGACCGGGATGGTGACCTCATGCGCTGGTGCCAGCTGTTGTTGCGGCGTGCGTGGCAGGCGGCACAGGCCGCTGACGCTCAGCATGTGACCTCCCAGGCCTGGCGCGAGGCGTTGAAGGTGACTACCGGCCCCTGCACCTCAGCGCTGTGGACCCGCCATTGCGTGGTATCGGGCAGCGGGCTTACAGCGTAGGGATGGCCCTGCATGAGGATGTAAGTGTGCCGGTTTATCGTGTAAAGGTTCATGACGGGGGGGACGTCCGAAAGATCAATGCCGTGGGCGACCAATTGGCGCTGTTGAGGGATAGTCAGAGCGTTGCGGGTGACAGACAGGTTTGGCTTGAAGAAAGCCAGCGCGTCGGCCTGCCTGAATGCGGCCAGGGTGGTCAGGTCCTGTGAGCGCAACAAGTCACCGGAGGCGGCCCCCAGGGGCGGCAGGTTCAGGCCGTTGGCAAGCTGCGATGCATGGAGTTGTCCGCGAACGAAGCGCGAGCCGGCGCGTACCAGCGCCACGCCTTTGATACCCCCTTGAAACAGGAATATCGCCGGCCCCAGCGGGTTGGCCGCCTGAGCAAAACCTTTGGCCAACACTGCACCGAACTCCCGGGCACCCTGGGCGGTTTGCGCCGCCTTGAGCGCCAACCGGGAAATCCCGAAGGCGGTCGAACGCACTACCAGGCGTCCCACCTGGACGTAAGCCCTCACGGCATGCAATACGGCATTGCCAAAAGGCACCAGGTAGCTCAGCACTTCCAACCCGGCGAACAGGAAGGTACCGGGGGTTACGGTGCCGCGGCTGATGTCCAGGTACACCGAATAGCCGGGCACAAAGAAACTCGCCAGGCGCTCGTTGCTCGCCAGCAGACTCTCGCGGTAGCGTTCATAGGGGGTCGGCTCACGCAAGACGTCGTACGCCTGGTCGACGGCTTTGCCAAAGACTTCGTCGACCATCTTCTGGCTGAGAAAGCGGATTTTTCCATCACGATCCAGTGCGCTGATCTGGCGAGCTACTGTGTAGAAACCAACGTCCAGTTCGGGTTCCGCGAGAACCTTGCCGGGACGCCCTTGAAGGTAGGCGTCCTGGTCCAGATCCGGCACTGCGCTCATGTAGGGCGACTCGTGATAAATGGCGTCGGCCGTAGGGGGTGAAAACCTGTAGTTGACGCGAATTCTTCGCGTGCCGTTGCGTCCCAGCAGGCGAATCGTGCCCGATGCAGAAAAGATTTCGTAGGCGTACTCCTGGTCATCCTTCTTGTAGAGTGCGATCAACCCGTGGCAGGCGGTCTGGCGTTGCCCCTGGGGATCCTTGAAGGACACCTTGATGAATTTGTAGGCCCCAAGGATCCTGTCACGGTCCAGCGCCGGCAAGTCGTGCAAGGCCAGGACCATGCGCTCTACCTGGCCTTGCAGGTAATTTTGCTTGAAGTCCTGGTAGCGCTCCTCGAACGCTGCTTGAAGCGCACAGCCGCCGTCGATATCAGGGATAAAACCCAATTCGCTGACACCGAATGCACGCTCTACACCACAGGTCATATAGCGTTCGAGCGCGGTCATGCGCATCGAGCGACCAAGCTCGTGATAACCCTTCACAAAAAATCGCAGTACCTGGCTTTCAGTGAATGATGACCGGCGTTGCAGGTTCAGTTCCGGTTGCGACTTCAGACGTTCCAGGGCCATGGATTTGCGCACGGGAGGTACTTGTGCCAGCTGGGTAAAGGTTCTTGCCTCAAGCATTTGTTGCTGTTGCAAATGCAGCAAGGCTGCCAATGACTGATCCGGCCCGACCTGGTCAGCGCTAGTCTGCGCAATGACGCCCCGGCACATCGCAAAGTGCAAGGTGGCGACTTGACCACTGACGGCAATCGCCAGTTGTGCTGGCTCAGGCAATTGCTCGAACGGGCATTGGCTGTAGAAGCTCATCAGCTCCTGATAACGGTGAATCAGCGAAGAACCGGGGCGAAGCTGTTCTGCCAGGTTGACCGCATGACGGAACTGGATGGCGCTCAGGCTCTGGCCGAACAGCAGAGTGTCAGGCACATTGCGGACCAGCAACTCCGGAGCATGCTCACGACACAGCAAGGTAAAGGTCAACGCACCTGCCCCACGGGCGCTGCTTTGCTTAAACGTGGCCTGCAGGTGCTGGCGCAGGTGTAGACGTACCTGCTCATGGGTACGCTCTCCCAGCGCCACGGTTAACAGGTTCAGCCCGCAGACATGCCCCAGGGAGCGGCTGGGCACCGGCTCGAGATAGTTGGTCAACGCCTCGAGCGCCATGGCCCTGCGCAGTGGGGGCGATTGGCGGTGCTGGGGATCCATTGCCCGTTCGAGCCGGTGAAAGCCCGGAAAGTCACACAGTAAGTCGAGGAACAGCCCGTGGGTCAGCAGGTAAGGATCCGTGTGGGAAGGGGCGGTTGCTGCTGGGTACACAAGGCTGACCTGCAAGTAATCGCACAGGGCATCGACGTCGGGAGGCGTGCTCCTGGCGCCGATGATTGAATCAATCCTGAAACTGCCGGCCCGTATGCGGGCCTGGGCTTCGTCCAGCACGGTGGCGCTGTAGCTGAGGTCCAGGCGCTCGGAGGCGGCGGGATTCAGGCCGAGCAAGCCTGGAGTCACCAGGTCGGCGGTATGTCGTGCCTGTTCGCGGGTCGCGTCGCGAGCAAGTAGTTGCTCCATGACGAAACACTTGTAGCCGCGGCTATCGGGAACCTCCCACTGCGCATTCAGCCGATGCAATTGATAGCGGTAGATCTTTTCGATGACGCTGAAGGCGAGCGCTGGAGTGATGGCGCCCTGGGCAAAATAATACGGCGTTCGGTTCAGCACTTGGCCAACACGCTCGATCGTTTGCGGGCTGGCCAGTGCTTCAAGCATCAGCTGACGACGTTCGGCGTCTGTCAGTGCCCCAGTCCTGAGGGGCGGCATGTCGAAAAACGTCAAGGCCAGGGCATTGCCGTCGCGACCGGCTTCGTTGCGGTGGGCCGTCCAGGCATTGAACAACTGTTGGTCGGCGATCTTTTCGACGAGCCGCAGGTTACGTTCGGCCACCCATGGGGCCAGATCCTGGACGCGGGATGTCTCAAGGGCGGCATCCAAATGTCCGAGGAATGCGAGCAGGCCTTGGTCCAGTACCGACCCCTTGCCGGTTTCAACGGCAAAGTTGAGGTTTTTATCTTGCATTGCCAGCGTGGCGGCTATCAGTTCGCCGACCAGGTCCGAGGCAAGCGGGTACGCGTGAAGGGATACTCGCTCGATGCTGTCACGCAGCGCGCTGGCCAGATGCAGGGCGTCGTGCCTGGTCAGGCACCCCAGTAATGGACCTGCTCCTGGCGCCTGAGCCAATTGCTCAGTGACGTCGCGGTTCAGCGCTGTCCACCCGGTAAATACCTGCAGCCCTCTGGTCGGCGTCACACAGATGATCGGGCCTTGCAGTTGCTCGACGTCTGGCGCATCCGCCAGAGCGGGCGTGATGAGGAAGCAGCGATTGAGTACGCAGGTACGAAAGCTCGCGCGGTCTTGCAAGGCCAGGGTATGGATGCGCGCGGTGGTCGGGTCTTGAAGCGTTGTGCAGAGGAGTTGATAGTGCGCAGTTTCCAGCGTGCCATCCAGTACGCCCAGGCGTGCAGCATCCTGCAAGCGTGCCGTCAGTTGGCTACCCCATGCCTGTTTGCGCGGTATACCCGGGCTGGGGGTATCCCAGTAGTGCTTGAGGTCGTCTAGCCACCTTGCCGTCCAGTTGCGCAGGAACTCGAGGAGACCATCGAACAGGGTGCGGCTGACGGGCAGGAAGGCGTGGAGTTTGAAATTGCTGTAGTTGACCGGTGCTTCCCTGAGCAAGTCCGCGCTGCTGACTGGGCTCGACGGGCCGTCCTGCTGCTGGACGTGAAGGTCCTGATACAGGGATATCCAGAGGGTTTTGCATTCCCGGCCCTCAGGCGGGGTCGTGTTGGCGCGCAGCATCTCGGTGATCAATTGGGCAACCGGTTGGTTGTACGACAGCGCGATAGCCGGACGTTGCGTGACCGGGTCGAGCATGATCAGGGCCGGGTCATCTTCTTCTGCAGCGTGTACCCGCATCGAGTAAATCGTTGTCGGATCGAGGGTCGGAGCAACTTCGCCGATCAGCTCGGTGAGCGCTTTGATCAGCGTTGCCTGCGCGCTCGGCTGCTGGGCAAACAAGCCGATCTGCTCGAAGCGGTTACCCAGCATTCGCCCAATCTGTTGGCGTTGCAGTCCGCGTACGTGGCGAGCATCGACGATGCTGGCGAGCAGGCTGATCTGATCGTTATGCAGTACATAGGCGTTGTGGTTGTGCTCCAGGGCCCGGGCAAAAAAGCTGGCTCGGAACTGGCTTCGCGCTTCGCTATCCGGGAGCGAATCGGGATAAGCCGCACGGTCGGCAAAGTCCCGCCAGATGGTCGAGGCCAACTGGTACATGAACTCCAGCATCCACTCGGGACCGATGGTATCCAGGGCGCGGCCCGTGGCCCGGGCCGCGATCAACCGGGTTGCCTTGAGGTTGAGCAGCAGTGGCAGCACGCTGCCGTCGGTCCATTGGCCAATGCTGTCGGGCGCCGTGGCACTCAGGGCGCGGTGAACATCGACGCTCGTCAGGTAGCCCAGCATCTGCCGGGCTTGCATGCTTTCCAGGCTACTGATGGACGGATCACCGAGGTGGGTGAGGTAGGTGCGGATCGTGAGCGGAGTGAAGGGCTCCATAGTGGGCTCCCGTTAAGAGTGAGCTTCACTATCAAAAAAACCGAACCCGGTGATGCGGTACATAGTTATCGCTGGCTAATGTAGTTTTGCGTGGTGTTGCACAGCACTTTGCAGGAGCGAGCCTGCTCGCGATGGTCGCTAACGATGACGCGTATTGCCTGAATACACGCGTAGTCTTTTGCGCACGAACGCCGTGCGTCGCGGTCGTACCCTTCACAGGGCCCAGGCCCAGCGCAACGGGGAGACGTAATGAGCCAGGATGTACTTGCCACTGAAACCAATCGCCGGCAGTTGCAGCAAATCATCGCCGGGCTGTCCGACGGGGTGATTCTGCTGGATGCCGACAAGACCCTGCTGTGGGCCAATGACGCGGCGCTGGCCATGCACGGGGTCGAGCGGATCAGCGACCTGGGGGCCAACGCCCGCGAGTATGCCCGGCGATTCACCCTGCGCTATCGCAACAACCATCCGGTGTTGGTGAAAAACTACCCCATCAGCCGCGTTGCCAATGGTGAGACCTTCAGCGATGTGGTGGTCGAAGTCACGCCGACCGGCGACCCGGAGCGAACCTGGGTGCACCGCATCCGCAGCATGATCCTCACCGATCAGCAGGGTGCGCCGGAATCCCTGGTGTTGATCCTCAGCGATGCCACTGAATGGGCCAGCGCCGAGCAGCGCTTTGAAAAAACCTTCAACGCCAACCCGGCCCCGGCGGTGATCTGCCGCCTCAGCGACCTGCGTTACCTCAAGGTCAATCAGGGTTTCGTGGAAATGACCGGCTACTCACGCGAGCAGATCATTGGCCGTTCGTTGTACGAACTGGACGTGCTGGAGGACGCCGAGCGCCGCGACCTGGCCATCGAGCGCCTGAGCCAGGGCATTACCGTTCCGCAAATGCAGGCCGACCTGCGCCTGCCCGATGGCAGCCGCAAATTGGTAGTGGTGGCCGGGCAGCCGCTGGACCTCAACGAAGAACCGTGCATGCTGTTTTCCTTCGTTGACCTGGAATTGCGCCGCAGGGCCGAAACCGCGCTGCGCCAGAGCGAGGAACGGTTCGCCAAGTCGTTTCGCATGAGTCCGGTGCCGACCCTGATCTGCAGCGCCGAGAGTCTGCAGGTGGTAGACGTCAACGATGCCTTCCTCAACTGCATCGGGTACGCCAGTGAGACGCTGTTGGGCAAGACCATCGATGAGCTTGGCTTCTTCGCCACCCGGGATGCTGCCAGCCAATTGTTTGCTACGTTGAAGAGGCTCGGCAGCGTGGAAAGCGTCGACCTGCAAGTGCGCAAGCAGGACGCGATGCTGATCGACTGCGCGGTCTGGGCCGACACGGTGAGCATCCAGGACCATTCTTGTTATCTGCTGGTGCTGATGGACATCACGGAACGCAAACGCACCGAGCTGGAACTGGTGGCGGCGATCGAGGAGGTGATGCAGGACGCCTCCTGGTTCAGCCAGACCCTGATCGAAAAGCTGGCCAACGCCAAGAGTGCCCATCGCAGCCACCGGCCGAGCGTGGCGTTTACCGAACTTACCGCCCGTGAGCGCGACGTGCTGGGTTTGATCTGCGAAGGCCTGGCTGACAAAGAGATCGCCGCGCGGCTGCAACTGGCGCCCAATACCGTGCGTAATCACGTGGCTACGCTGTACTCCAAACTGGCCGTGCACAGCCGTAGCGAGGCTATTGTCTGGGCCCGTGAACGTGGGTTGTTTGCTGGTGAGCGGCGGCTGAAAAGCCCGAAATAAAGGTGCAAATGCACTAGTTGCGACAGTGCAAATTGAGCTTCTGCAACGGCTCGCCAGTTCATAGGCTGTCAGGGTGCGCATCGTCCATCGGACGTTTGCCGCTTCCTTTCAGCCCAGCCCAATGGACGCCTGCCGTGATGACCCAAGCGCAACTGCGCAGTTACATCGAACAAGCCCTGGCCCCGCTGGCCTGTGACTTCAGCGTGGATGCCGATGGTTGCCTGACGCTGCGAGTGTTCGAAGCGCAAGACGGTCGGGTGCACCTGGTGGTGACCGGGATCAAGCCCGGCCGGCTGACCAGCGCCAGCGACCTGGCGCAAATGCTCGAAGAGCTGCGCTATGAGCTAAGCGCTACCCGCCTGGGGCAGGCCGACAGCGCTTGAACCCGGGTTGGCGGTTGAGGAGCTATCGATCGCTGAACTATCTGAAGTCCTTGCGGCTCTACAGATCAGGCCCTCTGTGGCTTACATTGGGCTGAACTCCTCTTAACCCGACTCGCAGGCCACCTCATGCACACTTTTTTGAGATCTGCTTTTGCGCCATTGCTGTTGCCACTCTGCGCGGTTGCCATCCTCAGTGGCTGCGCCAGCCCACCACCGCCAGTGGTGGTGCAAGCCCCGCCGGTCAAGACCTGCAACACCGCGCAAGATACCCAGGTGCTGGGCCAGGCCCGGGCGGAGGGGGAAGTGACCCGGGTCACTACCACCACCCGTTGCATCACTCAGTAGCCGGCAACAAGCGCTGGCGGCAATCGAGTGTCAGGCGCGCACCGCCCCATTCGCTGACACCGACGTCCAGGCTGAAGCCGTGCAGGTGGACGATGGCGGCGACAATCGACAGGCCCAGGCCGAACCCACCGTTCTGGGCGCTGTCGTCGACCCGGTAGAAGCGCTGGAATACGGCCGTGCGTTTGTCGGCGGGAATGCCGGGGCCGCAATCGTGTACTTCGATCCGGCAACTGCCGGCATTGTCGCTGGCCCGTACCTGCACCTGACCGCCGGCCGGGGTGAACTTGATCGAGTTGCTCAGCAGGTTGGACAAGGCCTCGAACAGCAGCGCCCGGTCGCCGGTCAGCGACGGCAGGCTGGGCGGTGCCTGCAGGCTCAACGTCAACTGGCCTTCTTCGGCGAGGGGCAGGTAGAAGTCGTGCAGTTCCTGCAGCAGCGGTAGCGGGTCGAACAGCAGGAAGCCGGAACGCCGCTGTTGATCCTCCAGCTCGGAAATCCGCAGCAATCCGCGAAAACGCGCCATCAAGGTGTCGGTCTCGGCAATCACCTGATCCAGTTGCGCCGCCTCGGTCGAGCCTTCGGCTGCTTGCTGCTGGATCCGGTACAACTGGGCGCGCAGCCGGGTGAGCGGGGTGCGCAGGTCGTGGGCGATGTTGTCGCACACCCCCTTGACCTCGTTGACCAGGCGTTCGATGCGTTCGAGCATGGCGTTGACGATGGCGGCCAGCATGTCCAGTTCGTCGCGGCGGCTGGACAGCGGCAGGCGGTGGTTGAGGTTGCCGGCGACTATGGCTTCGGCGCTGGCCTGCAGGGCGTGGATGCGGCGCAGGGGGCGGCGGCGCAACAGGTACCAGCCGGCAATGCCGGGAATGATGGTCAGCGATACGCCCCAGAGCAGCGCATGCAGGATGATCCGGTTCACGGCAAACAGTGAACCGTTGTCGCGCGCCAGCACCAGCCAGCGACCATCCAGGGTCGGCGTCGCCACGGCGTCGCAGCTGTCCGGGGGGAGGCGTGGGTCATGGGGGTCGGCGCAGTTGGCGAGTTCATGCACTTTGCCGTCCAGCGGCAGACCCTCGGGGATCTGCTGGATCAGCCCGTGCAGAGGGCGGTGAAAGGCGTCGAACAGGCCGTAGGCATCAACGCCGCGTTGGTCGAAAGTGGTGCTGGCGATCAGCGCTTCATCCAGTTGCTCGCCGTGAAAGCGCGAGAACAGGTGCTGGCGTTGCATGATCGAATGCCGGGACAGGTTATCCAGGTAGCTCGACACCTCGTAGTACATCACGCCCATCAGCAGGCAGCTCCAGACCACGAACAGTGCGCTGTAGAGCGCCAGCAGGCGGCTGCTGGAGGAGCGCCAGCCTTTAGACGGGTTCAGCAATGACATAACCCGAGCCTCGCACGGTGCGGATCAGTGGCAGCAGCCCTGGTGGGTCGACTTTTTTGCGCAGGCGGCCGATGTGGACGTCGATCAGGTTGGTACCGGGGTCGAAGTGGTAACCCCAGACTTCTTCGAAGATCATCATCCGCGAGAGGATCTGCCCGCTGTTGCGCAGCAGGAATTCCAGCAGTTTGTATTCGGTGGGCAAGAGGATCAGCAGTTGCCCGGCGCGGGTGGCTTCGCGGCTGATCAGGTTGAGTTCCAGGTCGGCCACCTGCAGGGTGGTTTCCACGCTCTTGACGGTGTTTTGGCGGCGCAGCAGGACTTCGACCCGGGCGGCCATTTCATCGGTGGCGAAGGGTTTGGTCAGGTAGTCGTCGCCTCCGGCGCGCAGGCCGCGTACACGTTCGTCGACATCGGACAGGGCGCTGATCATCAGGATCGGGGTGGACACACCCATGGTGCGCAGGGTGGTGACGATGGCCAGGCCGTCGAGTTCGGGCAGCATGCGGTCCAGGGTGATCAGGTCGTAGTCGCCGCTGACCGCGCGAGCCAGGCCTTCGCGACCATTGGCTACCCAGTCTACGTCGAGGCCGTGGCTGCTCAGTTCGGCGACGATCTCCCGGGCGGTGACTGCGTCGTCTTCAATGGTCAGGATTCGGGTCATGGGGTTGCCTGAGGGTGGGTGAGTTGCCTGGCGTAGTGTGCCAAGAAATGGGGGTTGGGTTGCTAAATTAAAGTTTATGTAGGGTTGAGGGGCGGGGGGGTTATTGCCTAACGCCCACTGGCAGCAAGAGCTACAAGCGTAATTAGTGCATTAAGCCCGCTCCACTGGGGCGGTTGTTGCAAATTGCATGGGTGGAAAATCGCTGAAGTTTTCAACCGATTGAAATAGAAGAATTTATTCAAAGTTCGTAGCTGGCATGTTGACTGCAATATCAGGTCTGAAGCGTTGCAACAGTCTTCCTCATGCCTGGAGCACTACAACAATGAATAGAACCTCTGATATGTATCCGGCCGATCTGCCAGCGTCGAGTGCGCTGTCGGGGGTGTCCTGGGCGGCGATTTTTGCCGGGGCGGCGGCTGCGGCAGCGCTGTCGCTGATTCTCGTGGTGCTGGGTTTTGGCCTCGGATTTTCGGCGGTGTCGCCGTGGGCCGGGAGCGGGATCAGTGCCAAGGGCCTGGGGATTTCCACTATCGTCTGGCTGGCTTTCACCCAGATTGTTGCCTCCGGGCTCGGTGGCTATATCGCTGGGCGGTTGCGGGTGAAGTGGTCGAACATGCATGGCGATGAGGTGTATTTTCGCGACACGGCCCATGGCTTTCTGGCTTGGGCGGTGGCGACCCTGGTGACCGCGACCCTGGTGGTCGGTTCGGTCAGCAGCATCGTCAGTGGTGGGGTGCAGGCCGGTGCCAGTGTGGCAGGCGGGGCGGCCAGTGCCATGACCATGGCTGCGGGGACCGCTGCCAGCCAGGGCAGCGCGGATGATTACGGCTATTTCGTCGACACCCTGTTTCGTGATGATCGTCCGGCGGCGGTGAGCGACGATGCCGCCCATGCCACCGTGACCCGGATTTTCGTGCAGACCCTCAGCCATGACGGTCAACTGGCGGCGGAGGATCGTACCTACCTGGCCCAACTGGTGGCCCAACGGACCAACCTGACCCAGGCGGATGCCGAGCGGCGGGTCGATGAAGTGTTCGCCAAGGCGCACAAGGCGGTCGAGGATGCCAAGCTGGCGGCCAAGCAAGCAGCCGATACTGCCAGCAAAGTGGCGGCCTGGACCGCGCTGTGGATGTTTGTCGCACTGTTGTGTGGTGCTTTTTTTGCGAGCCTCGCCGCTACCTTTGGCGGTCGTCGCCGGGACGCGGTGGTGTATCTGGAACCGGCCGGCTATATCCCGGTCTCTGCGCCCACTGCCATTCGTTGATTGAGGAGAACTACCATGCGCTCACTCCTGCTGTTTTTCCTTGGCGTGCCAATCCCGATCATTATCCTGATTGCCTTGTTCATGCATTGATCCTGCTACAAGGCTGAACCAACCGCGTCTGCCCCTGGCAGGCGCGGTTTTTTGTGCGCCCGGTATTTGGCAAGGGCAGTCCTGTTTTTGGCCGATGCGGCGCCTACGGCTGGGGGCATCGGCTTGGTATAGTTCGGGCCTTCATTTCTGTGCCAGCAAGGACTACTGCCATGCCCGAATATCAAGCCTTCCGCGTCGAACTGGCGGACAACATCGCCCATGTGCAGATCAACCGTCCGGAAAAGATCAACGCGATGAACGCGGTGTTCTGGACCGAGATCATCGAGATTTTCCAGTGGATCGAAGACACCGACGAGGTGCGCGCGGTGGTGATCAGTGGTGCCGGCAAGCATTTCTCCTCGGGGATCGACCTGATGATGCTGGCCGGGGTGGCTAACGAAATGGGCAAGGACGTGGGTCGCAACGCGCGCCTGCTGCGCCGCAAGATCCTCGCCTTGCAGGCCTCGTTCAATGCGGTCGACAACTGCCGCAAGCCGGTGTTGGCGGCAATCCAGGGGTATTGCCTGGGTGGGGCGATTGACCTGATCAGCGCCTGCGACATGCGCTATGCGGCCGCCGATGCGCAATTCTCGATCAAGGAAATCGACATCGGCATGGCTGCCGACGTCGGTACCCTGCAACGCTTGCCGCGGATCATCGGTGACGGCATGCTGCGTGAACTGGCTTACACTGGACGCACCTTTGGTGCCGAGCAAGCGCGTGAGATTGGCCTGGTCAATCGGCTCTATCCGGACACCGAGAGCCTGCTGGACGGGGTCATGGGCATAGCCCGCGAGATCGCCGCCAAGTCGCCAATCGCTATCGCCGGTACCAAGGCAATGATCAGCTACATGCGTGATCACAGCATCAACGATGGCCTGGAATACATCGCCACCTGGAACGCCGCCATGCTGCAGTCCAACGATCTGCGCGTGGCCATGGCCGCCCATATGAGCAAACAGAAGCCCGAATTTCTGGATTGAGCCCACATGACTTCACGCTGGACCACGGCAGTACTCGACACCGACGTAACCGGCGGCTGGGCAGTAGCCCGCAGCCCCGAAGGCTTTTTGTTCGATGACAATGGCGCGCTGTTCCCCCGGGAATGGCTCAAGCGCCAGGATTTGTCGCTGCTCGCCGAGCATGGCATTGGCCATCTCGACGGCGAGCCGGTGTATCTGCTGGAGTTGCAGGCCGCAGGCGAGGTGCCGGGGTGTGGCTGGAAAGGCTTGCGTGGGTTCATGCTTGAAGGCGATCACACGTTGTACAAGGTACTGGGCTACGCCGCGCAGATCGGCACCTGGGCCCGCGAGCACCGTTTTTGTGGCAACTGCGGCCAGGCCATGGTCCAGGTGCCACGTGAGCGGGCGATGTATTGCCAGCCGTGTGACTTGCGCAGTTACCCGCGGATTTCACCGAGCATGATTGTGCTGATCACCCGCGGCGACGACATCCTTCTGGCGCGTTCGCCGCGGTTTGTCAGCGGGGTCTACAGCACCCTGGCCGGTTTTGCCGAGCCGGGGGAGTCGGCCGAGGACTGCCTGATTCGCGAGGTGCGCGAGGAGGTGCAGATCGAGGTCAGGAACATCCAGTACCTGGGCAGCCAGTGCTGGCCGTTCCCTCATTCGATGATGCTCGGCTTCCATGCCGAGTACGCCGCTGGCGAGATCGTCCCGCAAGCCGACGAGATTGAAGACGCCCAGTGGTTCAACATTCACGCGCTGCCGCCGTTGCCGGCGTCGCGCTCGATTGCCCGCTACCTGATCGACGTCTACGTTGCGCGGCGCTTAGGCCACGCTGAACCAGTGCTGCCAGGCTAGGCGTACGGTCAGGCCCAGCACTACCGCGATGAATACCGGGCGAATGAACTTCGCCCCACCGCTGATGGCGGTGCGCGCCCCAAAAAACGCCCCGACCATCACCGACACGCCCATGCTCAGGCCGATGATCCAGTCCACCTGCCCGGAAAAAATGAACACCGACAGCGCGGCCGCGTTGCTGACGAAGTTCATGCTGCGCGCCACGCCGCTGGCCTTGACCAGGTCGATGGGGTACAGCAGCAGGCTGCTGACAGTCCAGAACGCGCCCGTGCCGGGACCGGCCACGCCGTCGTAGAAGCCTAGGCTGAAGCCCTGGGTCGACTGCCACTTCTTCTTGATCGGCGCGTCGCTGTCCACCGGCGCCTTGGGCGTCCCGCCAAACAGCAGGTACAGGCCACAGGCAAACACGATCACCGGGAGCATTTTGTTCAGCCATTCGGCCGGCAGGTAGTGCGCCACGACCGCACCGGCCAGCGCTCCCACCAGGGTGCCGACAATCGCATGCACCCACTGCCTTGGATGGAACAGCTTGCGCCGGTAGAAGGTGACGCTGGCGATGGCCGAGCCGAAAGTCGCGCTGAGCTTGTTGGTGCCCAGCACCAGGTGCGGGGGCAGGCCGGCGGTGAGCAGGGCCGGGGTGGTCAACAGGCCGCCGCCGCCGGCAATGGCATCGATGAAACCGGCAATGAACGCGACAACGGCCAGAATGGCCAGGGTGGTGAGGTCTACGCTGAGTTCGAAAGGCATGGGGTCGACTTATTCGGTGGGGCAGTGGGATAAGGCCGGCGCCATCTTACCCATAACCTGTGGCGGCCGCGACCGCCACACCACCTGCCGCCAGGTTCAGGCGCTGTTGCGGCGCAACGTCTGGGACGGCGATTCACCGTAACTGCGCTGATAGTCCTGGGAGAAACGCCCCAGATGGAAGAAGTTCCAGTGCATGGCCGTTTCGGTCACGGTCGCCCAGCGCTGGGTCAGCAGGTCGTGTCTGGCGTTAGACAAACGCAGGGTGCGCAAGTACGCCATGGGCGTGGTGCCGAAGGTCTCGACGAAACCCTGGTGCAAGGTGCGGCCGTGGGTTCCCAGGGTTTGCGTGAGCTGCTCCATGCACAGGGCGGTGTGCGCATGGGCGTGCAGGTATTCGATGGCCTGGCTGGCGATTTGTCTGCGCAATGGCGCCTCGCGCGCCGAGTCATGGCGTGGGCTCAGGGCTTGCAGCAAGGAGCTGAGCAAGGTCGCTTCCCATTGCGCGCCGGACACGACGTCAGGTGGATGGCGCTGGTTCAACGAGACGCTGATGGCGTTGACCGCGTTCAGCACCGAGTAATGATCGTGCGCCTGATAGCGCTGGCCCTGGCGCTGCTTGAGCACATCAGTGGTGCCGTACAGTTCGCGGCACTGCTCGTAGTGCTCCAGGGTGGTGGTAACGGTGAACAGCGCTTCGTTGGGCTCGCACAGGTAATGCACCGGTTCGCCGCTGTACAGCACCACCATTTCATTGGGGTACAGCCGCTGGTGGTTCCAGGTCGGGCGGCCCGTGGTGGACTGGGACAGGGCGAAGGTGATGTGCCCGTCGGGAACACAACTGACGGCGCTGATGGAGCACTTGAAATCGAACCGGCTATGGCGCAGGCGAGGGCCGCGCATGTGCTTGAGGCGATGGATGCGCGCGTGTTTCTCGACGGAAGAAAAATCGATGTGCCATTGGTCATTGCCGGTGGACAGTTCGTCCAGGGCAACGGATTCGAGGGTCAATAAAGCAGGGGTTGGAAGGGCGGACATGCTGTACAGGAAGGGCACCTGAAAAAGACTCGGGTTGAGTGGGCCTCGCGGCGTCTGAGTGGCCAGGTCGGGCGAGCATTGCGCGCGCCCGACCGGCGAAACTCAGAACAGTATATAGGCCGACGCCGTGGTCTGGTTCAGATCTAGGTTACCGACCTGTAACACTTCATACTCGGCGCGGATGCCAATGTTGCGCAGCACATCCATCTCGACCCCGGCGCCGTAGGTCAGGTCGACCCCGGTGTCATCGTCGGCAGCGTTGCCATCGGCGTCCCAGGCGTGGGCGCCGACGATGCCGAACAGGCGAATGCGCTCGCCCAGCGGGAAGCCGACGTGGGCGGCGACCTGGGCCGAGTGGCCTTCGAAGTCGAGGTTGTCGTCCTTGAACTTGCCGAGGTCGACAATGGCGCCCTCGAATGCCAGGTAACCATTGGCGCGGTAACCGGCATAGACCTTGTAGCTGTTGTCTTCATCACTCAAGGCGCTGTCGTCGGTTTCGATGCTAGTCACACCGGCGCCCAGGTAAAAGCCCTTGTCATCGGCGAACGCTGGCAGCGCCAGCAACGACAGTAGGGAAACGAAGGCGAATTTTCGAAATGGCATGTGCAGGGTAGTCCTTGTACGGGTTTGTCAGGTGTGAAGTGTTGGGCGGGAAATTGCCCGGCCCCAATCATGGATAAAAGTCATTAATGCTTATTGCCGTCGCCGCGGCTCAGCGCCCCAGGGTCTGCGCTTCGTTGGCAATCGCGAAGTACTTGCGGGCCAGCGCGGCAATGGGCAGCGCGGCTGGCTGATTGCCAGGGGAACTGGCGCAGGCATCGAGCATGATCGCCGAGGCGGGGATGGCGTACCGCTCCAGTACGTCGGCAACAAAGTCCGGGAAATCAGGGTCGAGGATGTCCAATGGGGACAGGGGAAGGCAGATGGAGAAGTCTTTGCAGGCCCACAGGTAGGTGCTGTAGTCCTCGGCAACCTGGCGGACCACGGCGCCTGTCAGTTGCTGCGCTACCTGGGGTGCGATACTGACGCCGCCCCGGGCCCAGCGTGACAGGGCCCTGGCGCCGACCAGGCGGCCCGTGCGCCGATCAGTGATGGGCAGGTAGTTGATTTCAAGCCATCGGTTACTTACACAGCTCGACAAGTCCTGTTGTCTCGCCCACGCCAAATAGTGCGCCATCATGGTTTGACCCTGGTGTATTCAAATCGGCTGTTGCAACCCGTGGCGGTTGTTCACACGTCCACTAGCCAGGCCAGGGTGATTCCGCACAGGTAGGCGAAGGTGCACAGCAGGATCTTTTGTTTGAGTGGCAAGCGATTCAAGCGACGGCTGAGCATGCTGACCTCCTAGGGACAGGGAAATGGAGCAGGGTGGGAATGCCAGGCGCGCAATGGAAATGATTGATTGTCATTTGCCGGGATTTCAGTGGTTCATGCAGCGCAGGCGGTCCATTTCATGGAGGAAGAAACACAGGGTGTTTTCACTGGGCGTCGCCAGCAGGCTGTAGTTGAGCGTGGAGCCTTCCTGGACGACGTACTGGCGACGAAAAAACAGCTCCGGGGTTTTTTCGATGGCAAACAGTTCGCGATCATGGCTCAGTTTGGCGCGCACCACTTGTACCTGGAGGGCGTCATTGCCCGATTGGGTGATGTCGGCAGTCAAGGTGGCATGACGGAACTTGCCGTTGAGGCTTTCGATGGTCGAGTGGGTCATTCGATGCGCGTTCACCGTGAGGTATTCCTCGGTGTTCAATTGGCTCTGGTCATCCAGCCACTGCTGGCTCTGGGTGTGAAAGTTGCTGTTGTTCTCGAACGGCACCGGCGAATAGAGCCAAGCTCCGATACAGCCCAGGTTGATCAGCCCCAGCAACAGCCACTGCACAAGGGTTTTTGTCTGGCGGTTCACAGGGTCACCTCCAGGCATTGCGCAAGCATGCTGGCGAGTGGTTTTTGCTGGGGGTTGAACAGCATATTGCGGGTACTTTGATCGGCGCGAATGCAGGAGATCGAGTAGTTGGAGCGGGACTGGTTGATCCAGACCTGGCCGACCAGGTTCTTCGGCAGGTCTTGCAGTTGTTGCTCGACCGCAGTGTTGAGTGCCCGGGCCGAATCGAGGCTGCTACCCAGGGTATTGATGGTCAACTGCTCACGCTGGGAGCTGGCCACTTCGATGCTCGGCGCCTTGGTCGAGAACGTGTAGTGGGCCAGGGTTGCCAGGCACGTGAGCAGGGTCACGGCACAGGCAATCGATAGCCATCCAATGGGCTGTTTCGGTTCGACAGTAGGCGCTGTATCAGCGGTTGGGGTGGTCACACTGATGGGTTCCAGCTCGACCGGCGCAGGCGTCGGCTGAGCCTGCAAGGTGGTCCCGGCGCTGACATACGCCGGGTTGAAGCGATAGCCACGGCGCGGAATGGTCATCAGGATTTCGTGATCGCGGCTGTCGTTGAGCAAGTTGCGCAGGGAGAACACCACCTGGTTCAAGCTGCCCGAGGCGACCACCCGATCATTCCAGGTGTGCTCGATAATCTGCTCGCGGGACTTGATCACCCCAGGTTCAGCGAGCATCAGATCCAGCAAGCGTGATTCGGCTCGACCCAGGGTGCTGTGTTGAACTTCGCCCAGGGGCGTGGTGATCGATAACCTGGAGTCCTCAGGATTGAACAGGGCCTTCGAGCCGTTTTTCAAGGTGAAAGAATGGCTCATGGTTCGTCCTCTTGGGTGCTCGTGTTCGCGAAGTTCTGCTGGTCAGCCACGGTCTGGCCAACCAGGGGACTGTTGCCAGGTGTCGGATCAGTCGGTGGTGGTTTGTTTGGCGAAGGCCAGGTCAGCGCGCTCGCGCAATTGTTTGGCCCAGGCATCGAGGGCGGGGTAGGTGTCCTCGACCTTGGTGGCGTCCGATGGCGAGATTTGCTTGCCAGTGGTGGCGCTGACGGATTGAGCCAGAAGTTCGCCAGTCTGGGCGTCGCGCATTTCGCTTTCAAAGAAGATGCGCAGGCTTTCATCCCGGGTGCCAGTCAGGTACATGGCGCCGCCGATGACAAACCCGATTGGCAGGTATTCGGGAATCGACAGGTCACGCGGGGTGCGTTCGGTGCCGGTGATGGCGGTGCGCAGCATCAGCGCATGGGGTTCCGGGCGACGGGTTACTTCGTAGCCTGCCGTCAGGAACTGATGCTGCAGCGCCTGGTTCAGGTACTTGAGCATGGCGGTGGTGTCCGCCGGGCTGCGCGAGAGGTCCTTGCCGGTGAAGTAAAAGCGCGGCGGTTCCAGGTAGACCCGTTTCTGGTAGGCCTGGTTTATTTCAAGACCAGGTTTGACCCACATTTCGCTCTTGGGCCATTGCGGGTCCTTGCTCAGCCTTGCGTAGTCGTTGAGGAATCCGGAATGGCGTGTGTCAGCGTCGGGCATTGTCGTACAACCGGTCACGGCGAGGAGCAGGACCACTGGAAGCAGGCGAAAGAGGCGTATCACTGGATTACCCATGGGCTGTGGCGAATGAGCCGCGCATGGTGCAGGGCGCCCGGGGGTGGCGCTATCCGAAAACTGCGAGGCCCGAAAGCGCTACCCCAGGCGGCTCAAGATCAAGCTCTACAGGCCCAGCTCAGACAGCCCGGGATGGTCGTCCGGCCGCCGGCCCAGGGGCCAATGGAACAGACGCTGGTGCTCCTCGATCGGCAGGTCGTTGATGCAGGCATACCGCTTGGCCATCAGGCCCTGTTCATCGAACTCCCAGTTTTCATTGCCGTAGGAGCGGTACCAGTTGCCCGAGTCGTCGTGCCATTCGTAGGCATACCGCACGGCGATGCGGTTATCGCTGAACGCCCAGAGCTCCTTGATCAACCGGTAATCCAGCTCCCGGGCCCATTTGCGGGTGAGGAAAACCCTGGCTTGCTCGCGGTCGTTGATGAACTCGGCGCGGTTGCGCCATTGGGTGTCCAGGGTATAGGCCAGCGACACCCGCTGTGGGTCGCGGGAGTTCCAGCCGTCTTCGGCCAGGCGCACCTTGTGCATGGCCGACTCGCGGGTGAAAGGAGGCAAGGGCGGACGAACTTCGGCAGCAGAGGACATAAAGTGGCTCCGGGCAGTTGGGGTAAAAACAGCAGGTGTCTACGGATTGACGCATTCGAACTGCAACAGCTTGCGCACCATGTCTTGCGCAGTATCAGCGGCACTCTGATCACCCGTCACCAGGGCGACGGTAATGGCGCCATCGATCAGGATCAGCAACTGCCTGGCCAGTGCGTGCGGGTCCTGCACGGCATGGTCGAGACACAGGGTGTGCAGGTAGTCGAGCAGCTTGTCTTTATGCGCTTTGGCGACCTGGCGCACCGGGTCCTGGGGATCGCCGGTCTCGCCACTGGTGTTGATGAATGCGCAGCCGCGAAAGCCTTCGCTGGCGAACCAGGCCTTGAGCACGTCGAACAGCTTGAGCAGGCGCTCGCCAGCAGTCGGGGCCTGGTCCACCTGGCTGGTGAACCAGTGCATCCAGCGCTGATCGCGACGCTGCAGGGCGGCAACGATCAACTCGTCCTTGTTGGCGAAGTAGCGATAGATGCTCTTGCGCGAGACCCCGGCGGTTTTCACCAGCAAGTCCATGCCCGTGGCGGCAATGCCACTTCGGTAGATTAACTTTTCGGTGACGTCGAGGATAATGTCGCGGGTGTCGTTACTAGTGATTGAGTTCATGTGGCAAAGAGTAGAACGATCATTCTCCTTGGTCAATGCTAGATTGGAAATGTCTATTTTTTCGGACATGGTGTAAGCTCGTGGGTTCTTCGGATTCGACCCATTTGCGAGCCCTATGCCGTCGCTTTTCAAACGTTCCCTGCTGCCAAAACTGCGCAGTTTCCCGCTGACCGCCGATGCGGTCACCATCCTTGATGGCGCTGCCGAGTTCCGTCGTTGCCTGCTGGAGCAGATCGCCCAGGCGACCCGGCGCATCTACATTGTCGCGCTGTACCTGCAACAGGATGAGGCCGGCCAGGAGATCCTCGATGCCCTGCACGCCGCCAAAGCCGCACGTCCGGAACTCGATGTGGTGGTTGTGGTGGACTGGCTGCGGGCCCAGCGCGGCCTGATCGGTGCAGGTAAACAGCCGGGCAACTCGGCCTGGTACCAGCAGATGACCCGCGACCACGCCAGCGTAGTACCGGTGTATGGCGTCCCGGTCCAGACCCGCGAATTGTTCGGGGTGTTGCACCTCAAGGGCTTCGTGATCGATGACTGTGTGATCTACAGCGGCGCCAGCCTGAACAACGTTTACTTGCACAAGTTCGACAAGTACCGCTTTGATCGTTATCACCTGCTGCGCAACCGCGCGCTGGCCGACTCCATGCAACACCTGGTGCAACACGGGCTGATCACCTCCAAGGCGGTGCACCGCCTGGACCTGCCGAACCTGCCGAGCACCCGTAGCCTGCGCCACGACATTGGCGATCTGCGCAGCCGCCTCAAGCATGCGGCCTACGACACCGCCGCGGGTGAGGTGGTCAAGGGTGGCCTGTCGGTGAGTCCGCTGCTGGGAGTGGGCAAGAACAACCCGCTGAACCGGGTGATTTGCGAACTGATTGCCAGTGCCCAACAACAACTGACCATTTGCACGCCGTACTTCAACCTGCCCTTGCCGGTCACCCGCGAAATCAACCGGGCCCTGGCCCGTGGGGTGAAAGTCGATATCGTGGTCGGCGACAAGACCGCCAACGACTTCTATATCCCGCCAAGCGAGCCATTCCGGGTCATCGCGGCGCTGCCATACCTCTACGAGATCAGCCTGCGGCGCTTCGCCAAGCGACACCAACGGGTGATCGACAGTGGGCTGTTGAACCTGCACCTGTGGCGTGACGGTGACAACACCTATCACCTCAAGGGCATGTGGGTCGACGAGCGCTACACCCTGTTGACCGGTAACAACCTCAACCCGCGGGCATTTCGCCTGGACCTGGAAAACGCCTTGTTGATCGATGATCCCAAGGCCGAGCTGCAGGAGCCCCGTCGTCGCGAGCTGGCGCAGATTTTCCGCAATACCAGCCGTATCGAGCGTTATCAGCAACTGGAGACGCTGCTGGAGTACCCGCCGGACGTCAGCAAGTTTCTGCGTCGGGTCAGCCGGGTACGGATCGAGCGTCTGCTTTATCGCATCCTCTGAGGCTCAGCGCGGCTTGCGCGACGGCCACACCGCCACCAGCACCAACAGGGCTGCAGCGCAGAGGTAGGGCAGGCGCGGTTCCAGGGCATAGATCAGGGTCCCGGCCAAGGGCCCGATGACCACGCCAAAACCCTGGGCGGCACCGATGCTGCCGGCCGTGGCGCCTTGTTCGCCGGCCTCCACGGCATTGGCGGCCAGGGCGGCGAAGGACGGGAAGATCCAGCCCATGCCCGCCGCAGAGACAAAAAAGCACAACCACAGGCCCCAGGCCGTGTCGGCCAACATGCTGCCGGCATAGCCGCACGCTGCAATCAGCGCGCCGATGCGAATCAGGCGCTGCGGCGACCAATCCAGTTTGCGCACGATCAACTGCGCACAAATCAGCGCCAGGCCGACCATGGTCAGGGCGATGCCGGCGGTTTGCGCCGCTTCGGCCGGGCCCATGCCCAGGCGGTCGATGGCGTAGAAGCCGACAGTGATCTGGGCGATCGACACACAGAGCATGGCCACGAAGGCCACGGCCATTGGCCGGCGCAGGCGTGGGTCGTTGAGGCGTACGCTGCGCGGGGCTTGCTTGAGGTGCAGTTCCTGGCCCTTGAGCTTGAACCGCAGCACCAGGAACGCCAGCAACGGCAGCAGGGCCATGGCGTAGAACGGCAGGCTCAGGCTATAGCGCGACAGCAGGGCAGCAATCGCCGGGCCGATTACCAGGCCACAGGCGTTGGCGGCGCCCAGTGAGGCCATGGCGGGAGCGCGAAGACGGGGTTCGAGGTTGTCGGCGATCAAGGCGTTGCAACCCACCGGAATCGCCGCGTAGAACACGCCAATGATCCCGCGTCCGAGCATGATCCCGATAAACCCCACCAGGGCCGACGGCAGCCATTGCAGGGAGAGGTCGATGAACACGCAGAGCGCCCAGTAGGCGAGGGTGAAACCGCCGACGCCGAGCAACAGGATATGCCGGCGTCCACGGCGGTCGCTGTACTCGCCCCAGGGTCGGGCAAGGATCATCCACAGCACTCCGGACACCGTCACCGCAGCCCCGGCTTGCCAGGTGGCCATGCCCAGCACCCGGGAAATCGGGCCGATCAGCGAAACAAAAGCCATCATCGCCATGGTGCAGGCCATGTTGGCGACCAGTAGCGGGCGCAAGTCAAAAGTACTGTGCGTCAGTGCGGTATCGGCACTGGCGGTGGGCGTGGTCATGGGCAACATCATCCGTGAAAGTCGAGAGCGTGGGTGATGGTAGCCAAATGCTCACGATCCACATAGGTCGGAGTGAAAATCCGTTGCTGTGGTGAAGGCTGATTAGATGTGGAAGCGGGCTCGCCCGCGATGGCGGCCTCTGACTCATCCTGGATCTCGGGAGTACCCCAATCCCCCGTAGCAGCTGTCGAGGACGCAGTCCTCGCAGGTCCTTGCACTTCGGGACAAAAGAAATAAAAAAGCCCCGTCACCAGGACAGGGCTTTTACTTGTAGCGTTTCACTTGAAACTGACAGCTGACCTTAGAACACCACGCCTTGGCTGCGCAGGTAGTCGTCGTAGGTGCCGCTGAAGTCGGTCACGCCGCTTGGGCTCAGCTCGATGATGCGAGTGGCCAGGGACGATACGAATTCACGGTCGTGGCTGACGAAGATCAGCGTGCCCGGGTAGTTCTCCAGCGCCAGGTTCAGCGCTTCGATGGATTCCATGTCCAAGTGGTTGGTCGGTTCGTCCATGACCAGCACGTTTGGCTTTTGCAGGATCAGCTTGCCGAACAGCATGCGACCTTGCTCACCACCGGAGATGACCTTGACCGACTTGAGGATCTCATCGTTGGAGAACAGCATGCGGCCCAGGGTGCCGCGTACCAGTTGCTCGCCACCGGTGGTCCAGCGACCCATCCAGTCGAACAGGTTGGATTCGTCTTCGAAGTCCGACGCATGGTCCTGGGCGTAGTAGCCGATTTCCGCGGCGTCGGTCCATTTCACGCTACCGGCATCCGGGCTCAGCTCGTTGACCAGGGTGCGCAGCAGGGTGGTTTTGCCGATGCCGTTAGGGCCGATGATCGCGACGCGCTCGCCGGCTTCAACCTGGAAGCTGAAGTCCTTGAACAGCGGCTTGCCGTCGAAGCCTTTGGCCATACGCTCGACGATGACCGCCTGGCGGTGCAGCTTTTTGGTCTGCTCGAAACGGATGAACGGGCTGACCCGGCTCGAAGGCTTGACCTCGGCCAGTTGGATCTTGTCGATCGCCTTGGCACGGGAGGTGGCCTGCTTGGCTTTCGAGGCGTTGGCCGAGAAGCGGCTGACGAACGATTGCAGTTCCGAGATCTGCGCTTTCTTCTTGGCGTTGTCCGAGAGCAGTTGCTCGCGGGACTGGGTCGCCACGGTCATGTACTCGTCATAGTTGCCCGGGAACAGGCGCAGCTCGCCGTAGTCCAGGTCAGCCATGTGGGTGCAGACGCTGTTCAGGAAGTGACGGTCGTGAGAGATGATGATCATCAGGCTCGAACGCTGGGTCAGGATGTTTTCCAGCCAGCGAATGGTGTTGATGTCCAGGTGGTTGGTTGGTTCGTCGAGCAGCAGCACTTCCGGATCGGAGAACAGGGCCTGTGCCAGCAGCACGCGCAGTTTCCAGCCTGGCGAGACTTCGCTCATCGGGCCGAAGTGTTGTTCGATGCCAATACCCAGGCCCAGCAGCAGTTCACCCGCGCGGGATTCGGCGGTGTAGCCGTCCATCTCGGCGAACTCGGTTTCCAGCTCGGCAACGGCCATGCCGTCTTCTTCGGTCATTTCCGGCAGCGAGTAGATGCGATCGCGCTCGGCCTTGACCTTCCACAGCTCTTCGTGACCCATGATCACGGTGTCGATCACGCTGAATTCTTCGTAGGCGAACTGGTCCTGGCGCAATTTACCCAGACGCACGTTCGGCTCGAGCATGACCTGGCCGCCGGACGGATCGAGGTCGCCGCCGAGGATTTTCATGAAGGTCGACTTGCCGCAACCGTTGGCGCCGATCAGGCCGTAGCGGTTACCTGCACCAAATTTGACCGAGACGTTCTCGAACAACGGCTTGGCGCCGAACTGCATCGTGATATTTGCTGTGGAGATCAATTACTTTACCTTTCAATAGCTTAGGTTGCGCATTTTGCAGCCGGGAGCAATTTCTGACCCATCTGGAGTATGTTTCGCTGCACTCCAGCCTGAGCGTGAGTTGATCCATCGCGCATAAGTAGACAGCAACATCGGCAGGTGTTGGCCGAGTTGCTGGGAAATGAATGCGGGGTTCATGCCAGACATAACGCATATTGTCGCATAAGTATGACGGCAGTTGTACGGCAGCCGATGAGGCATCACCAATGCCTTCAAGGCCGGCCCCCACTGTCTGTGTCGATCAGATGGCTGCTTGATGGACTCACTGTTGCTCGACAGCGGGAACACGCAGGGAGTGGCCAACACCTTTGCAATCCCTGGTTTTCAGCCATTTGCGCAAGCGCCCGCGTGCATTGTCATAGGGCGATGCGGTGTTAAATTGGATCATTCGCCCCATCGTCCAGCGCTCATACCACGGGCACTCATAGAGGTCGGCGTTGGCGTGACTGCGGATGAAGGACACGATCCGCTGTTTCGCCATGTCGAGTCGCTCGAGCAACTGTGCAAAAGCAATGCCCTCGTAGTCGTGGTAGAACTTCTGCGCCAACTCGCCCAGCTGGTTCCACTTGAAGCCGGTTTCCGGGAAGTCGATAACTTGCCCGCGAGCATCCATTTCCAGCCACTTCAACACCAATTCGTTCCAGCCCACGAGGTAGGCGACGAGGTTGGCAACGCTCATCTGAGTCCCTTTGGCGTGTCCCTCCAGGGTGCATTCGTCGAGCCATTGCGTTGGCACACTGTTGAGGGTGCAGAGAAGTTTTTCATAGTGTGTCTCTATGGCATCCAGCAATTGCTCTTTGTTTTGCGGGACGGCCATGGCTCACCTATATCGTGAAAAAACCTGATCCTACCTCAGCACGGAGGAGGGGCTGTAACCCAATAAGCGCCATATCCGTGTTGAGCCCCGCGACGAAATACCGCAGCCCGGTACCCGCCAATGGGGGGGGACCGTAGGACCTGAACCCTTTGCTTGTACGAGCACGGTCTGACACTGCTAGAATGCGATGCATTCTCATTCATGTATCTCCTATACCGTGCAGTCCACTTCATCGGCAAACCGCCACCCTAACCAGGCCATCGATCAGCTCTACAGCCACCACCACGGCTGGCTGCAACGCTGGCTGCACAAACGCCTGGGCAATGCCGCCGATGCGGGGGACCTGGCCCAGGATACGTTCGTGCGGCTGCTCAGCAGTGCGCCTGGCGAGCCGCTGAACTTCACGACGCCGCGCGCCTATCTGGCAACCATCGCCAATCGCCTTTCCATCAATCTCTACCGCCGTCGCTCACTGGAGCAGGCCTACCTGGCCACCCTGGCGCAAACCCCGGAAGACCTGGCGCCGTCTGCGGAACATCAGGCGCTGGTGCTCGAGGCCCTCGACGAGATCGACCAGGTACTGGCCCTATTGCCTGCCAAAAGCCGGCAGGCGTTCCTGATGGCGCAGTTGGAGGGGTACACGCAGGAAGAGATCGCCAGCCGCCTCAATCTCAGTGTGCGTTCGGTGCAACGCTATCTGGCGCGGGCTTTTGAAGAGTGCATCATGCTCGCCAGCCAGGGCGCGTTGCATGAGTGATACACCCATCGACCGGCGCATTGCCCGGGAAGCGGCGGGCTGGTTCGTGCGCTTGCAGAACAGCGGTGCCGGTGCTGCCGAGCATGCCGCCGGCGCGGAGTGGCGGGCGCGGCACGCTGATCACGAACGCGCCTGGCAACTGGCCGAGCGCTTCAGCGAACGCTCCCAGCAGCTTGCCGGTGATGCCGGACGGACAGCGTTGGAACGCCCGCGCGGCCTGGATCGGCGCCAGACCCTCAAGACCCTGGCGTTGCTGATCGCCGCCGCCCCGCTCGGATTCGCAGTACAGCAACGCCTGCCGTGGCGCGAGTGGCAGGCGGACGAGCGTACCGCCACCGGGGAACAACGCACGCTGCATCTGCCGGATGGCGAACAGATTCGCCTGAACACTGGCAGCGCCGTCGATATCGCCTACGACGAGAGCATTCGTCGTGTGCGCCTGATCAGCGGAGAGATGCTCGTCGAGGTGCCTCGCGAGCATGCCAGGCGGCCATTCATTGTCGATACCGCCGAAGCACAACTCACCTTGCTCGGCAGCCGCTTTGTGGTGCGTCAGTACCCGCACAGCACTTACCTCGCCGCTCTGGAGGGCGTTGTCCTGGTGCGTCCGCGACTGTCACGGGGTGATGACGGCCTGATGCGCCTGACGGCCGGCCGGCAGACCCATGTCACCCCCCTGGCTGCGGAGCCATCACTGGCATTGGCGCAGAATCGTCTGGACTGGATCAGCGGCGTGCTGCGCGTAGAAAAAATGCGCCTCGATGCCTTCATCCGCGAGCTGGATCGCTATCGACCTGGCCTGCTGCGTTGCGATCCAGCGGTCGCCGGACTGCTGATCTCCGGCACCTTCCAGTTGCGTGATACCGACCAGATTCTTCATGCACTGAGCCAGACTCTGCCGGTGAGCGTCCACTACCGCACGCCCTACTGGGTCACTCTCACGGCCCGCGCGTAAAGTTAATAAGAATCATTGTCGTGTTTTCTTCAGGTCGCGTGTCCCTTCTGTAACCACATCAATTTTACAGGGCTGGGACGAACACATGGCGACGAAGCAGGGCATGCAACCATTGGCGCGGGCAGTACACGCTGCCGCACTGGGTCTGATCATTGCGGGCGGCAGCCTGGCCACCGCATCGCTGCAGGCCGCCGAGCAAGGCGCGCAGCATAAGCGTGCCTATCAGGTGCCAGCCGGCAACCTGAGCAGTTCGCTCGCCGAGTTCGCCAGCCAGGCGGATATCACCCTGCCCATCGAACCGGGCCTGGTGGAGGGGTTGCGCAGCCCTGGCCTGAATGCCGCCACCAGCGTGGAAGGCGGCCTGCAGCAACTGTTGCAGGGTACCGGCCTGCAAGCTTCACCGCAGGGTAGCGGGCTGTACCTGCTGACACCGCAGGACACCGGCACCAGTCTGGAACTGGGCGCTACCAGCATTACCGGACAGCACCTGGCGGCGACCACTGAGAATAGCGGTTCCTATACCACCGGGGTTATGCAGACTGCCACCAAGCTGCCCCTGACCTTGCGCGAAACACCGCAGACGGTCAGCGTGGTCACGCGCAAGCGTATGGACGACAAGGCCATGACCAGCATCAGCGATGTCGCCCAAAGCGCACCGGGGGTTTTTCTGAACAACTCCGGCGGGGCGGGGCGGCCGACATTCAGCGCTCGCGGTTTCGACATCGACAACATCATGTACGACGGTTTTCCCACCAGCTTCCTGACCTACCTGCCCAGTGGAGAGGCCAACCTGGCCATGTATGACCGGGTCGAAATCGTGCGCGGCGCCACCGGGCTGGCCCAGGGCGCCGGCAATCCTGCTGGCGCCATTAACCTGATACGCAAGCGCCCGACCCATCAATTCCAGGGCACGCTCACCGGCAGTGCCGGGAGTTGGGACGATTACGCCGGCACCCTGGATGTCGGCGGCCCGCTCAATGACAACGGTACCCTGCGTGCCCGTACCGTGATCTCGCGCGAGGATGCCAAAAGCTTCCGCGACTCGGTGGAAAGTGATGCGGATCTGTACTACGGCGTGGTCGACGCCGACCTGAGTGAAAGCACCACCCTGACATTCGGTGGCTACCGGCAGAAGAACTACACCAACTACATCTGGGGCGGGCTGCCGATGGCCCGTGGTGGCGGTCATCTCGGGCTGCCACGTGACACCTTCCTCGGTAATGACTGGGAATATTCGGACAATCGCACTACCGGCTATTTCGCCACTCTTGAGCAAGGCTTGGCCAACGACTGGACATTACGCCTGGCAGCCATGCAATCGAAGACCGACACCGACGTGCTGGCCTCCTCAGTATGGGAATACGATCGCCACTACCTATGGACCGAAGCCATGGAGCAGAAGGAAACCGGCTACGACCTGGCGCTGAGCGGCCCTTTCCAGTTGCTCGGTCAAGAACATGACCTGAGCCTGGGCGTAAGCAAGCGCAAGCTGGATTATCGTTCCGGTAAGGCCTGGAGCGATTTCATCGACGCAGGCAGCGATCTTTTCGAGTGGGACCCACGGGGTCATGACAAGCCGGATTACGTCAGGGGGCCTGATGGCCTTCCCGAGACCACCACCCAGGACAGCTTCTATGCCAGTACCCGCCTGCGTTTGAGCGAGCCACTGTCGCTGATTCTCGGTGGCCGTCTGGACTGGTACGAATTCGATGACAGCGCAAACAGTCAAAGCAACTACAAGGTCACTCGCAACCTGACCCGCTATGCCGGCCTGGTCTACGATCTCAACGCCAATCACTCGGTCTATGTCAGCTACACCGATATCTTCAAACCGCAAAGCGAAAAAGGCATAGGCGGCAACGTGATCGAGCCCGTAGTGGGTGAGAACTACGAAGTGGGCATCAAGGGCGAGTACTTTGATGGCGCGCTGAATACCAACATGGCAGTGTTCCAGATCGATCAGAAGAATCGCGCCCAGGAGTTGCCTGATATCAAAGGTTGCGGTTCAGGCGCCGCCAGTGCCTGCTATGAGGCCGCTGGCCTGGTGCGCAGCAAGGGCATTGACCTGGAAATCCAGGGTGCCCTGACCGACAACTGGCAATTGGCTGGCGGTTACACCTACACCCAGACCCAATACGTCAACGACGCCAACGCAGCCAAAGAAGGCGAAGACTTCGACCGCAAGAAACCGCGTCAGCTGTTCAAGCTGGCCACGATCTACACCCTGCCCGATGAGCTGCAGCGCTGGCGCATTGGTGGTGATGTCTATCAGCAGAGCCGCATACGCACTTCGGGGGGGACCGGTGCCAGCGCATGGAAAAACCAGCAGGGCTCCTACACCGTGGTCGGTCTGGTGGGAGGCTACCAGGCCACCGAGCAACTGGATCTGCAGCTCAACGTCAACAACCTGTTCGACCGCACCTACTACAGCAGCGTGGCCAATGGTGGCTATAGCCCGTACGACATCTACGGCGACCCACGCAATGTGAAGCTGACCGCCCGCTATAGCTTCTAAGAAGCTGTTAGAACCCCCAGATCCATCAAGCTACACGTGCTGCCCAGCGGCATACTGCTGGGCCACACATCCACCTCAAGGAACGAGCCAATGATCACCCCACCTGAGCAGTTGCCGTTTTTGCCCGGGGCCTTGCGCAACTGATAACGCACGCGCAACTGCAGGTTTTCCCCGACGCGGGTCATGACTTAGGCTTTACCCACTCACTTGCAGTGGCCGGGTTGATCGATAAGCACCTGGATTGCGCACAGCTCCATAAGCAACCGGCAAATTAAGAATCCTCCTAAAGAACTGTTCAGTGCGCAGCCCTAAGCTGTGCTCATTCGCCCGGTAAGGGTTTACAGGCTCAAGGTTGGAGCCAGGGAACGGGCGAATACCGTCAACTGAGCTGGAAGGTATTTCCATGAAGCGTCGAGTCGCCCCCGCTGCGTGTTTGCTTGCCTCGTTCCTAATGGTCAGCCTGGGTGGGTGCATGAGTGATAAAGAGGCGCTGGCTACCAGTAAAGAGTCGGCCCTCCTGACCGCGACCAAACGCGCGCAGTACGAAATCAATTGTGAAAACGTCACTTCGGCGGTGATCACCAGCAAGATCAGCTTTATTCCCTATTCCAGTCAACGCACGGAGTACACCATCGGTGTGCGCGGTTGCGGCAAACAAGTCATCTACATCACCCATTGCCTGGAGGCGGGCAGTTGCAGTGCGATCAGCGACAACGCCTCTATTTTGCAAGAGCAGGAGGGTTGAGCGGGGCGTTGCGTCGGCGTTGATCCAGCAGGTGGACCATCAGGCAGGCATAGAGGGTCACCAGGATAAACAGCCCCATGCGGATCGCGAATGCGGTGTAGACGTCCTTGCCGGCGGCGCTGTCTTGTACCGATTGACCGAGCAGGATGATCATGGTCACCAGGGTGTTTAGCCAGAAGCCCGGGCTTTGTGCGGTCGGGCGCAGGCGGTAGAGCTTGCGCGCCACCAGCAAGGTGAACAGCAGGGTCCACAGGAAAAACATCCAAAGGTGGACAAACAGGCTCAGTCCACACCAGAACAATATCGCCAGCAGGCCGCCGAGCAGGGTCGAGCCGATCAGTTCGCGCCCGGCGTGGCGGGTTCCGGTGGTGGAGCTCTGTTGCCCCAGGCTGACGGCCTTGAGGACGATCGGCAAGTAGCTGGCCGGGTCAAGCAGCACCAGGACAAAAGTCGGCAGCACGATCAACGTGGCGCGCAGCGCGACCCGGGTAATCTCTGCTGGGCTGAGGGCCGGGGCCGGCGGGGGGGAGGGCGCGTTACCAGGGTCGGGAAACAGCCAGTGGCTCACGCCTACCGACAGCATCGCGAGGAACAGGCCCTTGCCCAGTGCCTCGATCACCGTCACCGCCAGGCCGAAGTCGGCGACGCCGGCAGCGGAGATCAGGGTCAGGCCGATAATCAGAAAGGTCACCACCAGGCCATTGGCGCCACGCAAACCCATGCGAAACACCACAAACAGCGCCAACGCGATCAGCAGTACGCCGCTGGCCGGGTAGTAGCGCAGCATGGGGATCAGCAGCAGGCCGATACCGGTGGTGAACAGGGCGACCAGGATCAGGCCCAGGCCGGCCTTGAACGACAGCGGTTGGTTGAGTGACACCAGCAGCATCAGGGCCAGCACCGGTGCCATGAAGGGAATCGGCAGCGCCAGGCCGAAGCTGACCGTCAGGCACAGCGCCGTACCGCAGGCCAGGCGCAGCGCGCGCTGGGCCTGTGGCGAGCGCTCAGTAGGCATAGGACAGCCAGCTCATCAGCCCAAGGAACAAGCGGCCAAGGGGATTGAGGGGGTTGCCAGCGGTGGGGAACGCCATGACTTCCGCCTGGCCACCGGCGCGTATTCCACGGCCGTCGCGCAGGCTGGCCAGGGACTCGGCGGAAAACTCGATGATCACCGGGAAACGTTGCGCCGGGCGTAGCCAATCGCGGCTGTTCTGCACAGTAGGCAGGGCGCCGGGGGAGGTCGGTTGGCCGACGCTGACGCCGTAGCCGACGCTGCGCACGTGGCCGCTGAAAACCTCGCCGGGCAGGGCGTCGAGGACGATGGATACCTCGGTGTCGGTCTTGACCAGGCCGAGGTTGTTCTCGGTCATGTCGGCACTGATCCAGACATCGTGGATGGCGATCAGGGTCATGACCGGGGTACCGGTAGCCGCAAACTGCCCGGTGTCGGTACGCAAGTCGGTGATCAGGCCCGCCGAGCGTGCATGCACCTGGGTATTGGCCAGGTCCAGTTCGGCTTTCGACAGCGCGGTGGCGGCGCTGCGCAACAAGGCGTTGTCCTGCTCGCTGCCGCCTTCCTGCTCACGAGCGCGCTGGACTTCGGCGCGGGCGGCCGCTACCTGGCTGACCGCCTGGGCGTGGTTGGCGCGGGAGACTTCCAGCAAGCGCACGGAAATGGTCCCGCGGTCTTCCCGGTACAAACCTTCCAGGCGCTGGTTGTCCTGACGGGTCTTGAGCTCGTTGGCCTGGGCCGCGCGCAGGTTGGCTTGCGCTGCGGCAATCCCGGCGGTGCTGGCGCCGATCTGCCGGCGGGTCGACTCAAGGTCGGCACGGGCCCGGTCGACGGCGATCTGGTAGGGCTGCGGATCGACTTCGAACAGCACGTCCCCGGCCTTGACGTCCTGGTTGTTGCGCACATTGACCTTGATCACCCGACCCGCTACCTCGGACGCCACCGGGATGACAAAGGCGCCCACGCGCGCCTGCTGGGTGTAGGGCGTGAAGCGGTCCGCCAGCAGGTACCAGGCCAGGCTCAGGACGATGAGCAGCACAACCCACTTGAGGCTTTTGTTCACCGGTTCGGCGGCAGGTTCGGGGGCCTTGGCGGCGGGCGGCGGGACGTCACTCATCGTTGATCACCTTGGGGAGCGGGAGCCGGGACTGGGGCGGGTGGCGGGCTGGCGGGTTCCTGCAGCAGGTCGCCCCAGTCGGTGCGTTGTTCCATTTGCTGGCGCGTAGCTGCATCGATTTTCGCCTGGGCGCTGTACCAGCCACCTCCCAGGGCCCGGTACAGGGCAATCAGGTTGCTGACGGCGGTGCTGCGGCTGAGCAGGTAATTGTCCTGTTGCGCCAGCAGCGCGCTCTGCGCATCGAGGACCCGCTGGAAGTCCGAGTAGCCCTCGCGGTATTGGGCGTTGGCCAGCACCAGCGAACGTTCGGCGGCAAATGCCGCCTCGCGCAGGATGCGCTCGCGCTCCAGGGCCTTGGTCAATCCGGTGGCGGCATCGTCGGCTTCGCGCGCCGCCTGGCGGACCTTGTCGCGGTAGGCTTCGATCAGTTGCTGCAAGCGAGCATCCTGCACCCGCACGTTGTTGTGGATCTGCCCGTAATCGAAGATGTTCCAGCGCAAGCTGGGGCCACCGACCAGGTCCAGGTTATTGGAGGTGCCGCCCAGAGAATTGGCTGACCAGACGATGCTGCCCAGCAGGCTCAGGGACGGATACAGGTCGGATTCGGCCACACCGATCAGTGCCGACTGCGCCGCGACATTCAGCTCCGCGGCCCGCACGTCGGGGCGGCGCAGCAGCAGTTCGGCGGGCACGTCCTGCAGCACGGCGCGGTCCACCAGCGGTATCAGGCCAGTATTCAGGCTCAGTTGCGGCAGCGCCCCCGGCGGTTGCCCGATCAATACGGCCAGGGCGTTGCGGGTGCGTGCCGCCTGATCTTCCAGGCTGGGAATGTTGCTCAGGGTTCCCAGGTACTGGGTCTTGGCTTGTTGCACGTCAAGCTCGGCGGTCTGGCCGCTGTTGAAGAGCTTTTCGGTGATCTCGAAACTGCGCTTCTGCTGGGTGCTGTTTTCCCGTGCCACGCGTAGCCGTGCTTCGGTGGTGCGCAGGGCGAAGTAGGTATCGGCGACCTGGGCGCGCAGCAGCACCAGGACATCCTCATAGTTGGCCTGGGCGGCGAAGTAGCTGGCATCCGAGGACTCGATGGCGCGACTGAAACGGCCCCAGAAGTCCAACTCCCAGCCGACATCGAAGCCAGCACTGTACTGCCAGAAGTTACTGCTCTGCGGGTTTTTGCCGCCGGCCTGGCTACGGTTCACGTAGAGGCTGTCGGCGCTGGCCTGCTGCACTTGCGGATAGAGCCCGGCTTGCGCGATGCCCAGTTGCGCGCGGGCCTCCATGACCCGCAAGCCGGCGATCTGCAGGCTTGAGTTGTGGGCATCGGCAGCGGCAATCAAGCGGTCGAGCAGCGGGTCGTTGAACACCCGCCACCACTGGCGCAGGTCCGGATTGTCGCCGCGTTGGCTGGCCTGTTCGAGGGCGGCGCTGTTCCACTGCCGTGTCCAGGGCTGCGCCGGACTCTGGAAGTCGGGGCCCAGGCGCACGCAGCCGCCGAGACCGAGCAGCGCAACCAGCAACAGGTGCCCTGGATGGCAGGATTTAAGCATGCAGTGCACCCGCCCGTGTCAGGACTGCCCCAGTTTGTCGGGTCGGGAAGCGGCTGGCTGGTCCTGTACCCATTGCCAGAACAACTGGTAGGCCACGGCCAGGACCACTGGGCCAATGAACAGGCCGATGATGCCGTTGGTGACCATGCCGCCCAGGGCGCCGATCAGCACCACTGGCATGGGCACGTCGACGCCGCGCCCCAGTAGCAGGGGCTTGAGCACGTTATCCACCAGGCCGGCGATGAATACATAGATGGAGAAGATGATGGTGGCGGTCGTCGCCCCTTGGCTGGCCAGCACGAAGATGATCACCGGCAACGTGATCAGCGTGGCCGGTAGTTGCATGATGCCCAGCAGTAGCACCGCCAGGGCCAGCAGGCCGGCAGCAGGTACGCCCATCAGGACGAACCCGGCACCCACCAGCAGCATTTGAATGAAGGCAATGCCGATCACGCCCAGGGCTACCGCGCGAATGGTCGCGGTGCACAACTCGGTGATGGATGGGCCACGGTCCGGGCCGCAGATCCGCGAAACGATATGCACCGCGCTGCGGCTGCCGCTTTCACCGTAGGCCATGAAGATCCCGGCGATGATCAGGGCAAAGATGAAGATCAGGAAACCCGCACCGGCGCCGGCCAACTTGCTCAGCAGGGCGAGGCTGAAGTGCTTGATCTCGGGGATGTACTTTTGCACCAGCACCGGCAGGTCGGTGACGGCCTGCATCCACAGGCCATGGAGTTTTTCGCCCACCAGTGGCCAGGTGGCTACCGAATCAGGCGGAACCGGGATATGCACGGTGTCGGCCCGGACAATGGCCATGGCGCTTTCCACCGAGCTGACGATTGAGGTGCCCAGCAGATAGACCGGCACCAACAGGATCGCCACGGCGATCAGCACCATCACGGTCGCGGTGTGCCCGCCACTGGTGCCCAGCTTGCGGCTGAGTTTGCCGTGCAACGGGTACAGGGTGATCGCCAGAATCACCGACCACAGCATCAAGTCCAGGAACGGGCTGAAAATGCGAAAGCAGAACATCAGGAGGACCGCGAGCAGCCCCGCACGTATCAGCACATCAAGCATATCCCGGGAGAAGGATTTCTCGGTCACAGGGGTGGGTAGCATGGAGAGCCTCCGGGGGCGGACAGCAACGGCATGAGAAGGGTAAATCCAGCATAGACGCTCAATTGGAAATGATAGGGATGTCGAATCGATGATTTTCATCCACCAGCACACCGCCGGAGCAGCCGGGGGGGCGGCAGTGGAGCCCTGGCGCGCAGCTAATACCAATCAATAATGCTCATTAATCTGCTTGGGCAGCCTGACGGTGTCGGTGTGGGCACCGCCAGGACGGGTCGCCGTGCCTCAAGGCTGCTGGAGCAGATGCTGCGCGAGGGCGGCGAAGGCCGGCAGGGTCACCGGGTCATTGGCGGCATTGCCCGCCACCGGGTGCGAGGCGAAACGGGCGATGACCATCTGCGCCTGCGGATCGATGTACAGGCTTTGCCCGTGAACGCCGCGGGCCATGAAGGCGCCGTTTGGGTTGTGGCTGACCCACCACATGTTGCGGTAGCTCCAGCCCTGCAGCAGGCCATAACCGGCCTTGGCGAAGGCGGCCTTGTCGCCACCGCCACGGATCTCGTCGACGACCGCCTTGGGCACGATCTGCTCGCCGTTGGCTTGCCCGTCATTGCGCAACATTTCCGCGACCCGGGCCATGTCCCGCAACCCGGCGTTGAAACCGCCACCGGCAAAGGGCGTGCCGATGCTGTCCACGCTGAAATAGGCGTCCTGTTCCATGCCCAGGCGACTCCAGATGCGTTGCGAGAGGAGTTGGGCGACGTTTTGCCCGGTGGCCCGGGCGATCACCCAGCCCAGTACGTCGGTGTTGACAGTTTTGTAGGCAAAGGCCTCGCCGTGACGGCCCTGGGCTTGCACGCTTTGCAAAAACTCATAGTAGCTGCGTGGTCCACGGTAATCCTTGGGCTTGGGCAGGGGGTTGCCGGCATTGGCATGGGCCCAGATTTGTGCGTCGGGGTTGGCATAGTCTTCGCTGTACTCAAGGCCAGTGGTCATGTCCAGCACCTGGCGCAGCGTCGCATCGCCAAAGGCCGAGCTCGCCAGTTCCGGCACGTAGTGGTCGACGCGCTGTGCCGGGTCGAGCTTGCCTTCGGCGACCAGGGTTGCCCCCAGGATGCCGACCAGGGATTTGCTCACCGACATGGCCGCGTGCTGGCCTTGGGGCGTCAGTACGCCAAAGTAGCGTTCATACACCACCTTGCCGCGATGCAGCACGACAATCCCGTCGGTGTAGGTGGCGGCCAGCGATTGCGACCAGGTAAGAGACTGGTTGTCCGTGGTGTTGAATGACAGGGCGTCGATGGCGTTGTCGGGTGCCTGAGCCAGCACCGATGGCGCTGCCAGGCCGCGCGAGACGTTCAGTGTCGGCATCAACTGGCGGAAGTTGGAGAAGCTCCAGCGCAGCGCCGGAAATTGGTAGTAGCTGCCATCGGCGAACCGAATGATGCGCGCAGGTGGCGGTGGCGAACCGACCATCCAGCCGAGCTTTATCGGGTCGCTGGCAGCGGCATCGGGGTAATCAATGGCGTAGGCGGACGCGCTGGTCAGGGCGCTGAACACGCCGGCGAACAGCGAAAGAGCGGTCAAGCGCGCAGCTGGCTTCATTAGGTGGATCTTCCATGAACAGGGGGCAGGTAACTGGAGATTTTGCCTGAGTGGCCAGGGTGCCGGGTTGTCGGCAGTACATCCAGCCTAAAGTTTTTCACATTTGTTGGTTTTCCCTAGGTTACAAACTGTGACTAAAATGCGCGCCAATGGTCAGGTGCTGGCGTTGTGCTCAGCCCCTGCCATAGATGCCCGATGTTGCGTTAAGCCAGGTCCCGTGGCGCGCAGCGTGTATTTTTTCTGACCTGTGATTATTTTTCGTGAAGCTGATCATTGTTTCCCTCTACCTGCTCTCCATCGCGTACGTACACCTGCGCGGTCGCGTCCGGCACAAGCTGGGTCGCCAGTTAAGCGATCATTCGAGCTTCCTGGCGCCGATCAACTGCTTCCTCTACCTGTTTTCCAAACTGCCGAACCGACCGTACCTGGACCCCCGTGACTTCCCCGACCTGAGCCCGTTGCAGGCTCACTGGCAGGAAATTCGCGCAGAAGGCCAGAACCTGCTGCGGGCGGGGGAAATCAAACGCTCGGACCAGTACAACGACGTGGGTTTCAACTCGTTCTTCAAGACCGGCTGGAAGCGTTTCTACCTGAAGTGGTACGGCGAAAGCCATCCTTCGGCGACCAAGCTGTGCCCGCGCACCACCGAGCTGGTCCAGAGCATCGGCTCGATCAAGGCAGCCATGTTTGCCGAGTTGCCACCGGGTTCAAAACTGGTGCGTCACCGTGACCCCTACGCCGGCTCCTATCGTTATCACCTGGGCCTGGACACTCCCAATGACCCCGGTTGCTACATCGAGGTCGACGGCGAGCGCTATCACTGGCGCGATGGCGAGGCGGTGATGTTTGACGAGACCTATATCCACTACGCCGAAAACACCACCCAGGAGAATCGCATCATCCTGTTCTGCGACGTCGAGCGGCCGTTGAAGTACCGCTGGGCAGCTGCGTTCAATGCCTGGTTCAGTCGCACCGTGATGTCCGCCGCCGGCGCGCCCAACGATGCCGGCGATAAAACCGGCGGGATCAACCGCGCGTTCGCCAGGCTGTACAAGATCCGTCTGCGCGGCAAGGAACTGAAGAAGCGCAATCGCAAGCTCTACTACCTGGAAAAGTGGGCGATCTTCGGCGGCCTGCTGGCCGTGATCCTCTGGATCTAGGGTTTTTTCGCCCCCAGGCGTTGCCACATCTTTGCGCTCAGGCGCTGGCGATGAGTGAGGTCGGCCCAAGGGTCGGCCTTGAGTGCGCGTAAGCGCTCGCCAAGGTTGGCCACCGTCCATTGCTGGGCGCTGCGTAACCCCGGCAGTTCATCGCGGCGCACCGGCACCGACACCGGCAGGCCCTCCCGGGCCCGCACCGAGTAGGGCGCGACTGTGCTGGCCCCGCGCGCATTGCGCAGGTAGTCGATGAAGATTTTGCCGATGCGATTCTGCGGTCCCATTTTGGCGCTGAAGCGCTCCGGCAGCTCGCTCGCCATGAACTGGGCGATGGCTTTGGCGAAGGCCTTGACCCGGTCCCAGCTTTCCGTGCGGGCCAGCGGCACGATCAGGTGCATGCCCTTGCCGCCACTGGTTTTCAGGTACGCCTCCAGGCCCAGTTCATCGAGCACCGACAGGGTCAGTTGGGTGGCCTCCAGCATGCTTTTCCAGGGCAGCGCCGGGTCGGGGTCGAGGTCGAGCACGAACTGGTCCGGCGTCTCGATGTGATCGGCGGTGGCCCCCCAGGTATGCAGCTCGATCGCGCCCATCTGCACTGCGCCCACCAGGGCCTCGACACTGTCGATGGCCATCAGCCGTGCATGTCCAGGGTCCAGTCCGGGAGCCAGGTGGCGGATGTTGGGGATCGTCAATCGCTCGGCGTGTTTCTGGAAGAACTGCTCGCCGCCTACACCTTCCGGCGCCCTCAGTAACGATACCGGGCGCTGCCGTAGATGAGGCAGGATCCAGTCGCCGATACCTGCGTAGAACTGCGCCAATTGCAGCTTTTGCGTGCCGCTGGCCTTATCGATCACCCGTTCGGGATGGCTGACCCGAACCCCCGCCAACACCTCGTTTTTCTTGCTCTTTTCTGGCACCGGGGCGCTGACGGGCTGGGCTTGTTCGCGGCTGATCTGGCTGGCCGGTTTGTCGCTGCGCAAGGCGATAAAGGCGCCCTGGCGGATCAGGCCGGCGCGGGTCCACTCGGCGAACTGGACTTCGCACACCAGCTGCGGTTTGATCCAGTGCACGCCACGAGCCTGGGCGCTGCTCAGCGTATTGGCCAAGGGTGAGGTGTCGCGGGCCAGGCCCGACATCCGTTGGTGCAGGTGGTCCAGGGTCTGCTGGTCGAAACCGCTCCCCACGCGGCCGGCATAGACCAGTTCGCCAGCGTCATGCACCGCGAGCAACAAGGCACCAAAACCACTGCGCGAGCCTTGCGGTTGGGTGTAGCCGACGATGACGAATTCCTGGCGTCGCCGGCATTTGAGCTTGATCCAGTCAGCGCTGCGCCGGCTTTGATAAGGGCTGCCGAGCCGCTTGCCGATCAGTCCTTCGAGGGACAGGGCACAGGCGCTGGCGAGGATGTCCTGTTGCTTGGCGACAAACGCCTCGGAAAAACGCAGCAGCTGGCCGCGGTGGCGCGCCAGGGCCTTTTTCAAGGCGGCGCGACGCTGTTCGAGCGGCAACTGGCGTTGATCGCTACCCTGTAGAAACGGTGCATCGAACAGGAAATAGACCATCTCCAGGGTCCGCCCGAGTTCAAAAGCGTTTTGCAGCGCCTGAAAGTCCGGTAGACCCTGGTCGTCGAGCACCACCATCTCGCCATCCAGCCAACTGCCGTCGAGCTTGAGTGCGGCCAGTGCCTTGGCCTGGCGGGGCAGGCGAGCGGTCCAGTCGTGGCCGTTGCGGGTGATCAGGCGCACCTCGCCGTCGGCGATCCGCGCCAGGATGCGGTAGCCGTCGAATTTGATTTCATACTGCCAATCGCCGCTTGGGGCCTGGTCCACCAGGGTCGCCAGTTGCGGGGTGAGGTGGGCGGGCAGCGCCTGGATGGCTGGGGCGGATTTGCCGGCTTTTATCGGGTTTTTTCTCGACGGTTTTTTAACCGCGATGCGTGCCTCGCTCAGCACGCTGTCGGGCTGTTGCGTGAGCACGTCATAGTCGGCACTGGCGCGGGCCTGGGCATCGCGCTCCTTGATCAGCAACCATTGTTCCTTGTCACTGCTGCCGCGCAGGCGGGTTTTCACCAGGGTCCAGTCGCCCGCGAGCTTCTCGCCGATCAGGGTGAACTTGAGTTTGCCGGCTTGGTACGCCGCTTCCGGATCATCGTGGGGCTGCCACACGCCGTGGTCCCAGACGATCACCTCGCCAGCACCGTACTGCCCGGGGGGAATGGTGCCCTCGAAGCTGGCGTAATCCAGAGGATGGTCCTCGACATGCACCGCCAGGCGTTTCTGGCTCGGGTCCAGGCTTGGGCCCTTGGGCACTGCCCAGCTTTTCAGGGTGCCGGCCAGTTCCAGGCGAAAGTCGTAGTGAAGGTTGCGCGCGGCATGTTTCTGGATCACGAAGCGCAAGGCTGCAACGGCTTTTTTACCGGGCTTGCGCGCGGACGCTTCTGGCGGCTCGGAAGTCATCGCGAAGTTGCGTTTACGCGTGTATTCACTGACGGCCTTGGTCATTGGCACGATCCCTGGCGATCAATCGCCGGCAGCCTTACGCGGTTTTTTCGCTGGAGCGGCTTTGCGCGCGGTTTTTTTTGTGGGCGTGGCGGCAGACTTGCCACCCAGGCTGCGTTTGAGCAGCTCGGTCAAGTCGATGACGTCGGCGGACTTGCGCGGTTCGGCACCAGGCACGCTTTCGACGTCCTCGATCTTGCCGGCCCGGGCCTTTTTCTCCACCAGGGCCATGATCTTGTCCTCAAAGCTGTCGCGGTAGTCGGCCGGTTGCCAATCGCCGCTCATGTCTTCGACCAGGCGCTTGGCCATGTCCCGTTCGCCCTTGGCCAGGGTCGGGGCGGTGACGTCGCTGCCCAGGGCCAGTTCGTCCAGGCTGCGGACCTCGGCAGGCCAGCGCAGCATCACCAGCACCAGGGCCGAATCCAGCGGCATCAAGGCGGCCAGGTGCTGGCGGGTATGCAGCACCACGTGGGTCAGGGCGACCTTGCGGGTGTTGGCCAGGGTCTCGCGCAGCAGGGCGTAGACCTTGCCACCGCGTTTGTCGGGGGCCAGGAAGTACGGCGTGTCAATGTTCTGCAGGGGAATCTGCTCGGCATCGACGAAGGAAAAGATGTCGATGGTCTGGGTCGAGGTGGGGTGAGCGGAACGGATTTCTTCCTCGCTGAGCACCACATAACGACCTTTTTCGTAGAGCACGCCTTTGACGATGTGCTCCTTGGTCACCTCCTTGCCAGTGACCTTGTTGACCCGCTTGTAGCCGACCGGGTCCATGCTGCGGTTGTCCAGCCAGTCGAAATCCACCCCTTGGGAGGCCGTGGCCGAGACCAGGGACACCGGGATGTGGACCAGCCCGAAACTGATTGCGCCTTTCCAGATTGCCCGTGCCATCGCCGTTGCCTCGCGCTGTGATGATCAGGTGACCTGCGCGGGTTGGCGAAAGTTTCCGGCGGGTGCCCGGTGGAGCGCGGTAGCAGGCAGCCCTGCAACATCTTGTCTGGGAGTATTTCCTTCACAGCGGCGAACCCTGGGCGTAGCGTGGTATCGAAGACCTTATCGGCATGACAGTGGAGGACCTCCATCATGAGCAGGTATGTGTTGGCTGTAACGCTGCTGGCGTCGACCTTGCTGGGATCGATGGCGCAGGCGCAGGACGATCCGGACCGGATTGCCGCACTCGCAGGGCCAGGCCTGGTGGTTGCGCAGAATCTGCCGGGCGCCAGCAACAACAATCCCTACAACAACCCGATTCGCCGGGCCAACCCCAACAGCATGCAGGGCACCCGACCGGCAGCGCCGGTAATTCGCGCGCCCAACACCGTGCCAGTGCCACGCCCACCGACCCTGGATAACGGCGGCATTGGCAACGGTTATCCGCGCCCTAATGCCACCCCCGGAACAGTCAGGCCCTATGTCTCACCCGCCCCCCCTCCCAGAGACCCGGACACCAGCAACCGCTGAGGGCCCAGGGGGTAACGATCAGCAATAAAGGAAGTGTGCATGTCAGGTAAAACTCTTTTGGCGACCCTGTTGGGCAGCGCCCTGATGATCGCGCTGCCGGTGTCGGCGGCGTCCAGCCAACAGTTGCCGAGCGAGCTGGGCAGCCTGACGGTGACCCAGCTCACCGAAGGCCTGGAACACCCCTGGGCCCTGGCGTTTCTTCCCGACCAGCAAGGTATGCTGGTGACCGAACGGCCGGGCAACCTGCGTATCGTCGACCTCGAGGGCAAGCGCTCGGCGCCATTGAGCGGGGTGCCCAGTGTCTGGTCCAAGGGCCAGGGCGGCCTGCTTGACGTGGCGCTGTCACCGCAGTTCAAGAGTGACCGCCTGGTGTACCTGTCCTACGCTGAAGGCGGTGGTGCCGGGGATAAGGCCGGCACGGCGGTCGGTCGTGGCCGCTTGTCCAGGGACCTCAGGGCACTGGAGGATTTCCAGGTGATCTTCCGCCAGGAGCCCAAGCTGTCCACCAGCAACCATTTCGGCTCGCGCCTGGTGTTTGACCGTGACGGCTATCTATTCATCACCCTGGGCGAGAACAACGTGCGCGAAACGGCGCAGGACCTCGATAAGCTGCAAGGCAAAGTGGTGAGGATCTATCCGGACGGCCAGGTCCCCAAGGACAATCCCTTTGTCGGCCAAGCCGGGGTACGCCCGCAAATCTGGTCCTACGGCCAGCGCAATCCGCAAGGTGCAGCCCTCAACCCCTGGAGCGGTGAGCTATGGGAGAACGAGCACGGACCCAAGGGCGGCGATGAGCTGAACATCATCTCGCGCGGTAAAAACTACGGTTGGCCCTATGCGACCCACGGTATCAACTACTCCGGTCTGCCAATCCCCGAAGCTCGCGGCCAGACCGCCGAAGGGACAGTCGGTCCGCATCACGTCTGGCAGCAGTCACCGGGCATCAGCGGCATGGCGTTCTACGACAGCGACCGGTTCAAGGCTTGGCAGCACAGTGTATTCATCGGCGCGCTGGCGACCCAGGAACTGATTCGCCTGCAGCTCGATGGTGACAAGGTGGTGCATGAGGAGCGTTTATTGGGTGAGCTCAAGGCGCGGATCCGCGATGTACGCCAGGGGCCGGATGGCTACCTCTATGTGCTGACGGACGACCGGAACGGTGCGCTCTACAAGATCGGCCTGCAAACCGGGGATTGACTTGCTGGCGCCCCGAGGCTAATTTCCGGGCATGACTTTCACCGTATCGCGCCGCCAGCCAAGCATTATTATTACCGCCATTGCGAATTTGGCGGGCTAGCTGACGGCTGCACCCAACCCGCCCTTGAGGCGGGTTTTGTTTTTCTGTCTCCAGGGCCTGACGTACTCCAGGAGACATCAATGGACACTCCCACCGCCGGCCAGCCGCTACTGGCGCACTATGTGAAGAAGATCCTCGCCGCACCGGTCTATCAACTGGCGGTGCGTACGCCGCTGCAGGCAGCGCCCGCGTTGTCCCAGCGGCTGGACAACCAGATCCTGCTCAAGCGCGAAGACCTGCAGCCGACCTTTTCATTCAAGATTCGCGGCGCCTACAACAAGCTGGCCCACCTGAGTGAGGCACAGAAAGCCCGCGGCGTGATCACCGCGTCCGCCGGCAACCACGCCCAGGGTGTGGCGTTGGCCGCACGGGAGTTGGGGATCGACGCCTGTATCGTCATGCCCGAGTCGACGCCGGAGTTGAAGGTGGTCGGCGTGCGTAGCCGTGGCGCGCAGGCCCTGCTGCACGGTGCCAGTTTCCCGTTTGCCCTGGAGCATGCCTTGCAACTGGCGCGCGACAGCGCTCGCACCTTCGTCTCGCCGTTCGACGACCCGGATGTGATTGCCGGGCAGGGCACCGTGGCCATGGAAATCCTGCGCCAGCATCCGGGGCGCCTGGATGCGATCTTCGTTCCGGTCGGTGGGGGCGGGCTGATCGCGGGCATCGCCGCCTACGTCAAATACCTGCGGCCGACTATCCGTATCATCGGCGTCGAGTCCGAGCATTCGGCCTGTCTGCAGGCGGCGATGGCGGCGGGGGAACCGGTGATGTTGCCGAGCGTGGGGAGTTTCGCCGATGGGGTCGCCGTGGCACAGATCGGCGCCCACGGTTTTGCCATATGCCGCGACTACGTGGATCAGGTGCTCACCGTCAGTAACGATGAGTTGTGCGCCGCGATCAAGGATATCTACGACGATAGCCGCTCGATCACCGAGCCTTCTGGAGCCTTGGCCGTGGCGGGAATCAAGCAGTATGTGGCACGCAACGCGATCCAGGGGCAGACGTTGGTGGCCATCGACTCAGGCGCCAACATCAACTTCGACAGCTTGCGCCATGTCGCCGAGCGCGCCGCCTTGTGGAGCGCGTCGGCTTGAGCTTGGGTCGGCAGGGTTATTGCTGGACGGCTTTCTCGACCTTGTCGGACGCCGACCAGATGCGGTAGCGCACTTCGATGTCCTTGGGTACGTAGAGCACGATGGGCAGCTTGCTGTTGTAACGCAGCATGAAGCCATCTCCGACCACGGGCACGAAGGCTTCCGTGCGCTTGTCATCAGGGCACGCCATCAGGGTGCTCATGGGGCCGATGACTTTGTCCATCCGGTAGAACGGATAGCCCCAGCCTTCGAGGTTCTTTTCTTCGAGAATGCCGCCCAGGCGTGGGTTGTTGCAATCCACGGCCAGGGTCTTGCCGGCGAGGATCTCGACCTGGTAGTTGTTTTCAGCGGTCAGCGGGGCGAGGTTAATGACCTGCCGGGTAAAACCCTTGTCCGCCTTCGGAAAGGGCGCGACGTCTTCGAGTTTTGTGGCCAAGGCCTGGGTCGACAGACCGGCCAGCAGCACGGCCATGACGCTTAAGTGAGAAGAGCGCATGATGCCTCCTTGCATAGGGTGGATTCGGTGAACGGGAGCATTCTTACCGTGCCGCTCGCCTAATGCAAACCGCAATGGTGGAGCTGGCAAATTGCAGGACGATTTACCGCCAATCTTGCGTTTTGCATGAGCCCAAATGTTGATGCTTGACCTAAGCTGCTGATTGGCCTACGAACTGCTGCGAGCGGTTTTAGGCATGTTTAATGCTCCATTCTTGTGAAGGAATATGAAGAGCATCATGTAAAAATAAATCTCGGGCTGCGTCCTGGCAGAAACCGGGAACCATCGCAAAGGAAAGAACCGGCCCGGCCGGCAGTGGTTGACCAAACAAACATCACTCGGTCGATAAAAAGGAGAGCCTGCTTATGTTTCTGTCTGCCCTGGAACTGCGCAATATCATTGAAAGCAGTTTTTTGCCAAAACGCTGCCAATGCACGCTGTCACCGGACTTGTCGATGACCATCAAGATCTTCGGTGATCACCAAACTGATCAGGTCGACCTGGTGGTGACCGGGATCGACGCCAGCACCCTCAATGGTTGCCGCGAAATCAACGAGCTGATTGCCGAGTTGCGCCATGACCTGGCATACAAACCTGGCACTCATGCGATCGAGCCGAAACTGCGGGCATTCTAAGCCCACGCTCGAAAAGTTCGACCCCAGATGCCCTGGGCCTGGTCTTGCAGCCAGGCCCGGGGCATTTCAGCCCTTGGTTCAGTTCTGATAGCTACAGGCGTCCGAGAGCTTCTGGTAGCTGATGTTCTCCTGTTTGTCCTGGTTGTCGATGAACGTCATCTGCGCAGTGACCACTTTGCATTCCTCGGTGCTGGGTTCGGTCATCGAGATCACGTGTTTCACGTGCAGCTCCATGCCGTAGTGATAGGGCACGGGTAGCGCGGTGTTGGTGTTGTCGGCCAGCGCCAGGCCGGTGGCCCCGGTGCAGGCGAGGGAAGTGGCAAGCAGGAGGATTCGCAGGTTCATGGATAGTCTCCACAGCGGGCTTGAAGTCGGCGCGGCATTTCGGATGCCGGCCCTGCCGCGTGGGGCGTCAGAGAGCTCTGCGCGAACGCGGTCCAGTCACTGTTGGACCACAGGATTAACCGGAGGTTAAGTCGATTTGCGCTGATTTTTCGCCGGCGGATTTCCGACTAAAGTCGCCTGCCGAGCAAACAAGCCTTATGCCATCATTGGCGATCACCCGTTATTACTTCCCCCTGCATTCCCGAGCCTTGTCCGGCATGGGGTGCGCGTTATTTGTGTTGCTTGATTGACCCGTCGCACAGATGCACTGCTGGAGCTTTTTTCATGCGTCCCCCGTATTCCCTCATCACACCGCGCCCGGCTCTGGGCCTCGGCGTCCTGGCCCTGTGCGCAGGTTTTAGCACTGGCGCTCAGGCCAGTGGTTTCATCGACGACAGTCGCGCCAGCGTCGAGTCGCGTACGGTGTATTTCAACCGCGATTTTCGCGATGGCCACAGCAGCAACCCGCAAGGTGCTTCCAAGCGCGAAGAATCCGCCCAGGGTTTTATCCTCAACCTGCAGTCGGGTTACACCGAAGGCACCGTGGGTTTTGGCCTGGATGCGCTGGGCATGCTCGGGCTCAAGCTTGACTCCAGTGCCGACAGCAGCAACAGCGGCCTACTGCCGTCCTCCGGCAGCAACCCCCGTGGTTCGGAAGACCAATACGCCAAGCTCGGCCTGACGGCCAAGATGCGCATCTCGCGCAGTGTATTGAAGTACGGCTCCTTGTTGCCGGATCTGCCGCTGCTCAAATACAACGACGGGCGCCTGCTGCCGACCCAGTTCAATGGCGCCTTGCTGACGTCCAGGGAACTCAAGGACCTGACCTTCACCGCCGCCCGCCTGGACCAGTACACCGCCCGGGATTCCACCGACCAGCAAGACATCCGCGTGCACTGCAAGAACAAGCGCTACGCGTGCAATATCAGCGCCGATCACTTCGACCTGTATGGCCTGGACTATAAATTCAACGAGCGCTTGAGTGCGCAGTACCAGTACGCGGAGCTCGATGAGATCTACCGTCAGCACTTCGTTGGCTTGCTCGGTAACCAACCCATGGGCCCAGGGCTGCTCAAGGCTGACCTGCGTTTGCTCAGCAGCGCCGACACCGGCGCCGCGCGCGCCGGCAACATCGATAACCGCGCCTTGAGCGGGATGCTCGGCTATGCCATCAGCGGCCACACCTTCAGTGCCGGCTGGCAGCGGATGATCGGCGACACCTCGATGCCCTACCTGGATGGCAGCAATCCTTATCTGGTCAACTACGTCCAGGTCAACGACTTCGCCGCGGCCCAGGAGCGCTCCTGGCAGGTACGCTACGACTATGACTTCAAGGCGTTGGGCATCAATGGCTTGAGCTTTCTGACCCGTTACGTCAGCGGTGACCAGATCAAGGTGGCGGGCAGCGAGCAAGAGGGCAAGGAATGGGAGCGCGACAGCGAGCTCAAGTACGTGATCCAGGGCGGCACGTTCAAGGACCTGAGCCTGCGCCTGCGCAGCGCGACCTACCGTACCAACTACGAGGCGGTCGCCAGGGATGTAGATGAAACGCGGTTGATCCTCAGCTACAACTTTTCAGTGTTATAGGACCATGGGCAACACCGCCCCTGTTGGAGCGGGTACCCGCTTGCGGCTTGCTCGCGATGGACGTCAACGATAACGCGCAGATCCAGGATGAACGCAGCGTTCTTGAGACCATCGCGGGCAAGCCGCAAGATCCGACCAAGGTCAACGACTACTTTTTACGTGCCTTGTACATGTTGGCTTCCCGGCAGTACTCGACCAGCAAGGTTTCGTCGATAAAGTCGACATTGATAATGCTGCACTTGAGCAGCCATTCACCGTTGGGGGTGGGGCTGAACCATTCATTCAGTTCATCGGTGATCTTATTGACCCTTACGAAAGCGTTGTTAGCCCCGAATAACGGGTCAATAAGGGAAATGCCCGACGCATCGAACCAGATATAACTGGTTGCTGACAGCGACCACGGCAGCGAACCGTCTGGCGGATTGTCGAGTGTGCGGGCGATGTGTTGTTTCAGCTCACTGGGAGAAGTCAGGTCCTTGCCGCTCCAGCGGTGCTGGATCTTCGGCCAGAATACCCGTGCGTCGAATTCGGGGTGCCCCGAAGCGGCAATCACCACCCGCTGTGTGCGGCTAATGGCTTTCAGTTCAGCCAATGTCAGGTTGCGGTTGGCATAAGGGATCAGGCGCTCGCCCAGGCGACTGTTGATCGCATCGTTGAACTCCTTGAAAGCAAAACCGTTACCTTGGCTGCCCTCGGTTTGATGCACGTCGAGCAGGATGAATTCGTCGGGGTTTTTATCGAGGAAAAAATCCAGGGCCTTCACCAGATCGCTGAGCGGGCTGCCGGTTGCGGGGCCGTGAAAGGCCTCGAACTGATAAATATCTGTTCTTCTGGAGTTGGAGAAAACCCTCAGGTCCAGTGCCCGTGCACCGCTATTGAGCTGTTGGATATAAGGGCCGTTCTGGCACATGGTGTGGGAGGCTAGCACGCTATTGATTATGTTGTTGTCGGCGCTATACAAATCCATTCCCGAGTTGTGAGCTCCTGGCCAAACCAGTTGGTTAAGGGTCAAGCCGTCCATGCTCGGGGTCTTGCTCATCCATTCATGCCGGAATGAGATTTTTGCTGTGTGGGTGATATTCATATCTACACTTCCTTGAGTAGTCATGATTCCGTCCTGTCGCACCAGGCTATTTAAGGACGGCTGATGAAGTTGCACTGTGGGTCAACAACGTTTCCACTCTTCATATATGCACGCCGGGCCGCTTGGTGGGTGCAGTCTGTCATGTGTAATTTGCCAATGAGCGAAATGAGAAGAGGGAAGTTCCTAAACTAGGCTCAAGTTGCAGTGCTCGGTAGTTGCAGATTTCGCTAAGGGCCGTGGGAATTGGAGGAGGTCGTGCAGGAACAAGGCAGCGTGCCGAAACAACCTGCAGCCCGGCACTGCCCCTGGCCAGATTACCGCTTACGCGTTGTTGCGGTTCTTTTCTTCAATCCACTGCGACATGTACTGGGTGCTCTTGTGTTGGTGATGACGCAACATGCCGCCAATAAAGTTGGCCTGGCGTAACTCAAGCAGATGTTCGCGGCAATGTTCCAGGCGTGCGATCAGCGCCGGGCCATGCACGCTTTGCCGGTAACGGGCCTGCAGCAGCTTCACACCGGCATCCTGGGCCTGGTTCCAGAGGTGTTCATCCTGGTACAGGCGCACGGCGGCTGCGGCAATGGCCGTGGCACTTTGGCCAATCGCCCCGGCCCAGGGCATGTCCCCGGCCATGCCTTCGGCGCCGATGGGAGTGGTGACGTTGGGCGTGCCGCAGAGCATCGCGTCGACAATCTTGCCCTTGATCCCGGCTCCGAAACGCAGGGGCGCCAGGCAAATACGCGCGGCCGTCATCACCTGCAACGCATCTTCTGCCCAGTTCATGATGTGAAACCCCTGCGCCGGGTTGTGCAAGGCGCTCGCCTTGGGCGGCGTGTAGGCACCATAGATGTGCAGTTGCGCGCCAGGCAGTTGTTGGCGGATCAGCGGCCAGACGGCATTTTTCATCCAGAGCACGGCGTCCCAGTTCGGCGCGTGGCGGAAATTGCCGATGCTAAGAAAATGCGCACGGTCGGCGTACGGAGCCAGCGCCTGTGCCGTGGGTTCGAGCATCAGTGGACACCAATGCAGGGCACTGGGTGGCAGGCTGAAGTGCTCGACCAGCAAGCGGATCTCCACCTCGGAGATCATCAGGTTGAGGTCGCAGCGAAACAGTGCGGCAATTTCCCGCCGAGCCAGATCGGTGTCGGCCATCGCGGTGAACTCCTGGGCCAGCGTCTGGCCGAACAGCGCGGTGCCGTCATCGTGGTCGTCGCTGGCCTTGAGATGGTCCTTGAGCCGCTGGTGGCGAGCATGGCGCAGGCTTTGCAAATCTGAAGTCTCCAGGACCCGCAAAGCGTTAGGGCAGTGTTTTTCCACGCGCCAGCCAAACTGTTCTTCCATCATGAACTGGTCGAACAGCACGATATCCGGGGCCAGCTCACTGACGAAAGCATCAAAGCTGCTGCTGTTGAGCTCGATGCTGCACTCTGCGATACCCATGGCCGTCAGGTCGGCCTTGTGCTCGCCGGGGCCTGCCGGGCTGCTGAAGGTAATGTCCCAGCCCTGTTCCAGGAATGTCTCGAGAATCTGCATCACGTGCCCACTGGCGGCGGATGAGCGGGGTTCGGGCCAGACGTAACCAATAACCAGGACTTTGGTTGCGCGGGACTGACTCATGAGCGGTATTTCCTTGAAGCGGCAGGGGGGAGGGCGCGAACGGCGTTATTAAACCACAGGGCGGTCAGCCAGCAGGCCCTTGACCTTGTCGCGCAACTGATCGATGGAGAAGGGCTTGCCGATCACGTGCATCCCGACAGGCACTTCCAGGCTTTCGGCATAACCGCTGGCAAACAGGATCGGCAGGCTCGGGCGCAGCGCGCGCGCGCGTGCAGCCAGCTCCCGGCCATCCATTTGCGGCAGGCCCACATCGGTCATCAGCAGGTCAATGAGCGTATCGCGGTTTTCCAGCAGGACCAGGGCCGCGGTGCCGCTGTCCGCCTCCAGCACCTTGAATTGCAGTTCTTCCAGCACATCAACGATCAGCATGCGCACGATGGCGTCGTCTTCGACTACGAGGATGGTGGCAGTGGTGCTGGACATAGTGACTGTTCTCGAAAAGGGCGTGGGGTGACCGGTGTCGCAAATTGGCCGGCTTTTTCATCAGTAATCAGCCGGCCCCGACAAGTTCCCGGCGGGCTGAAAAAACCCTCAGGGTACGGGCCTCGACAGGATAACCCCGGTGCTGGGGAGATTGCAGCGCAATGCAGGAAAATGCTGGCTAAGCTGTCAGAAAAATGGATCCCAGACGCGATTTTGGGGCAAACTCCTTCATTTATGCCCGTCCACCAAGGCCCGCAAATGATCACTTCGTCGTCCGTTGATGAGCAAAGTTTCCGCAAACTCCTGAGCCGCAACATCGGCTTGCCGTTGGGGGTGGGCGTGCTCAGCGTGGTGTTTTTCGTCTCTCTGATCACCTACCTGATGTCGACCATCCAGTGGGTGGAGCATACCGATCGGGTGATCAACAACGCCAACGAAGCGGTCAAGCTCACGGTCGACCTGGAAACCGGCATGCGCGGCTACCTGCTGACCGGTGACGAACATTTTCTCGACCCTTACGAGACAGCCCGGCCGCGTATTGTAGTGGCCCTGCAAACCCTGCAGGAACTGACCGCGGACAACCCGGTCCAGGTCGACCGGTTGCACCGCCTGCAAGCCATGCAGGAAGAGTGGAACACCTACGCCCAGAGCATGATCGAGCTACAGCGCAGCAGCGGCGACTACCGTTCTGCCGTGCGCGCCGGTCGCGGCAAGCGCCTGACCGACGAGATCCGCAAACAGTACGAAGACGTCATCGAGATGGAGCAACAGTTGCGCACCACGCGCAATGAAGAGGTGCGTCGCACCACGCTCTGGAGCATTACGCTGTACGTCCTGTTCGTGGTTGGCATCAGCGCTTTGCTGGCATACATTGGGCGCCGCGACTTGCTCAGCCTCTCGCGTAGCTACAGCACCAACCTGGCGGCCCAACAAACCAGCGCCCGGCGCCTGGAACAACAGGCCTGGTTGCGCAACGGCCAGACTGAACTGGCCGAACAAGTGCTGGGCCAGCTGTCATTGAACCTGCTGGGGCGCAATATCCTGCAGTTTTGTGCGCAATACCTGGGCAGCGCAGTCGCGGCGGTCTACGTCAAGGAGGATCATGGCGGCCTCAATCGCGTGGCAACCTATGGTTTTTCCCGCGAGCAGGAAGCCGTTGACCAGCAGATCTATAACGGCGAGGGCATCGCCGGCCAGGCCGTACTGCAGGGCCGCCTGATTCGCCTGGACGAGGTGCCGGCCGACTATTTCAAAGTCAGCTCCGGGCTTGGCGACGGGGTGCCGCGCAGTGTGCTGGTGGTGCCTACCAGCGACGACGGCCGGGTCAACGGGGTGATCGAGCTGGGTTTCCTGCGGGCCCTGGACGAGCGTGACATCGAGTTGCTCGAGTTGATTGCCGGCAACATCGGCACCTCGATCGAAGCGGCCCGTTATCGCCAGCGCTTGCAGGAAGTGCTGGCCGAGACCCAGCAACTCAACGAAGAGCTGCAGGTCCAGCAGGAAGAACTCAAGACCGCCAACGAAGAGCTGGAAGAACAGTCGCGGATTCTCAAGGAGTCCCAGGCCCACCTGGAAACCCAGCAGGTGGAACTTGAGCAGACCAACGAGCAGCTCGCCGAGCAGGCCCAAACCCTGGCCGAACAGCGCGACGCCATGGACCTGAAAAACACCGAACTCAATCAGGCGCAGGTCCAGCTCGAGGACCGTGCCCAGGAGCTGCAGCGCTCCAGCAAGTACAAGTCCGAATTCCTCGCCAACATGTCCCACGAATTGCGCACGCCGCTCAACAGTTCGTTGATCCTCGCCAAGTTGCTGGCGGAAAACCCCCAGGACAACCTCAGCGCCGAACAGGTCAAGTTCGCCGAGTCGATCTACTCCGCCGGCAATGACCTGTTGAACCTGATCAACGACATCCTCGACATCTCCAAGGTCGAGGCCGGCAAGCTCGAGATACGCCCGGAGAACACCAGTGTCGCGCGCCTGGTGGACGGCCTGCGCGGCATGTTCGAGCCGCTGGCGGTGGACAAACACCTGGCGTTCAACGTCCACCTGGACTCGGACGCTCCGACGCTGCTGTTCACCGACCGCCAGCGTGTGGAGCAGGTGCTGAAGAACCTGTTGTCGAACGCGATCAAATTCACCGAGCAGGGCGAAGTCAGCCTCAATGTCAGTCTGCAGCCAGGGGGCGCAATAGCCTTTGCCGTGCGCGACTCGGGGATCGGCATCGCCAGCGATCAGCACAGCAGTATTTTCGAAGCGTTCCGCCAGGCCGATGGCACCACCAACCGGCGCTACGGTGGCACCGGGCTGGGGCTGTCGATCTCCCGCGACCTGGCAGCGTTGCTCGGCGGCTCGATCACCGTCAGCAGCGAACCGGGGCAGGGCAGCCTGTTTACCTTGCTGTTGCCCGAGCAGTACGTCGAGCGTGACGAGAACAGCGTCCAACTGCCGCCACCGGCGTCGGTCGCCTTTGTCCCGGCGGTGCCGGTGGCACGTCCGGCCGCGATCATCGAGGCGCAGATCCCGCGCTTTGCCGATGACCGCGCCAATGCGCCGTTCAGCACCCGCTGCATCCTGGTGGTGGAGGATGAGGTCAACTTTGCGCATATCCTCTACGACCTGGCGCATGAACTGGGTTATCAGTGCCTGGTGGCCCATGGTGCCGATGAAGGTTACGACCTGGCCAGCGAGTTCCTGCCCGACGCGATCCTGCTGGACATGCGCCTGCCGGACCATTCCGGGCTGACCGTGCTGCAGCGCCTCAAGGAACACGCCGAAACCCGCCACATACCGGTGCATGTGATTTCGGTCGAAGACCGGGTCGAGGCTGCGATGCACATGGGCGCCGTGGGCTATGCGGTCAAGCCGACCACGCGCGAGGAACTCAAGGACGTGTTCGCCCGCCTGGAGGCCAAGCTGACGCAGAAGGTCAAGCGCGTGCTGCTGGTGGAAGACGATGACCTGCAGCGCGACAGTATCGCCCGGCTGATCGGCGACGATGACATCGAAATTACCGCCGTGGGCTTGGCCCAGGAAGCGCTGGACCTGCTGCGCAACAACATCTATGACTGCATGATCATCGACCTCAAGCTGCCCGACATGCTCGGCAATGACCTGCTCAAGCGCATGTCCACCGAAGACATCTGCTCGTTCCCGCCGGTGATCGTCTACACCGGGCGCAACCTGACCCGCGATGAAGAGGCAGACCTGCGCAAGTATTCGCGGTCGATCATCATCAAGGGCGCGCGCTCGCCGGAGCGGCTGCTGGATGAAGTGACATTATTTCTGCACAAAGTCGAATCGCGGTTGTCCCATGAGCGGCAAACGATGCTCAAGACCGCGCGCAGTCGCGACAAGGTCTTCGAAGGGCGCAAGGTGCTGTTGGTGGACGACGACGTGCGCAACATCTTCGCCCTCACCAGCGCCCTGGAGCACAAAGGCGCAATCGTGGTCATTGGCCGTAATGGCCGTGAAGCGATCGACAAACTCAATGAAGTCGAGGACATCGACCTGGTACTGATGGACGTGATGATGCCGGAAATGGACGGCTTCCAGGCCACCGTGGAAATTCGCAAGGATCCGCGCTGGCGCAAGCTGCCGATCATCGCCGTCACGGCCAAGGCCATGAAGGACGATCAGGAGCGCTGCCTGCAGGCGGGCGCCAACGATTACCTGGCCAAGCCCATCGACCTGGATCGCCTGTTCTCGTTGATTCGCGTGTGGTTACCGAAGATGGAAAGAATTTAGTGGAGCGCAATACTGAAATCGAACTGCGGCTGCTGATCGAAGCGATCTACCTCAAGTACAGCTACGATTTTCGTGACTACTCGGGCGCCTCGATCAAGCGCCGGGTCAATCACGCCCTGCACCAGTTCGAATGCAAGACCATTTCGGCGTTGCAGGAGCGAGTCCTGCACGATCCGGCGGCGTTCATGCAATTGCTGCAGTTGCTGACCATTCCGGTCAGCGAGATGTTTCGCGACCCGGCGCACTTCCTGGCGATTCGTCAGGAAGTGGTGCCCCTGCTGCGCACCTATCCGTCGATCAAGATCTGGATTGCCGGCTGCAGCACGGGCGAGGAGGTCTACTCGATGGCGATCCTGCTGCGCGAAGAAGGCCTGCTGGAGCGCACGATCATCTACGCCACCGACATCAATCCGCGCTCCCTGGAAAAGGCCAAGCAGGGGATCTTTTCCCTGGAGAACATCCGCGCCTATACCCGCAACTACCAGCAGGCCGGCGGGCAGAGTTCATTCGCTGACTACTACACTGCTGCCTACGATTACGCGATTTTCGACAAGAGCCTGCGTGACAACGTGACCTTTGCCGATCACAGCCTGGCAACCGATAGCGTGTTCTCAGAAACTCAATTAATTTCGTGTCGTAACGTATTGATTTACTTTAATAAAAAGTTGCAGGATCGCGCCTTCGGATTGTTTCATGAGTCGCTCTGTCACCGCGGTTTCCTGGTGCTGGGCAGTAAGGAAACCCTCGACTTTTCGAGCTACAGCAAACAGTTCGAGCCCCTGGTCAAACAAGAACGGATCTACCGTAAAACATGAAAACCGGCTTGTTGAGCAACGCTCCAGCCTCGCGGGTCGAGGCCATCGTCATTGGCGCTTCCGCCGGTGGCGTGGAGGCGTTGTTGAGTATTTTCGGCAAGCTGGGGTCGGGTTTTGCCTTGCCGATCATTGTCGTCCTGCACCTGCCGGAGCAACGGCGCAGCCAGTTGGTTGAGGTCATTGCGCGGCGGGTGGCGATGCCGGTGGTCGAGGCGCTCGACAAGGCCGTGATCGAGGCCGGCACCCTGTACCTGGCTGCACCCGGTTATCACCTGTCGGTGGAGCAGGATCGCAGCTTGTCCCTGAGCCTGGAGGAGCGCCTGCACTATTCGCGGCCAGCGATCGACTACCTGTTCGAATCCGCTGCCGACGCCTATGGCCCGGCCTTGCTGGCGGTGCTGTTGACCGGCGCCAACCAGGATGGCGCGCGGGGCCTGGCGCACGTCAAGCGCCTGGGCGGGTTGACCGTGGTCCAGGACCCGGCCGAAGCCCAGGTGGCGACCATGCCCGACGCGGCGCTGGCCCTGCAGCAACCCGATCACATACTCACCTTGCACGGCATCGGCCGTCTGCTTGTCGAGCTGGAAGGAACCTCATGCTAAGTACTATCCAGGCCAAATTGCTGATCGTCGACGATCTGCCGGAGAACCTGCTGGCCCTTGAAGCGCTGATCAAGCGCGAAGATCGCGCGGTGTACAAGGCACTGTCGGCCGATGAAGCGCTGTCGCTGCTGCTGCAGCACGAGTTCGCTCTGGCCATTCTCGACGTGCAGATGCCGGGCATGAATGGCTTCGAGCTGGCAGAACTGATGCGCGGTACGGAAAAGACCAAGAACATTCCGATCGTGTTTGTCAGCGCCGCCGGGCGCGAAATGAACTATGCCTTCAAGGGCTACGAAAGCGGCGCGGTGGACTTCCTGCATAAACCCCTGGATATCCACGCGGTGAAGAGCAAGGTCAACGTGTTCGTCGACCTGTTCCGGCAACGCAAGGCAATGAAGCTGCAGGTCGAAGCCCTGGAGCAAAGCCGCCGCGAGCAGGAAGCCTTGCTCAAGCAGTTGCAGACCACCCAGGGCGAACTGGAGCAGGCAGTACGCATGCGCGACGACTTCATGTCGATCGTCGCGCATGAGGTGCGCACGCCGTTGAACGGGCTGATCCTGGAAACCCAGTTGCGCAAGATGCACCTGGCCCGCGACAACGCCGCAGCCTTTACCCTGGACAAGATGCACGCGATGGTCGACCGCGATGAGCGGCAGATCAAAAGCCTGATTCGGCTGATCGAAGACATGCTCGATGTGTCGCGGATTCGCACGGGCAAGCTCTCCATCCGGCCCAGCCACTTCGACCTGTCACAACGGGTGGCTAACCTGCTGCAGAACTTTGCGCCGCAGGTGGAGGCCGCCGAGTGTTCCATCAGCTTCATTGCCGAGCATCCGGTAGAGGGGCACTGGGACGAATTCCGCATTGAGCAGGTGATTTCCAACCTGCTGACCAACGCCTTGCGGTATGGCGGCAAAGGCCTGATCGAAGTCCGTGTGTACAGCCAGGACGGCCAGGCCCGGGTTGAAGTACGCGACCGAGGAATCGGCATCAGTGAAGAGAACCAGCAGCGGATATTCCAGCAGTTCGAACGGGTTTCGGCCAAGACCGTAGTGGCGGGCCTGGGCCTTGGGCTGTTCATTTCCGAGCAGATAATCGCCGCCCATGGAGGTTCGATCAGCGTCGAGAGCCGGATCAACGAGGGCGCAATGTTCCGGGTTTGCCTGCCGCTCTAGTAAAACAGGCAAAATAAACGCAACCTCTGCAGCGATGCAGGGTCGTAATAGCAGCTATTGACCGAACAAAGGCTTCCCATGAGTGAAGATGCACAAGACGTCGTATTGATCGTCGAAGATGATCCTTCGATCCTGATGGTGCTTGCCGCCTACCTGTCAGGCGAGGGCTATCGGGTGTTGCAGGCGGTGGACGGCGAGGAAGCGTTCGCGATCCTGGCCAGCAAACCCCACCTGGACATGATGATCACCGACTTTCGCCTGCCCGGAGGCATTTCCGGAGTGCAGATTGCCGAGCCGGCAGTCAAGTTGCGCCCTGAGCTCAAGGTGATTTTCATCAGCGGCTACCCGCAGGAAATCCGCGAGTCCGGCAGCCCCATCGCGCAAAAGGCGCCGATCCTGGCCAAGCCGTTCGACCTCGACGTGCTGCAGGAACTGATGCAGGAAATGCTTTCCTGATCCACCCGCAACCCCCGCATTCCAAAACCAGATGAGCGTCCTGCGGCCGCTGACGCAGCCTCGCGGGCTCGGCAGCTGCCTCAGGTGCGGATCATCTCGCGGACTTTGGCGGTCAGCAGGTCGAAGGTGAATGGCTTGGTGATCATTTGCATGCCCGGGTCGAGAAAGCCGCCGCGCACCGCGGCATGCTCGGCGTAGCCGGTAATGAATAGCACCTTGAGGTCGGGCCGGTATTGCCGGCCGATTTCCGCCAGTTGCCGGCCGTTCATGCCAGGTAGCCCGACGTCGCTGATCAGCAGGTCGATGCGCTGTTCGGAATCGAGGATCGGCACCGCGCTGTCGGCGTCCCCGGCTTCGACGAAGGCATACCCCAACTCGCTCAATACCGCACTGACCAGCACCCGCACCGCCGGATCGTCCTCGACAATCAGCACGGTTTCCCCGGCCTTTGCCCCCGGTGCGTGGGGCACCTGGGGCGGTTGACTTTGCGTGAGGTCGCCACGAAAGCGCGGCAGGTAGAGGTTCACCGTGGTCCCGCTGCCCACTGCACTCTGGATGGTCACGTGGCCACGGGACTGCTTGCTGAAGCCATAGATCATCGACAGCCCCAGGCCAGTGCCCTGGCCGATCGGCTTGGTGGTGAAAAACGGGTCGAAAGCCCGGCTGATGGTGGCCTGGGGCATGCCACAGCCACTGTCGATCACACTCAACACCACATAATCGCCGGCTTGCAGGTTGCCATGGGCTTGGGTGAACTCGGTGTCCAGATGCTGATTGAAGGTCTTGACCGCCAGGGTGCCGCCGTCGGGCATGGCGTCGCGCGCATTCAGGACCAGGTTGAGCAGGGCGCTTTCCAGCTGATTGGGGTCGGCCTCGGCCACCCACAGCGGATCCTGCAGTTGCATGTTCAACTGAATGCTTTCATTGATGCTGCGCTGCAGCAGCTCTCCCATCGAGCGCACCAGGGTGTTCATTTCCACCGGCTTGGAATCCAGCGACTGGCGTCGGGAAAACGCCAGCAGGCGATGGGTCAGGCCAGCGGCACGGTTGGCGGAGGTCACGCCCAGGTCGATCAGCCCGTCCAGGTCATCGGTGCAACCGCGCGCCAGGCGCCGGCGCAGCAATTCCAGGCTGCCAATGATGCCGGTCAGCATGTTGTTGAAGTCATGGGCGATACCGCCCGTGAGCTGGCCGACCGCTTCCATTTTCTGCGATTGACGCAGGGCCTCTTCATTGTGCCGCAGTTGGGTGGTGCGTTCCTCGACCTGTTGCTCGAGGGTTTCCAGGGTGTTCTTCAGTCGCAGCTCGCTCTGGTACAAATCCACCAGGCGGTCGCGGGCTTCATACTGCCGGCGGCGCCCGCGCAGCGCCGTGGATACCAGGCTGATCAGGGTCACCGGGTGAAACGGGCGCTCGAGGAAGGTCACGTTGCCCAACTGGGCGCCAAAGCGCGACGCTGGATTCTGCTCGGCGCCGCCATGGTGGGTGAGGAGCACGATGGGCAAGTCCGACCAGGCCGGTTGTTGCTCGATAAACCGCAGCAACGGCTCCAGGTCCGCGCCCAGCAGGGCCTCGGAGGAAATCAGCAGCAGGCCCGCACCGTGTTCCAACTGCTCGCACAGCACGCCCAGCCCCTGGGTGATCACGCCGGCGTAACCGGCCTCGTTAAGCAGGGTCAGGGCGATCTGGCTATCGCGTCCCAACGGCGCAAGAATCAATGCGCGCTCGGACACTGCCTTGAGCGCGATCAATGGTTTTCGTCCACAAGTAACGGTGTGTTGGCGCCCAGGTAAGTGGGCACACCGCGCAACACGCCTTGAAAGGCGTCCAGAGGCTCACCAATAGTCATGCCGGTGCTGCCGATACGGTATTCGCGAATGGTCGATTCATGGCTGCCCGTGCGTTTCTTGATGATCGAAATGGCCCGGCGCACTTTGCCCAGGGCCTCGAAGTAACGCAGCAGAATCACCGTGTCGGCCAGGTAAGTAATATCCACCGGCGCCTGCATGTCACCCACCAGCCCGTGTTGGGCCACGGTCATGAAGGTCGCGGCGCCCTGGCGATTGAGGTACAGCAGCAACTCGTGCATGTGCAGCACCAGGGCGTTTTCCTCGGGCATGGCGGCCTGGTAGCCGTTGATGCTGTCGATCACCACGGTCTTGATCCCGCGTTCGTCGACGCAACGGCGCACCCGGTGCGAGAACTCGCCTGGGGACAGTTCGGCCGCGTCCACCTGTTCGATCAGCAGGTTGCCGGAGTCTTGCAGGGCTTGCAGGTCGATGCCCATGTTCTTCATGCGTTCGAACAGCAGGCCCAGCTCTTCATCGAAGATGAACAGCGCGGCCTTTTCGCCCCGTGCCACGGCTGCGGCGGCGAAGATCATCGAGATCAGCGATTTGCCGGTACCGGCCGGACCGAGGATCAGGGTGCTGGACCCGGTCTCGATGCCACCGCCGAGCAGGGCGTCCATTTCCTTGATGCCGCTGGTCAACTGCTGGCGGATATACCGCCCGCGATGTTCGGCAGCCACCAGCCGGGGGAACACGTGCACGCCATCGGCCATGATGGTGAAGTCATGAAAGCCGCCGCGATACTTCTGGCCCCGGTACTTGACCACCCGGATGCGCCGGCGTTCGGCGCCATAGTTGGGGGTCAGTTCTTCCAGGCGAATCACCCCGTGGGCCACGCTGTGCACGGTTTTGTCGAGGGATTCGGTGGTCAGGTCGTCGAGCAGCAGCACGGTGGCGTCGTAGCGCACGAAGTAGTGCTTGATCGCCAGGATCTGCCGCCGATAGCGCAGCGAACTCTGGGCCAGCAGGCGGATTTCCGAAAGACTGTCGAGCACCACCCGGGTCGGCTTGACCCGTTCTACCACCTCGAAAATCTGCTTGGTGGCTTCGCCCAACTCCAGGTCCGAGGAATACAGCAGGCTCTGCTGGTGCTCGCCATTGAGCAGGCTCTCTGGCGGCGTCAGCTCGAAGATGTGGATGTTCTCATCCAGTTCCCAGCCGTGGGACTTGGCGCCTTGGCGCAATTCGCGTTCGGTTTCCGACAGGGTGATGTACAGCGAGCGTTCACCGGCGCGGGCGCCGGCCATCAGAAAATGCAGGGCCACCGTAGTCTTGCCTGTGCCGGGTTCTCCTTCCAGCAGAAACACATGACCGCGGGACAGGCCACCGGCGAGGATGTCATCCAGGCCTTCAATGCCGGTGGCGGCTTTTTCACTGTTCAACTCGTTGGATGTAGACAAAAAATGCCCTCTCATGACTAGGGGAAGCGAGGCAGCGGCCGATACTGGCGAAATGGCTGCCTGTTCACTGGACCCCGGGACGAGCCAAACGGTTCAACGCAATCTGATCATAGACCCTGCTGCAGCGCCGGATCGTCCGGATTCATCTGCTCCAACTGCGCCAGCAGCACCTGGACATTCTGCAACTGGCCGCTTTCCTTCCAGTAGTTGATCAGCAGTACCCGCGCCTTGCGATCGGCCGGGTGGCGCTGGACGATTTCCTGCAACTGCTTCTGCGCCGCTTCCAGCTCGTGCTCGCTGTGCAGGGTGGTCGCCAGGTCATAGCGGTAGTGCTTGTTGTTCGGCTCCAGCTCCACCGCCCTGGACAACCCCAGCAGGGCGAACTCGCTTTGCCCGTGGTGCAACAGCCACAAACCCAGGGCGTGTTGCAGGTACGCCGAGTCAGGTTGCGCCTTGAGCTGGCGGGCCAGCAGTTGCTGGGCCGCTTCGCTCTGGCCTTGTTTGTCGAGGACCTCGATCTGCATCACCAGCGCAGGCAGGTTGCCCGGGTCCAGGGCCAGGGTCTGCTCCAAGGCTTGCTGCGCCTGCTTGAGTTCGGCGTTGTGCAGGTGCAGGCGCGCCAGTTGGTACTGGGTGTGGGCGGTAACTGGCTGGCTTTGCAGTGCCTGCTCGTACTCATCGATGACTTGCTGCAGCGGACCGAAGTACAGCCCCAGGTCATCGGGCGACAAACCGAGCAACGCCTCGGCGGCGGCAAATCGCACCGCTTGCTCGCTGTCCTCCAGCAGTGGCCCGAGCAACAAGCTGCGCTGGCCGCTGGGCACCAGCCCGACGATGCTGTCGATCGCCGCCTCGCGCACCGCCACCGAAGGGTGGTGCAGGTCGGCATCGGCCAGCTTCAGGGCTTGGGGGCTGGGGTAGTTGGGCAGTTCGGCATGCAGCCACAGGCGGCGCTTGTCGGAGATGTCCGGGCGGGCCAATTGCTGGTACAGCACACGCGCCGCGCCGGGCTTGCCATTGCGCGCCTGGTCCAGGGCTTCGCTGTAGCCGCGCTTGATCGCCTCCGGCACCTGCGGCGTGACACTGCGCAGGGACAGCCAGGTGATGGCGATGGCAACGACAACCAGTAGGCTGATGATCAGGTAGCGACGAGGCTTGGACATGCGCGGATCCGGAAGCTGACAACGAGTGCAGGGGTGCCAGCTTCGGTCAGCGCAGGCCCTGAGTCAAACCCGCGCCTAGTTTAAAACGTAGTCGACCGGCTCCAGGGCCGGGGGCAGTTCGTCGTGGCCGAGGGCGGCCAGGACTTCACGCTCGATCAGGCGCAGCAGGGCATTGCACGGCAGATCGTTCTCATCGAAGCCGAACGGATCTTCGAGGTCGTCGCCGATTTCGTCCAGGCCAAAAAAGGTGTAGCTGACGATGGCCGTGAACACCGGCGTCAGCCAGCCCAGCGGTTCGGCCATGGCGAAGGGCAGGAGGATGCAGAACAGGTAGATGGTCCGATGCAGCAGCAGGGTATAGGGGAAGGGCAGGGGCGTGCTTTTGATCCGCTCGCAAGCGGCCTGTACCTGGCTCAGGCTGACCAGCCGGGTTTCCAACTGGGTATAGCGCCATTCGCTGATCCGGCCCAGCTCGGCCAGGCGTGAGCAACGGGCGCCGACGTGTTGCAGCAGGCGATCGCTTAGATTCGGATGGCGCAGGTCGGCCTCGACATCGGCCCATGGCCTGATTGCCGCAGCCTCGTCTTCGACCCGCAGCCGGGCAATCAGGCCATGGGCGAAACCGCAGAGTTCGCGCAGCAGCGGTTCCCGTTCACCTGGGTCCTTGAGCACCTGGGTTTCGCGGATCAGCGAACGCAGCTCGATGATCAACTGGCCCAATTGCTTGCGGCCTTCCCACCAGCGGTCATAACAGGCGTTGTTGCGAAAGCTCATGAAAATCGACAGCGACAGCCCTAGCAGGGTGAAAGGCGTGGCATTGACCTTGGAGAAGTACGTGGGGTGCCAGGTTTCCACCAGCACAATGACCGATGCCAGCAGCGTCACCAGCAGGCTGCGCAAGGCGATGCGCTTGGCAATCGAACCCTTGAGGGAGAACAGGATGCCGATCAGGTTGGGTTTGGGACGGACAATCATCAGTGGGGTCTTCAGCCGTTTTCGTGCTGTGGCAGCGGTTGAAGGCTAGAGGCCTGGAGGCAGCCTGTCCAATTGCTCTGGCTGACGGGGTGATCGATGCTGTCTATGGCTTTGACTTGGCTGATCGATCTACGCCATGTGCCGCGTCCAGATCCTTGTGGGAGCGGGCTTGCCCGCGATGGACGCCAACGATGACGCGCGGCTCCTGCATAAACGCGGCGCTCTCAGGTTTTTCGCGCGTAGGCTCGCTTCCACAGGACGGCGTTCGGCCTGTGGGAGCGGGCGCCCGCTTGCGGCTTGTCCGCGATGGGCATAGGTTTCTACACAGCTGTGGTGCGATGTTGCACCAGGGTTTTGGATTAGACCGAGTACATATCCATTTCTTCGGTAACGGCCTCCTATGGTTCCGCCTGACGGCGGCTCACTTTTGAACAGCCCAAAAGTAAGCAAAAGGCTCTTACCCCACCACTTGGCACCTCGCTTAGGCTCGGTGTGCCCTCACTCCGGCTTGAATCCGTGGGCCGCCGCCACGCGCCATCCATGGCGCGGGGCGGCTAAACCGGCGTCCTGCCGGGTTACCCACGGCTTCAAGCCTGCGTTCGGCCAGCGTGGTTAACGGGGCTCCCAGGATCAAAAGCAAAGCGAGGCGGCCTAAAAGCCGACCTGATCGCTAGGGCACGCGCGGTGTAGCTTCTACTTCCCAAGAGGCTGACGAAGTCAGCCATCTTTTGATCTGGCTCTGGCTCTGGCTCTGGCTCTGGCTCTGGCTCTGGCTCTGGCTCTGGCTCTGGCTCTGGCTTTTGATCCTGGGTGCCCCGTTAACCACGCTGGCCGGAGTCCGATATTGATTTGGGGGGTAAACCGGCAGGACGCCGGTTTAGCCGCACTGGGCCAGGGAGGGCCCATTGCGGCGGCCCCCCAAATCAATGTCGGAGTACGGGCATGCCGAGCCTAAGCGAGGCACCGAGTGGTGGGGAAAGAGCCTTTTGCTTACTTTTGGGCTGTTCAAAAGTGAGCCGCCGTCAGGCGGAACCATAGGACGCCGTTACCGAAGAAATGGATATGTACTCCGCCTAATCCAACCCCCCAGAGGCCGCCACAAAGTTGTGTAGATACCTATGCCGCGATGAGGCCGGCCCAGTCCCACAGGTTTGGTGGCCATACGCAAAATTTGCCGGCAGCCAGATTCACTGTGGGAGATAGCCCGCTCACGAAAACGGCCCAAAGCCTCGCGCAGTGTTTGATTCAACCAATCCCCAGGCCAAAAAAAGCCCCGCGACCGAATGAGACGCGGGGCTAAAAATTGGTTGGTTGCGGCCAACCAAAGGAGCACGTTTAAGCTTAGTTGCTGGCGACGGTTTGTGGTTGCCAACCGCCACCCAGGGCTTTGTAAATCGCCACGATGCCACGGTACAGGTCGACTTCGGCCTGGGCCTGGGTGTCTTCGGCAGCCAGGCGTTCGCGTTGGGCGTCCAGCAGCACCAGGAAATCGACGGTGCCTTCGCGGTAGCGAATTTCTGCAAGGTCAGCGGCGGCCCGGCTCGATTCGCTCTGGCGAATCAGCGAAATCAGCCGCTGCTGGCGTTTGCCATAGTCAGAGAAGGCGTTTTCCGACTCTTCCAGGGCCAGCAACACTTGCTGCTCGTAGCTGGCCAGGGCGCCGTCGGCATTGGCATCGGCGGCACGCAAACGCGCGCGCACGCTGCCCAGGTCAAAGGCCGCCCAGGTGATGCTGGGGCCTAACGCCCAGGCATTGGCGGCCGATGAGCCGATCTGCGAGCCGCGTCCGGCGGTAAAGCCCAGGAAGCCACTGAGGCTGACCCGCGGGAACAGGTCGGCCTTGGCCACGCCGATGCGCGCGGTGGCGGCCGCCAGCTTGCGTTCGGCGCTCTGGATGTCCGGCCGGCGTTGCAACAGTTCGCCCGGATCGCCTATCGGCAAGGCCTTGGCAATGGCCGGCAGGCTGGCCGGGCTGAGGTCGACGCTGAGTTTGTCCGGGCGCTCGCCGAGCAAGGTCGCGATGCGGTTGCGCTGACGGATCTGCACTTCCTGCAATTGCGGCACGCTGGCTTCCACGGACGCGAGGCGGGCATCGGCGCGCACCACGTCCAATTGATCACCGACACCGGCATCACGCAGGGTCACGGTGATCTTGCTCGACTCCTGCTGGTTCGCCAGGTTGGCCAGGGCAATTTTCTCGCGCAGTTGAGCACCCCGTAGCTGGCCGTAGGCATCCACCAACTCGGCAATCAGGGTGACTTGCAGTTGGTACAGGTCGGCCGCGGCTACCTGGGTGTCGGCGTCGGCCGCTTCCAGATTGCGCTGGATACGTCCGAACAGGTCGATTTCCCAGGCCATGTCCAGGCCCAGGTCATAACGCTCGCTGCTGACCCGGTCGGTGGTCTGGCCGGGGATCTGCCCCTTGGCCAGGTCACTGCTGACGCGGCTGGTCACGACTGGCATGGCGTCATTGCTGACGTCATCGCGAAACGCCCGGGCGGCCCGCAGGCGGTCGAACGCCACCCGCAGATCGCGGTTGCCCTGCAGCGAGGTGTTGACCAACTGGTTGAGGATCGGGTCCTCGAACTGCTGCCACCAGATGCCTTCGAAGCGGGCCCGGTCGAAGTTCTTCTGACCCTTTGCGCCATCGGTGGCGGCCGTGATGTTGGCCGCCTCCGTCGCCGGGGTCTTATAGTCCGGGCCGACGGCGCAGGCACTCAGGGCCAGCACCAGCAAGCTCGGCAGGAAGACTTTCAGGCTCATGGTTGTGCCTCCAGTGGCAGGGCCTTGGCCGCTTTGCGAGCTTCGCCGCGCTCGACATAGCGGCGGATCAATACGTAGAACACCGGCGTCAGCAACAGGCCGAAGAAGGTCACCCCGAGCATCCCGGAGAACACCGCGACGCCCATGGCGTGACGCATTTCGGCACCGGCACCGCTGGAGAAGACCAGGGGCACCACGCCCATGATGAAGGCGAAGGAGGTCATGAGGATCGGCCGCAGACGCAGGCGGCAGGCTTCGAGCACCGCGCTGAGTGCGTCCATGCCTTCCTCTTGCTTGTCCTTGGCGAACTCGACGATCAGGATCGCGTTCTTACATGCCAGGCCCACCAGTACGATCAAACCGATCTGGGTGAAGATGTTGTTGTCGCCACCGGACAGGATCACCCCGGTAATGGCCGACAGCAGGGTCATCGGCACGATCAGGATCACCGCCAGGGGTAGGCTCCAGCTCTCGTATTGCGCCGCCAGCACCAGGAACGCCAGCAGCACACACAGCGGGAACACGAACAACGCAGTGTTGCCAGAAAGAATCTGCTGGTAGGTCAGGTCGGTCCACTCGTAGGTCATGCCGTTGGGCAGTTCTTCCTTGAGCAGTTTTTCGATCGCTTGTTCGGCCTGGCCGGAGCTGTAGCCGGGGGCTGCGGCACCGTTGATTTCAGCGGTGATGAAGCCGTTGTAGTGCATCACACGGTCCGGCCCCGAGGTGTCGCTGACCTTGATGAAGGTCGCCAGCGGGATCATCTCGCCTTTGTTGTTGCGCACTTTCAGCTGGCCGATCTGGTCCGGTTCGAGGCGGAACTGTTGCTCGGCCTGGACGTTGACTTGATAGGTGCGACCGAAGCGGTTGAAGTCGTTGGCATACAGCGAACCCAGGTAGATCTGCAGGGTGTCGAAGATGTCACTGACGGCCACGCCATGGGTCTTGGCTTTTTCCCGGTCGATGGCGGCATCGACCTGGGGCACGTTCACTGTGTAGCTGGTGAACAGGCCAGCCAGTTCCGGCACGTTATGGCTCTTGTTGATGATGTTCATGGTTTCTTTGTACAGCTCGTCGTAACCCAGGTTGCCGCGGTCCTCGATCTGCAGGCGGAACCCGCCGATGGTGCCCAGGCCCTGTACCGGCGGCGGTGGGAAGATCGCCATGTAGGCTTCCTGGATGTCGGCGTATTGGCCATTCAACGCGCCGGCAATCGCCCCGGCCGACTGGCTCGGGTCCTTGCGTTCATCGAAGGGCTTGAGGGTGACGAACACGATCCCGGCGTTGGGGCTGTTGGTGAAACCGTTGATCGACAGGCCCGGGAAGGCCACCGCGGCTTCCACGCCCGGCTGCTTGAGCGCCATGTCGGACATGCGCTTGATCACTTCTTCGGTGCGGTCCAGGCTCGCCGCATCCGGCAACTGGGCGAAGGCCACCAGGTACTGCTTGTCCTGGGCCGGGACAAAACCGGTAGGGGTGTTGGAGAAGCCGAAGAAGGTCAGCACCATCAGCCCGGCGTACAGGACCAGGGCAATCCCGCTGCTGCGGATAACCCGGGTCACGGTGCCGACATAACCATGACTGGCGCGGTCGAAGAAGCGGTTGAACGGACGGAACAACCAGCCACCAAACAACCTGTCCAGGACCCGTGAGAAGCGGTCCTTCGGCGCGTCATGACTCTTGAGCAGCACGGCAGCCAGCGCTGGCGACAGGGTCAGCGAGTTGAACGCCGAGATCACGGTCGAGATGGCAATGGTCAGGGCGAACTGTTTATAGAACTGCCCAGTCAAGCCGGAGATGAACGCGGCCGGGATAAACACCGCACACAGCACCAGCGCCGTGGCAATGATCGGGCCGGTCACTTCGCGCATGGCGCGCTTGGTGGCTTCCACCGGTGTCAGCCCCAGGCCAATGTTACGTTCGACGTTTTCCACCACCACGATGGCGTCGTCGACCACGATACCGATGGCCAGCACCAGGCCGAACAGCGACAGCGCGTTGAGGGAGAAGCCGAACAGGTGCATCACGGCAAATGTGCCGATCAGCGAGACCGGTACTGCCACCAGCGGAATGATCGAGGCGCGCCAGGTCTGCAGGAACAGGATCACCACCAGTACTACCAGGATCAGTGCTTCGAACAGGGTGTGCACCACCGCTTCGATGGAGCCACGGACGAAGATCGTCGGGTCATAGACGATGCTGAAGTCCATGCCTTCAGGGAAGTTCTTCTTCAGCTCCGCCATTTTCTCGCGAACCTGGTTGGAGATTTCGATGGCGTTGGAGCCCGGACGCTGGAAGATCGGGATCGCCACCGCCGGGTCGTTGTTCAGCAGCGAGCGCAGGGCGTATTGGCTGGACCCCAGCTCGATTCGGGCGATGTCCTTCAGACGGGTGATTTCACCGTCGTCGCCAGCGCGAATGATGATGTTCTCGAACTCTTCCTCGCTGACCAGGCGGCCCTGGGTATTGACCGAGAGCTGGAACGCGGTGGCATTCGGTGCGGGCGGCGCACCCAGGGCACCGGCGGCCACCTGGCGGTTCTGTTCGCGAATCGCGGTGACCACGTCGGTCGCGGTCAGGTTGCGCGAAGCGGTCTTGTTCGGATCAAGCCAGACCCGCAGCGAGTAGTCGCCCATGCCGAACAGCTGCACGTCACCGACACCGCCCAGGCGCGCCAGCTCATCCTTGATGTTGAGCAGGGCGTAGTTGGACAGGTAGAGCATGTCGTAGCGTTTGTCCGGCGAGGTCAGGTGCACGACCATGGTCAGGTCGGGCGAGGCCTTGTCCACCGTGATGCCGATCCGGGTCACTTCTTCCGGCAGCTTGGGCTCGGTACGGGTGACGCGGTTCTGCACCTGCACCTGGGCGTTGTCCAGGTCGGTGCCCAGGGCAAAGGTGATGGTCAGGGTGATCTTGCCGTCGGCGGTGGACTGCGAGGACATGTACAGCATGTTCTCGACGCCAGTGATGGCTTGTTCCAGCGGGGCTGCGACGGTTTCACCGATGACCTTGGGGTTGGCGCCGGGGAAGTTGGCGCGCACCACCACGGTCGGCGGTACCACTTCCGGGTATTCGCTGATCGGCAACTGGAACAGCGAGATGCTGCCGGCGATCAGGATCAGCAGCGACAGCACGGCGGCGAAGATCGGCCGTGAAATGAAGAACTGGGAAAAATTCATTGGAGTCTGTATCCCTTAACCGCGTGGAGTCGCAGCAGCGAGCTTCACAGCCGTACCCGGCGCACCCTTGGCAGGCGCGACTTGGGGCAGGTTGCTGGCTTCAAGCGCCTGGCGTTGTTGGGCGAGGGCGGCGAGGGTTGCCTGGCTGGCCATCTGCACCACTTCAGGGGTGACCGGCGAGCCTGGGCGCACCCGTTGCAAACCCTTGACGATGATCGTGTCGTCCTTGTTCAGGCCACTGCGCACGATGCGCAGGCCTTCGATCTTCGGCCCCAGCTCGACGGCGCGGTACACCGACTTGTCGCCGTCCATCACCAGTACGAACTTCTTGCCCAGGTCGGTTCCCACCGCTTCGTCGGTGATCAGCACCGCCGAGTAGGTGCCACTGCCCACCAGCTTCAGGCGTGCGTAGAGGCCGGGGGTGTATTCGCCCTTGCTGTTGTCGAACACCGCACGACCACGAATGGTGCCGGTCTTGGGGTTGACCTGGTTGTCCATGAAGTTCATCTGGCCCTGGTGCGGGTTGCCGTCTTCGTTGGACAGGCCCAGGTACACCGGAGTGGTCTGGCCACGCTGACCCTGGCGAGCCAGCTGGCTGTACTTGAGGAACACTCGCTCGTCGGCGTCGAAGTAGGCGTAGACCTTGTCGGTGGAAACCACGCTGGTCAGCGGCGTGACATCGGCGGTCACCAGGTTGCCGGCGGTGATTTCGGCACGGCTGACGCGGCCACTGATGGGCGCGGTAACACGGGTGAAGCTCAGGTTCAGTCGGGCCAGGTCCAGTTGCGCCTGGATCGCGCCCACTGCGGCGCGGGCTTCCTGGGCGGCACTGGTGCGCGAGTCGGCGAGCTCCGCCGAGATCGCGTTGCTGGTGCGCAGGCGCTCGCCGCGCTGGGCTTCGTTTTCGCTGCGGGTGGCATTGGCACGGCCTTGGGCAACCAAGGCTTCGAGGCGGCGGACCTCAGCCTGGAACGGACGCGGATCGATCTGGAACAGCAGGTCGCCTTTTTTCACCAGGGCGCCTTCGGTGAAAGCCACTTCATCGATCTGGCCAGATACGCGCGGGCGGATTTCCACGGTTTCCGGCGCTTCCAGGCGCCCGGTGAATTCGTCCCACTCGTTGACCGGTTGTTCCAGCACCTTGGCCACGCTGACTTTGGCGGCGGGCATGGTGGCGGCCGAGTCCGGGGTCTTGCCGCAGGCGCTCATCACCAGCACGGCGAGGGCGGCCAGGGGCAAGCGCAAATGTTTAAGAGACTGTTCCATGGATAGATCCGCCAATGTATTGAGATGGGCGGATGATGCTCGGCGAGTCTCTATCTCACGAATCGAATGAAGCAAAGGTAACTATCATTCGGAATGATATAAGCCTCGGGGCAGCCCTCTAGCCTAAGGCTTTTGTTAGGTTGCTATCAATATCATTGATGGCGCCACAGCCCTCAAACCCCGCCCCTGGCCAGCCCCCTGAAAGCAGTAAACGCTCTAATCCGGGCATCTTAGACCAATGAATAAGCTCTCATGAGTGTTATTCCGAACACCATGTGTGATATTTTGCGCGCCGTTCAAGGTTTTACTGCATGCAGTGCTTTGATGACGAACGCTGCGTGGATTCTGCAATAACTATAAATAGCGAGAATTGTTCATGAGCAAGACCCCTTACGCCGTGGCCGACGAGCCACACGAGGCGAGCCATGCCGAGTCTTCCGGGCTGGAAGTCAAACGCCTGACCTTCGTCGAGGCGGTGGCAATGATTGTCGGCACCAACATCGGCGCCGGCGTGCTGTCGATGGCCTACGCCAGCCGCAAGGCCGGCTACATGCCGTTGCTGTTCTGGCTGGCGGTCGCCGGCATCTTCACCACCATCTCCATGCTGTATGTCTCGGAAACCGCCTTGCGCACCCGCCGTCACCACCAATTGAGTGGCCTGGCCCAGCGCTACGTCGGCTCCTTCGGGGCCTGGGCGATTTTCCTCTCGGTAGCGGTCAACAGCATCGGCGCGCTCGTGGCCTACATGAGCGGCAGCGGCAAGGTGCTCAGCGAGTTTTTCGGGATCAGCCCGGCACTCGGCAGCCTGCTGTTCTTCCTGCCTGCAGCGCTGGTGCTGTACCTGGGCCTGAAGGCCATCGGCAAGGGTGAGAAGTTCATCAGCATCGGCATGCTCAGCATGACCCTGGTGCTGGTCATTGCCACGCTGGTCCACGACAACACCCGGTTTGCCAACCTGCTGGAAGGCGATTGGGTCTACATGATCCCGGTGTTCAACATTGCCGTGTTCTGTTTCTCGGCCCAGTACGTGGTCCCGGAAATGGCGCGTGGTTTCAGCCACGCACCCAAGCGCCTGCCGCTGGCGGTGATCACCGGGATGCTGATTACCTTTATTTTGCTGGCGATGGTGCCGATGTCGGTGATCGCCCTGACCGGTCTGGAAAACCAGAGTGAAGTCGCGACCCTGGCCTGGGGCCAGGCGCTGGGGCAGTGGGCGTTCTACACCGCCAACACCTTTGCCCTGTGCGCGATGATGACGTCCTACTGGGGCCTGGGTGGCAGCTTCCTGACCAACATCTTCGACAAGTTCCAGAGCCTGGGTTCGGAGAGCAACCCCAAGACCCGCCTGATGGTCTTGGCCATTGTCTGCGTGCCGCCGTTTATCCTGGCCTACAGCGGCATGGTCGGCTTCGTCAGCGCCTTGTACTTTGCCGGGGTTTTCAGCGGGGTGATCCTGTCGATCATGCCGATCCTGATGCTACGCTCGGCACGCAAGAACGGCGACATCGTCCCGGCCTGGCAATGCGGCTGGATTGCCCATCCGCTGATCCAGGTCACGGTGGTGGTGCTGTACCTGATCAGCATGGCCTACGCCATCTGCGCGGCACTGGGTTGGTTGCCTGCCAGCTGGTAGGGTTTTGCGGCTACGCCAGTTGAGATAAAAAACGCCCCGACCTGTCGGGGCGTTGTTGTTTTTGCGCGAGACACATCAGTAGCCGCTGTCGAGCAGCGCGAGGCTGCGTCAACGGCCGCAGGACGTTCATTGGAATTGGCAATACCGCTAGAGGGCTTTTTCCCGGCAATGCAGCAGGGCTTCGCGGATCATTGCGCTGACCAGGGGCGCGGACACGCCGAGGTCCCTGGCGATGTCCTTCTGCTTCATGCCATGGATCCGGCACATCTCGAATACGTAGCGGGTGCGCTCGGGAAGGTCGGCCAGTGCGCCGCATACCCGCTCCAGCAGTTGCTGGTCGGAAACCAGGGCTTCCGGAGTCTCGGCGTGGTGCGCAGGCGCCTCGTTGCTATCGCTGTCCTGGCATATCAGGCGTTCCTCGAACTGGCGGCGACGGTAATGGTCGATCGACAGGTTGCGCACGACGCGGGTGAGGTAGGACGCCTGGGACCGGATCTGCTCGTTGTCACCCGCATCGTCGACCTTCATGAAGGCTTCATGAACGATGTCTTCGGCGTGACTGCGGCACCCGGTGATCCGGGCTGCGAGACCGATCAGGCGTGAACGCTGGTCATAAAACACCTCAAGCAAGGGGGAACCATTTCTGGCTGCATCGATTTTTTGCATGAGGCACCTGATGAATTCTTGGTAGTACGCCAGCGAGGGTGAAAAATCTAATACTATTAAGAACTATTTGCAACAACTCCCTAAATCAATCTCCACCTGGTTATGATCCAAGGCCGCAAAAGCACCGTCTGAAGTTATTTCTCTGTCATTCGTCGATCTAGGAAACCGCGAGACAGGGCGTCATGCCCCTCGCATTGACTCCACAGATCGAGGAATTGCAAATGGCTTTCGACCGCGAAGATGCAACGTTCAAAGTACTGGTCAACGCAGAGGAGCAGTATTCGCTGTGGCCCGACTACAAGGCAGTGCCTGCGGGCTGGCGTGAGGCGGGGAAAAGCGGTCTGAAGCAAGACTGCCTGGACTACATCGAGTCGGTCTGGACCGACATGCGCCCCCTCAGCCTGCGTCAGCACATGGACGGGCAGGCCGGCCGGTGAGCGTTTTGCTGACCCTGTTCTGCCTGCCCTATGCGGGCGCCAGTGCTATGAGCTATGCACGCTGGCGTCGTAGCGCACCGGCCTGGCTGGACATTCGTCCGCTCGAGCTGCCGGGGCGGGGCAGTCGTGCCGGCGAGCCGCTGGCGAGCGACCTGGTCGACCTGGCCGCGCAACTGGCCCGCGAGCTGCGCGGTGAAACCTATCGGCATTACGCGCTGTTCGGCCACAGCATGGGCTCGCTGCTGGCGTTCGAACTGGCCTGTGCCCTGCGTGCGCAGGGCTTGCCGGCGCCTCGTGCATTGCTGGTGTCTGGCGGCTCGGCCCCCGCGCACCGCGACTACCTGCGCTTTCGCCAACCCCTGGGCGATGAGCAACTGATGGCCGAGTTGGCCTCCCTGCAAGGCACGCCTATCGAGGCCCTGCAAGACCCCGAACTGATGCGTCTGGCGCTGCCTGTGCTGCGTGCCGACTTCCTGCTGTGCGGCCGCTATCGCTATCAGCCGACGGCGCCCCTGCAGTGTCCGGTGCATGTGCTGGCCGGCACTGAGGATCGTGCCAGCCAGGCGCAACTGCTGGCCTGGCGCGAGCATGCCGGTGCAGGTTTCAGTCTCGAACTGTTCGCCGGTGGTCACTTCTTCATCCAGGAGCAGGAGCGGGCGGTGCTCGACCACCTGATTGCCTGCCTGGCGGCCACGTTGCCTGGCGCTGCCGCTGTGCGCCCTGACTCTCACTTTCTTTGCAAAGGTGCGACATGACAGTCCTCCATACGTCTCTGGTTGACGCGCTGAGCGCGCACGCGGTGCGGCGCGGTGACAAGCCGGCGGTGCATTTTCTCCTCGACGGCGAAGCGCAGCGCCTGACGCTGACCTATGCCGAGCTCGACCGCCGGGCCCGTGAGCTGGCGGCAGTGCTGTCACGCCATGCCGGCGTCGGTGAGCGGGCGCTGTTGCTGATGCAGAGCGGTCCGAGCTATGTGGTGTCGTTCTACGCCTGCCTGTACGCAGGCATCATCGCCGTGCCGGCATTGCCGCCCGAGTCGTTGCGCCAGTACGAACTGAGCCGGGTGCGCTCGATCCTCGACGATGCCCAGCCAAGCCTGGTGCTGACCGAGGAGCATCTGCGCGAGTCGCTGGTACAGGCCTTCGCCCAGAGGTTGCCGACCACCCTGTCGGTCGACGCGCTGGATGCATCGACACTGCAGGGCAGCGCCAACTGGCCGGTGCGGCAACCGGCCAACGAGGACATTGCCTTCCTGCAATACACCTCCGGCTCCACCGCGACCCCCAAGGGCGTGGAAGTCAGCCACGGCAACCTGGTCGCGAACGAACAGATGATGCTCGGTTGCTTCGACCTGCGTGAAGACGACACCTTCGTCAGTTGGCTGCCGCTGTACCACGACATGGGGCTGATCGGCTGTCTGTTGCTCTCGGTCTATCGGGGCGCGAGCCTGGTCCTGATGTCGCCGCGGCACTTCGTCGAGCGGCCTGCGCGTTGGCTCGAAGCGATCAGTGACTATCGCGCGAGCCACAGCGGTGCCCCGGACTTTGCCTTCCGCCTGGCCGCCGAGCGGGTCAATCAAAGCGTGCTGGCCAAGCTCGACCTGAGCTGCCTGCGCGTGCTGTTTTCCGGTTCCGAGCCGGTGCGCCAGGACAGCCTGCAAGCCTTCGCCCAGCACTTCGCGCCTTGCGGGTTCAAGCCGGCGGCGTTCTTGCCGTGCTATGGGCTGGCCGAGGCCACCCTGTTCGTCGCCGGTACCACCGCTGCGGAGCACTTCGTCAGTGCCAGTTTCGACAGCCATGCGCTGGGCGAACACCGCGCCGAACCGGGGCAGGGCAGCTTGCTGGTCAGCAGCGGCATCCTGCACGAAGGGCTGCAGGTGATGCTGGTGGATCCGCACACCGGCGACATCCAGCCGGACAGCCATATCGGCGAGATCTGGACCAGTGGCGACAGCGTCGCTCGTGGCTACTGGCGCAACCCGCAGGCGAGCGCGCGGACATTTGTCAGCCGCGAAGGGCGCACGTGGCTGCGGACCGGCGACCTGGGTTTCCTGCGCGGCAACCGCTTGTTCATCACCGGGCGCCTCAAGGACATGATCATTGTCCGTGGCCAGAATATTTACCCGCAGGACCTTGAGCGCGCCGTCGAATACAACGTCGAAGGCGCGCGCAAGGGCCGGGTCACGGCATTCGTGGTCGAGCAGGCTGACGGCGAGGGTATCGGGATCGCGGTCGAGATCGGTCGCACCACCCAACGCAAGATCAGCGCTGCACAACTGTGTGCGCAGATCGACCGAGTCGTGGCGGAGGTTTGTCAGCAGACGCCGGTATGGATTGCCTTGCTCAACCCCGGCGAACTGCCCAAGACCTCCAGCGGCAAACTGCAACGCTCCGCCTGCCGGCAGATGCTCGAACGCGCGGAGCTGGACTGCTTCCACCTGCGGCGCAACGACCAGCCGCTGGTGCGCGAGGGCCAGGCCTTGGTTGACGATCAGCAGCGACTGGTCGCGGCGGTCTGGGCCGAGGTGCTGGGACAAGATGAGATTTTTTGCGACGACAACTTCTTTGCCCTGGGCGGCAACTCCATTGCTGCCGCGCAGATTGTCGGACGCCTGCGTGAGCGCCTGGGGGTGAACCTGGCGCTGGCGAGCGTGTTCGACCACCCCGAGCTGGCTGGCTTTGCAACATCTCTGGCCGAGGCCGTTGCCGGCCACACCCAGCCTGTCCTGAGCCCCAGCGTGACTGACGAACTGCTGCCGTCCTTTGCCCAGGAGCGCTTGTGGTTCGCCTGGCAGTTGGACCCCCGCAGCTCGGTGTACAACGTGCCGCTGGCGCTGCACCTGCGTGGCCCGCTGGACGTCGATGCGCTACGTGCTGCGTTCGGCGCGCTGCAGCAGCGCCATGGGGTGTTGCGCACCACCTTTGCTGCGCAGGGCGAGGGTGTGCGCCTGCTGCTGCAGGAGACCCTGGCGCTGGAATTTGCCATTGAGGATCTGTCCGAGCTGTCGCCCGAGCAGCGTCTGGCCCAAGCTCGCCAGCGCGCCGCCGCGCATGCCCGGCAACCGTTCGACCTGAGCACCGGGCCCCTGCAGCGGGTGTGCGTGCTGCGTCTGGATCAGCGCGAGCACGTGCTGTTGCTGACCACCCATCACATCGCGGTGGATGGCTGGTCAATGCGCAACCTGGTGGATGAACTGGAAGTGCTCTACACCGCCCGGTTGGCCGGCATCGACGCGCAACTGCCAGCGTTGACCGTGGGCTATGGCGACTTTGCCCGCTGGCAGCGCCAGCTGTTGGCCGGTCCCGAGCATGCCCGGCAGTTGGCTTACTGGCATCAAGCGTTGGCCGGCGAGCATAGCTGGCTGGAGCTGCACGGGCAGCGGCCCCGCAACAAGCAGGCGATGGCCGTCGGCGAACACTTCACCTTCAGTGCCGTGCAGACCAGCGCCTTGCGTGACTTCGCCAGGGCACGCGCAGTCACGCCGTTCATGCTGCTGCTGGGGGCGTTCGCGGTCAGCCTGCGCGAGCAGAGCGGCCAGTTGCGTATCCGCCTGGGCAGCGACATCGCCAACCGCAGTCATCCGGCCACAGAGCCGTTGGTAGGGTTTTTCATCAATCAGTTGGTGCTGCAGGTTGATCTGGACCTGGCCGCCAGCACCGATGCCCTGCTGGAGCAGTGCCGGGGCGTAGTGCTGGGCGCCGCAGGGCACCAGGATTTGCCCTTCGAGCAACTGGTGGAAGCGCTGCGCCCGCCGCGTCGGGCCGGTCGCTCGCCGTTCTTCAGCATCAAGCTCAATTACCAGGAAGGCGAGCCACCGCTGCCGCGTCTGCGCGATGTGCGCGTGCAAGGGTTCGACGCCGGCCAACAGGCTGCCGAGCTGGACCTGATCCTCGGTTTCTACAGCAGTGCCAGCCGCCTCGAAGCGCGTTTCGAAATGCCCGAAGGGCTGTTCCAGCCTGGTGAAATTTCCCAGCTGTTCGCGCAGATCCGAGCCGTACTGCACTGCTGGCTGGGCAAGGCTGCGTTGACCCAGGCCGACCTGCTGGAAGCGGCCGCCCAGGTGCGGCGCGAAGCACGGGCGGTGGATAGCCAGCAGCGCCAGACCCTGCTCGCCAGCCAGCGCCCGATGCGCCGGCGCGCAGCGCAGCCGTCCACTCAACCGCACAGTGTCCAGGAGCAATGATGAGCGAGGTTAAAGTCACCGCACTGCCGACCATGGGTCGGGCACGCAGAAGCATCACCGCCAGCCAGGAGGAGCGGGTGGTGTTCACGCCCCTGCTCGAAGGGCACACGCTGCCACTGCTGTGTCGGCCACGGTTCGCCGGCACCGACCTGGGGGAATGGCTGGGGCAGCACCGCGAGCTGATCGAGGCGCGACTGCTGGAACACGGCGCGATCCTCCTGCGCGGATTTGATGTGGATGGCATCGATGGCTTCGACCGCTGCGTCCAGGCGATCTCCGGCGGGGCGCTCGAGTACCTGTTCCGGGCCTCGCCACGGACCCAGGTGACCCGCCAGTTCAATATCTACAGCTCCACCGATTATCCGAGCAATGAACGGATTTTCCCCCACAACGAGCATTCCTATTCGCCGGTGTTTCCGCTGCACCTGTACTTCTATTGCGACCTGCCGTCGCTGACCGGTGGCGAAACCCCCTTGGGCGATACCCGCGCATTGTTACAACGCATCGACCCGGCCGTGCGCGAGGAATTCCGCCAGCGCCGGATCATGTACGTGCGCAACTACGGCGACGGTATGGGCCTGCCCTGGCAGACCGTGTTCCAGAGCGAGGACCGGGCGGAAGTCGAGGCGTATTGCGCGCGCATCGGTATCGAACCGCAGTGGAAGAGCGGCAACCGCCTGCGCACCCGCCAGGTGGGGCCAGCCATCGTCCGCCACCCGCGCAGCGGCGAAGAGCTGTGGTTCAACCATGGCACGTTCTTCAACGCCCTGACCCTGCCGGAAACCCTGCGCGCGGCATTGATCACCGAGTTCGCCCCCGACGATCTGCCGCAGAACACCTTCTTTGGCGACGGCGCAGTGATCCCCGACGCAACCATCCGCCACCTGCAACAGGCTTACCGCGACGTGATGGTCGAATTCCCCTGGCACCAAGGCGACGTGGTCCTGCTGGACAACATGCTGTCGCTGCACGCCCGTAATGCATTCACTGGCCCGCGCAAGATTCTCACCGCGATGGCAATTGCGCAGAAAAGCGCCGACCTGGCACTCGATTGAGGTTCCCCTACATGCAACTGCCTGCTCACCCAGAAGCTTTCCCTCTTTGCGCACAGCAAGGCGCCGTGCTCAGCCGCCAGGACCGTCTCGGTCGGCCGTTGAACGCCTTGGTCCGCGTGTCTATCGCCGGCGTTTGCCAGCCGTCACGGCTGCAGGCCGTGCTCGATGAGCTGCAACAGCGCCACGAAGTCCTGCGGACTCGCTACCTGCGCATCGACGGCTTGCGCCGCCCGGTGCAGGCGGTGGCGCAGGAGGTTCGGTCGCCGTTGTATCCGGCGCTGGCGGGGGAAGCCGGCGAGGTGGTGCGCCGTGCCCTGGAGCAGGTGGCGTTCGCCGCCGTGGTGCAAGAGGCCAGTGATGCCAATGGCTTCGTGGTGGTGCTTGGCGCGTCCCTGGCCAGCGTCGATGCCCAGGCCTTGCAGCAATTGGCCGAGGAGCTGCGACAAGGCTACAGCAGCCACTTGCCGGCCGCCGATGAGGAGGCCCTGCAGTACATTGACTACGCCACCTGGCAAGGTGAACTGGTGGCTGCCGACCTCGGTGCGCAAGGCGCGAGCTATTGGCGCGGGGTGCAACAGACAGCGTTGCCACGCGGGCCGTTGCCGTTCGAACGAGACGTGCAGGCCAGCCGGGTCGAGCAGTTGCGGGTGCCTGCAGACGAATTGCTGCAGGCCTTGGACCAGCGCGCCGCAGCGCTGGGGATGCCGGCCGACGACCTGCTGTTGTGCCTCTGGGGTGGTTTCCTGTGTCGCTTGACCGAGCAGCCACAGGTAAACCTGACGGTGACCCTGGAGGGGCGCAACGAGCAGGTGCAAGGAATCCTCGGCCGCTTCGAGCGTCGCCTGCCAATCAACCTGGTATATGCCGCCGATGCCAGCCTGGCGCGTACGCTGGAGGATCTGCGTGGGCGCCTGGACGAGGCCCGCTCGTGGCTGGAATGCCTGGATGAAGGTGCCGTGGCCGGGCTCGACAGCGACGGCGGCTTTGGCTTCAGCGCTGAGTGTCGGCAGGTGGCGGGTGTCGAGGTCGAGCTCGATGCCTATGAATTGCCATTGCTGAGCCTGGGCCGGGAAGGCCGGATGCTGCGCCTGGAACATGCCGCCGAGCGCTTCGAACCCGCAGTGGCGGCGCTGTGGCTGGAGCAGTTCGGAGTCTTTGCCGGTTATGCGCTGACCGATCTCGAGCAGCGCCTGGCCCAGGTCAGCCTGCTGGGCGCCGCGGAGCGGGCGCGCATCGCCGCCTTCGAACTGGGCCCGGACATGCCCCTGGCATCGCCGGGGCTGTTGCATCGACTGTTCGAGGCGCAAGTTGTCCGCAAGCACAACCAACTGGCGGTGCGCCAAGGCGAGCAGACACTCGATTACGCCACGCTGGAGCAGCGTGCCAACCAACTCGCCCATGCCTTGCAGGCCGTGGGCGTGGGGCGTGAGCGGATCGTCGGGGTCTACGCACGGCGTTCGCTGTCCGCCCTGGTGGCGATGCTGGGGATTCTCAAGGCCGGTGGCACCTATCTGCCGCTGGACCCGGACTACCCGGCCGAGCGCCTGAGTTTCATGCTCGCCGATGCCGGCGCGTCGTGCCTGCTGAGCCTGGACCCCCTCGACAGCGAACTGCGCCTGCCAGCCGGGCTGGCGGTGCTGTCCCTGGCATCGGACTCGGCCATCTGGCAGGGGCCGGATGCACCTGTGGCGGTGACGGTGAGCGGTGATGACCTGGCTTATGTCATCTATACCTCTGGCTCCACCGGCACGCCCAAGGGCGTTGCCGTCAGCCATGCCAACGCCCTGGCCTCGACCCTGGCGCGGTTCGTCCACTACCAGGCTGCGGTGGAGTCGTTCCTCTTGCTCTCGTCGTTGTCGTTCGACAGTTCCGTCGCTGGGCTTTTCTGGACCCTGGGCCAGGGTGGCTGCCTGCACCTGCCCACACCCGCGCAAGCCAAGGACCCCCGCGCCATAGCGCAACTGCTGGGTGAACAGCGGATTTCCCACTACCTGGCATTGCCCGGCCTGCACGGCGAAGTGCTGGAACACCTCGGCGAGCAGCGCCTGCGCGTGGTGGTGGTCGCCGGCGAGGCGTGCACGCCGGCCTTGGTCGCGCGGCATTACCAGCGACTGCCCGACACCCTGTTGAGCAACGAGTACGGGCCGACCGAAGGCAGCGTCTGGTGCAGCGCCTGGAACGCCGACCTGGGGCCGGTGACCATCGGCCGCCCGGCACCGGGAATGCGCATGCTGCTGCTGGACGCCCAGCTGGAGCCGGTGCCGATCGGCCAGATTGGCCAGCTGTATGTCGCAGGGCCGGGGGTCACCCGTGGCTACCTGGATCGCCCGGCACTGACCGCTGAACGCTACCCGACGCTCGCCGATGGCAGTCGGGGCTACTGCACCGGCGACCTGGCGCGCTGGCGCACCGACGGCCAGTTGGAGTTCCTCGGGCGAATCGACGCCCAGGTGAAGATTCGCGGGTTCCGCATCGAGCCCGGCGAAGTGGAAGCCGTGTTGGCGGGTTGTGCAGGGGTCAGCGAGGCGGCGGTGGTGGTTCGTGAAACGGCCAGTGGCGCGCAATTGCTGGCGTTTGTCGTGGCCCGCGCACAGGGCGCCGAGGAACCGCTTGCCGAGCGCCTGTTGGCCCAACTGGCACAGCGGCTGCCGGCGCACCTGATTCCGAGCGCTGTGCACCAACTGGAACGCCTGCCGTTGATGCCCAACGGCAAGGTAGACCGCCGCGCGCTGTCGGCCGAAGCGGTCGTCGAGCAGGCCTACCAGGCACCGCAGACTGAACTGCAACGCATCCTCGCCGGTGTCTGGCAGGACGCGCTGGGGGTTGAGCGGGTCGGCCTGCAAGACAACTTCTTCGCCCTCGGCGGTCACTCGCTGCTGGCCACCCGCTTGCGCGCGCGCCTGGCGGAACAACTGGGCATCGAACTGCCGTTACGGCTGTTCTTCGAGGGCGAAACCCTCGAGCGTTTCAGCGCCAAGGTCGCCCAATTGCAACAAGCCCCCGGCAATGACCTGGATGCGCTGGAAAATCTGTTTGCCGAAGTGGAGGCACCATGACTGTCGCCGATCGTTTGCTCGCCCTGGCCCGGCGCTTCGCCGAACTCGACCCGGCCGCGCGTCGCCAGCTGGGTGAGAAGCTCAAGTCCCAGGGCATGAGCATTGAAAGCCTGCCGATTCCACCGCGCCCGGACAATGCTTCAGCACTGGCGGCGTCCTATGCGCAGCGTCGCTTGTGGACTCTTTGGCAACTGGACCGGGAGTCGGCCGCCTATAACCAGGCAGGCGTGCTGCACCTGCAAGGTGAGCTGGACGAGGCGGCATTGCAGGCGGCGCTCCACAGCCTGGTCGCCCGCCATGAAATCCTGCGTACCCGCTTTGCCGAGGTCGACGGCCAGCTGTCGCAAGTGATCCAGGCCCCCGTAGCGCAGGCCTGGCCAGTCCTCGATCTGCGCGCCATGGCCGATCCTGATGCGGCCCTGGCCACGGCTTTGCAAGACGCTGCCGGGCAAGCGTTTGACCTCTATCAAGGGCCGTTGCTGCAGTTCACCCTGGTACGTTTGGGCGAGCAGCGTCACGCCTTGTTGCTGGCGTTGCACCACATCATTTCCGATGGCTGGTCGATGCAGATCCTGCTCGGCGAACTCGCGCAGGGCTATGCCGCCTACCTGCAGGGGCAGGCCCCGCAGTTGGCGGATTTGCCAGTGCAATATGCCGACTACGCGCTGTGGCAACGCAATTGGCTGGAAGCCGGCGAGGGCGAGCGCCAACTGGCCTATTGGCGCCAGACCCTGGGCGAGCGTCCGCCGATCCTCGAACTGCCGGCCGATCATGCGCGACCGGCGCAAATGAGCTTTCGCGGCGCGAGCCTGGGCTTTGAACTGGAACCGGCACTGAGCACGCGCCTCAAGGCGCTGGCCGCTGCCAGTGGTTGCAGCGTGTTCATGCTGTTGCTGGCCGCCTTCAAGGTCCTGCTGCACCGTTATACGGCGCAACAGGAACTGCTGGTGGGGGTACCGGTGGCCAACCGTCAGCGCCAGGAAGTCCAGGGGCTGATCGGCTTTTTCGTCAATACCCAGGTGTTGCGCAGCGAACTGCAGCCGCGCCTGGCGTTCCGCTCCGTGCTCGACGCGGTCCGGCAGACGGTCATCGCCGCCCAGGACTGCCAGGACCTGCCGTTCGAGGAACTGGTGGACGCCCTCGGTGTAGAGCGCAGCCTGAGCCGCAACCCGCTGTTCCAGGTGATGTTCAATCACGAGCAGCGCAGCACTGCCGAACTCTCCGGCATGCCCGGCTTGCACGCCCGTCTGCAGGTGGCTACGCCGCAGATGGCCAAGTTCGACCTCAGCCTCGATACCGAGGAAGACGCCAATGGCGTGCTCAGTGGTGCCTTCACCTATGCCACCGACCTGTTCGATGCCGCGCGGATCGAGCGCATGCGCGGGCATTTCCTGCGTCTGTTGCACGACTGCGCCGAGCGTCCTGACGCGGCGATCGGCGACCTGACGCTGCTTGACGCCGATGAGCGCCAGCAGGTGCTGGATGGCTGGAACGCCACCGCGGTCGATTACGCTCAGCCGCAATGCCTGCAGGTGTTGCTGCAGGCGCAGGCGCTCGCTACACCCGAGGCTACGGCGCTGATCGTCGGCGATCGGCAACTTAGCTACGGCGAACTCAACGCTGCCGCCAACCGCCTGGCGCATTACCTGCGCTCGCGCGGCGTCGGCCCGGAGCATTTGGTCGGGGTGTTCGCCGAGCGTTCGCTGGAGATGGTGGTCGGCCTGCTCGCCGTGCTCAAGGCCGGCGCTGCCTACTTGCCGCTGGAGCCGGACCAGCCTGACCAGCGCCTCGCCTACATGCTTGAGGACAGCGGCGCCACACTGCTGCTGACCCAGGAGCATCTGCTGGCGCGCCTGCCAGCCAGCGATCGCCAGGTGCTGTGTCTGGACCGCGATGCTGCGCTATTTTCCGAGTACCCGGTGGATGACCCGGACCTGCTCAATCACCCCGACCAGATCGCCTATAGCATCTACACCTCCGGCACCACCGGCCGGCCAAAAGGGGCGGGCAACAGTCACGCCGCGCTGTGCAACCGCCTGCAATGGATGCAGGCCACTTTTGCCCTCGATCAGCACGACCGGGTGCTGCAAAAGACGCCGTTTGGTTTCGACGTATCGGTGTGGGAGTTCTTCTGGCCGCTGATGACCGGCGCGACCCTGGTCATGGCCGCTCCCGGCGCCCATCGCGATCCGGCCGAGCTCAAGGCGATCATCGCCGGGCAGGGCATCAGCGTCCTGCACTTCGTGCCGTCCATGCTGCAAGCCTACCTGGCCTCTGAGTCCCTGGCCGACTGTCCGCGCTTGCGCCTGGTGATGTGCAGCGGCGAAGCCTTGCCCGTGGATCTGCAGCAGCGCTTCCTGGCGCAGAGCAGCGCCGGCCTGCACAACCTTTATGGCCCCACCGAGGCGGCCATCGACGTCAGCCATTGGGCTTGCCATGACACCCCGGGCCTGCACAGCGTGCCTATTGGCCGGCCGATCGCCAACCTGCGCCTGTACGTGCTCGATGGGCAATTGTTGCCGGTGGCCAAAGGTGTGCCGGGCGAGCTGTACATCGGCGGTGTTGGCCTGGCTCGGGGTTACCTGGGACGTCCCGGGCTGACTGCCGAGCGTTTTATCGCCGATCCGTTCGGCCAGGGCAGCCGGCTGTACCGTACCGGTGACCTGGCGCGCTGGCGTGACGATGGGGCGATCGAATACCTGGGACGTATCGACCACCAGGTAAAAATCCGTGGCTTGCGCATCGAGTTGGGGGAGATCCAGGCGCGGCTGCTGGAACACCCAGCGGTCAGCGAAGCGGTGGTGGTAGTGGCGCAAGCGACAGCCGGCAGCAAGCAATTGCTCGGCTATGTGGTCGCGGCTGCCGACGACGGCCTGGCAGACGCCCTGCGTCTGCGCTTGGGTGAAGCACTGCCGGAGTACATGGTGCCGGCGCAGATCATCGTGTTGGCGCAGATGCCCTTGAGCGCCAACGGCAAGCTCGACCGCAAGGCCTTGCCGGAGCCGGTGCGCAAGGTCCGCACCCTGGACGCGCCACAAGGGCCGGTGGAGCAGGCGCTGGCGACGATCTGGAGCCAGTTGCTGGGTGTCGATGAGATCGACGCCCAGGATAATTTTTTCGAACTCGGTGGCGACTCCATCATCGCCATCCAGGTCGCCAGCCGCGCCCGGTTGGCCGGCTGGCAGGTCGGTCCGCGGGATCTGTTTCGCCACCAGACCCTGCGCCAACTGGCACAGGTGGCCACGGCCCTGGGCCAGCAACGCGAAGGGGCTGCACGCCCGGAGCCGGGCGTTATCGCCCTGACGCCAGTACAGCAAAGGTTCTTCGCCACGCCCATGGTCCAGCGTCAGCATTGGAACCAGTCGTTGTTGCTGACCGTGGCAACGCCGCTGGCGGTGGCGCAACTGGAACAGGCGCTCACTACCCTGGTTGCTCATCACGATGCCTTGAACCTGCGTTGGCATCAGGAGCCCGCGGGCACCTGGCATGGCGCCTACGCGGCGCCCACCGGGGTCGAGGTCTGGAGCCGCGAGGCGGCGGATGCCGACGCCCTGGCGCTGCTCGTCAACCAGGCGCAACGCAGCCTGGACCTGGCGCACGGCCCACTGTTGCGGGCCGTGTTGATCGACCTGCAAGGCGCTGGCCAACGCCTGTTCCTGGCGATTCATCACCTGGTCGTGGACGGCGTTTCCTGGCGCATCCTGCTCGAAGACCTGCAGCAATTGCTGGCCGATAGCACTGCGGCGTTGCCGCGGCGCAGCCATGCCTTCGGTGAGTGGACGGGTTTTCTGGCGCAGCGCGCGCAGCACAGCGAGGTGCTGGCGCAAATGCCCTGGTGGCTGGCGCAACTGGGCGAAGTTCCGGCCAGCTTCCCGGGGGCGCGCCACGCTGGCCCGGCCGCGGTCAGTGAGGCCGTGACGCTGGCCTTGGAGTTGGACCAGACCCAGACCCGCCAACTGCTGCGCGATGCCCCGGCGGCCTATCGCACCCAGGTCAACGACCTGCTGCTGTGTGCCCTGGCCCGGGCCTGGTGGCGCTGGAGCGAACAGGGCGAACTGTTGGTAGAGCTGGAAAGCCATGGCCGCGAGGAACATCTGGCTAACCTGGACCTGAGTCGGACCGTCGGCTGGTTCACTTCTACCTATCCTGTGCGGCTCCAGGCCGGCGCTGACCTGGGCCAATCGCTCAAGGCCACCAAGGAACAACTGCGTCGGGTGCCGGACGGCGGCCTGGGCTTCGGCCTGCTGCAACAGTTGGCACCCGCGCAGGTGCGGGCGCAGTTGGCGGCGCGGCCGGTGCCGCGTATCACCTTCAACTATCTGGGCCAGTTCGATACCAGCTTTGACGCTGGCCTGCTGCGCCGTGCGACGGAGCCTTGCGCAGACAGCCTGGACCCGGCGGCGCCGTTGTCCAATTGGCTGTCGATCGACGGCGGGGTGAACGACGGTCGCCTGCAGTTGGCCTGGACCTTCAGCCCACAGCAACTCGACGCGCCGCGGCTGGCCGAACTGGTGGCACTGTATGAGGCCGAACTGTTGGCGCTGGTCGCCCATTGCCTGACGCCCGGCGTCGGCGGTGCGACGCCGTCGGACTTCCCCTTGGCGACCCTTGACCAAGCGCAACTGGATGCCCTGGAGCTGCCGCTGAGCCAGGTTGAAGACCTCTACCCGCTGTCGCCGATGCAGCACGGCATGCTGTTCCACAGCCTGTATCAACCGGGCGATGGCAGCTACATCAACCAGGTGCGCATGGATGCCGAAGGCCTCGATCCCGAGCGTCTGCGTGCCGCCTGGCAAGCGTCCCTGGACAGCCATGGCGTGCTGCGCAGTGGATTTGTCAGTCCGGCGGGCGGGGTGCCGTTGCAGGTCATCATGGGTGCTGTCGCGCTGGACTGGAGCGAAGCCGAGGCGGGCGATATCGAAGCCCTCGCCGAGGCCGAACGCCGTCCCTTCGACCTGCTGCGTCCACCCTTGATGCGGCTGCTGCTGGTGCAGACCGGCACCGACCGGCATCACTTGATCTGGACCTGCCATCACTTGCTGCTCGACGGTTGGAGCCAGGCCCAGTTGTTCGCCGAGGTGATGCAGCGCTATGCCGGGCAAGCGCTGCCGCCCCCTGTGGGGCGCTATCGTGACTATATTGCCTGGTTGGCCGGCAACCCTGCGGCCGCCAGCGAGCGCTTCTGGCGCGAGCAGTTGGCGCCGCTGCAGTCGCCCACCTCGCTGGCGGCGGCTATTGCCCTGGAAAATCCCGGGCAAGGCACCGCCGAGCATCGCTCGCAGCTGTCCAGCGCGACCAGCGAGCGGCTGCGCCAATTCGCCCGCCAGCGCAAGGTCACCCTCAGCAGTCTGCTGCAGGCTGCCTGGCTGTTGCTGCTGCAGCGCTACACCGGCCAGGCGTGCGTGGCCTTCGGCGCCACCGTCGCCGGGCGTCCGGCCGAGTTGCCGGGGATCGAGCAGCAACTGGGGCTGTTCATCAATACCTTGCCGGTGGTTGCCAGCCCGCACCCACAGCTCACCGTCGGCCAATGGCTGGACCAGGTCCAGGCTCTGGGCCTGGCGGTGCGCGAGCATGAACACTCGGCGCTGTATGACATTCAACGCTGGGCCGGGCAGGGCGGGCAGAGCCTGTTCGAGCAGATCCTGGTGTTCGAGAACTATCCGCTCGACAGCGCGTTGTTGAGTGGCCAGGGCGATGGCCCGCGGTTCTCCAATCTGCTCAGCCGCGAGCAGGGCAATTACCCACTGATGCTGCTGGTCAACCAGGGCGACTCGTTGGCGTTCTGCTACAGCTATGACCGTGCCCGCTTCGATAGCGCGGCGATCGAGCGCCTCGACGGCCATCTGCAGCAGCTGTTGCTGGCGATCAGCGAGGACGCCAGCCTGCGTTTGGGGCAACTGCCGTTGTTGGGCACCAGCGAACGGGCAGCGGTATTGGCTGCCGGCGCTGCCCACGACCACGGGGTAACCTATTTTGACCTGGTGCAACAATTCGAGCGCCAGGCCGCCCGTGTGCCGCAGGCGATTGCGCTGCGCCAGGCGCAACTGTGCCTGAGCTACGCCGAACTGAATCGCCAGGCCAACCGCTTGGCCCATCGCCTGCAAGCTGCGGGGGTGGGGCCGGATGTGTTGGTGGGCGTGTGCCTGGAACGCGGGCCACAGCTCCTGGTGGCCTTGCTGGCCGTGCTCAAGGCCGGCGGCGCCTACGTGCCGCTGGACCCTGAGTTCCCGGCCGAACGGCTGCGGCACATGCTCGATGACAGCGGCGCTGCGCTGTTGCTCAGCGAGACCGCGTTGCAGCCCGCGCTGCAGGCGCTGGGCACGGTCGCCGAGTGCTGGTGGCTGGACCAACTGGACGAGCCAGGCCGCGACAGCAACCCAACGCCGTTGGCCGGCGGCGAGCATTTGGCCTATGTGATCTACACCTCCGGTTCCACCGGCAAACCCAAGGGCGTGGCCGTGCGCCGTGCCGGGCTGGGCAACTTCCTGGCGAGCATGGCCCAGGCGCCGGGGCTGGAGCAGAACGGTCGATTGCTGGCCCTGACCTCGCTGTCGTTCGACATCGCGGTCCTGGAGCTGTATTTGCCGCTGGTCAGTGGCGCCGGCGTGGTGTTGGTGGATCGCGACACCGCCCGTGATCCTGAGCGCCTGTGGGCGCAGATCGAACAACAGCAAGTGACCGCGATCCAGGCCACGCCTTCGACCTGGCGCATGCTCGCCGAGCATCCGAGCCTGCCGGCCCTGGCCGGCCGCCAGGTGCTGTGCGGTGGCGAAGCCTTGCCGGCCGATCTGGCGCGCAGCCTGAGCGCGGTCGCCGGTGGTTTGTGGAACCTGTATGGCCCGACCGAGACCACGGTGTGGTCGGCGCGTTACCGGCTGGACGCCGAACACCCGCAAGTGTTGCTCGGCGAAGCCCTGGCCAACACCGCGCTGCACGTCCTCGATGATGACCTTGAGCCGTTGCCGCCAGGCGTGGCCGGCGAGCTGTACATCGGCGGCGAAGGCCTGGCGCGGGGTTACCACGCCCGGCCGGCACTCACGGCCGAGCGTTTTGTCGCCGACCCGTTTGGCGACGGCGCGCGGCTGTACCGCACTGGTGACCTGGTGCGCCGCCGTGCCGATGGTGCGCTGGAATACCTGGGCCGGATCGACCAGCAGGTGAAGATCCGTGGGTTCCGCATCGAGCTGGGCGAAATCGAAGCCTGCCTGCTGGCCGAGCCGGGGGTGCGCGAAGCGGCGGTAGTCGCGCGGCACAACCAGTTGATCGGTTACGTGGTGGCCGAACCCGACGACGCGCTGTTGGGTCGCTTGCGTGAACGCCTGCAAGCACAACTCCCGGACTATATGGTGCCGGCGCGGTTGATGCGTCTGGAGCGTATGCCGCAGACACCGAACCGCAAGCTCGATCGCAAGGCCTTGCCGGAGCCGGAGCTGGAAACCCGCGTGCATGTACCGCCGCAAGGCCCGGTAGAAACCCTGCTGGCCGCGATCTGGCAAAGCGTGCTGAACGTGCCTCAGGTCAGTGCCGAGGACAACTTCTTCGAACTGGGCGGCGACTCGATCGTCTCGGTGCAAGTGGTGGCGCGGGCCCGTGAAGCCGGCCTGACGCTGACCCCGCGTGACCTGTTCGAGCAACAGACGGTACGCCGCCTGGCCTTGGTCGCCGGGCATCTGCTACCGCAGGCGGCACCACCGCTCGCCGGTGGCACTGGTCTGGGTTGGCTGGATGACGCCGCCTGGGCGCGGTTGCCGGTCAGCCGCGCGGCACTGGCAGATGCCTACCCCCTGTCGCCGATGCAGCAAGGCTTGCTGTTCCATGGCCTGAGCGACACCACCGCCGGCGTCTACGTCAACCAACTGGCATTCGACGTCGATGACCTCGATCCCCAGCGCTTGCGCCAGGCCTGGCAACAACTGATCGCGCGCCATCCGATCCTGCGCACCGCCTTTGCCTGGGATGGCCTGGATCAGCCCCTGCAACTGGTTTACCAGCAGGTCCCAGAGGCCTGGGAAGAGCACGACTGGCGTGGCCGCGATGTTAGCCCAGAGGCCCTGGCGGAGTTCGCCGAGCAGCAGCGTGGCGTGGCATTCAGCTTTGACGTGCCCGTGTTGCAGCGGGTCCAGGTATTGCGCCTGGACGCCAACCGGTCCCGCCTGGTGTGGACGTACCACCATCTGCTGCTCGATGGCTGGAGCAGTGCGCGAATGATCGAGCAATGGCTGGGTCTGTATGTCGGTGAAGACACTGGCGCCCAGGCCGGCCGTTATGGCGACTACATCGACTGGCTGCAGCGCCAGGATCCGCTGCGTGGCGAAGCATTCTGGAAGGCCCGCACCGCGACACTCGATGCGCCGACCTTGCTCGCCGGGACCGCGCCCTTGTCGTCGGCAACGGCCTCGCAACACCTGCTGGAGTTCAATCTGGAGGTCCAGGCGACCGACCGCCTGAAGGATTTTGCCCGCCGCCAGCGGGTCACCCTCAATACCCTGGTGCAAGCGGCCTGGCTGCTGCTCCTGCAACGCCACAGTGGCCAGCGCGTGGTGTGCTGCGGGGTCACGCTGTCGGGGCGTCCGGCCGATCTGGCCGGCAGTGCCGAGATGCTTGGGCTGTTTATCAATACCTTGCCGCTGATCGCCGAGCCGCTGGTCCAGCAGCCGTTGGCTGACTGGCTCTTGCAGTTGCAGGGCGAGACTTTGCAGTTGCAAGAGCAGGCACAGGTGCCGTTGTACGAGGTGCAGCGCTGGGCGGGCAGTGCCGGCCAGTCACTGTTCGACAGCTTGCTGGTGTTCGAGAACTACCCGGTGGACGCAGCCCTGCGCAGTCGTGCAATCCAGCGGCTAGGCATCGCTGGGGTGCACCAGCGCGAGTCCAGCCACTATCCGCTGACCCTCACGGTCAACCCGGGTGAGCAACTGCAAGTGGCCTTCGCGGCCCGTAGCGAGGCATTCAGCGAGGAATTCCTGGCACAACTGGCGGGGCACCTGGGTGAGTTGCTGCGCGCGTTGCCGGGGGATCCACAGCGCTGCCTCGGCGAGCTGGCGATGCTTACGGCACAAGCCCGTGAGCGGGCCATCGACCGCGCTCGGCAAACCCCGGCGCTGGCGCTGGGGCTGAGCCTGCCGACGCTGTTCGCCGAGCAAGCGCGGCGCACGCCGTCTTTGCCGGCGGTCAGCGACGCCGCGGAAACGCTCGACTATGCCAGCCTCGATCAGGCCTCCACGCGCCTGGCCCAGCACCTGCTGGCCCATGGTGTGGGGCCGGCGACGTTGGTCGGGGTGTGCCTGGAGCGTCGGGCCCAGTTGCTGGTGACCTTGCTCGCCGTGCTCAAGGCCGGCGCTGCCTACGTGCCGCTGGACCCGGAGTTCCCGGCTGAGCGCCTGCGCCACATGCTCGATGACAGTCAGGCGCGCTGGGTGTTGACCGACAGTGCGTTGCTCGACCAACTGCCGCCAGCCACCCCCGGCCAGCAGCGCTGGTGCCTCGACCAACTGGACTTGCCGGCTGCCGAGCCGACCTCACAAGGTCTGCCGAGCATCGACCCGCAGCAACTGGCCTACATCATCTATACCTCGGGCTCCACCGGGCTGCCCAAGGGTGTCGCCGTACACCACGGGGCACTGGCCAACTTCCTGTCGAGCATGGCCCAGGCACCGGGCCTGGCAATCGGCGAAAAGGTCCTGGCGCTGACTTCACTGTCCTTTGATATCGCGGCGCTGGAGCTTTACCTGCCACTGGTGTCGGGCGCTAGCGTGGTGATGGCCGATCGGCTGCTGGCCCGCGACGCCGGCCGCTTGCTGCAGTACATCGCCGACCAGGGCGTCGGCTGCGTGCAAGCCACGCCGTCGACTTGGCGGATGCTCAGTGAGCATCCGCAGTTCAGCGCCCTCAATGGGGTGCGCGCGTTGTGCGGCGGCGAGGCCTTGGCCAGCGATCTGGCGGCACGCCTGCAGACTGTGGTCGGTGAGTTGTGGAACCTCTATGGCCCGACCGAGACCACCATCTGGTCGGCGCGCATGCGCCTGGACCGTGATGCACCGCAAGTGCTGCTCGGTGAAGCCATCGCCGGCACCGCCTTGCATGTTCTCGACGAAAGCCTGGAGCCGGCGGCCGAAGGCGTGGCCGGTGAGCTGTACATCGGTGGCGTCGGCCTGGCCCGTGGGTATCACCGCCGTCCGGGCCTGACGGCCGAGCGTTTCATCGCCGCGCCCTTCGGCGCTGCTGGCGAGCGTTTGTACCGCACGGGCGACCTGGTGCGCTGGCGCGGCGCGGCGCTGGAGTACCTCGGGCGGATCGACCAGCAGGTGAAGATCCGCGGCTACCGCATCGAACTCGGTGAGATCGAAGCCTGCCTGCGCCGCTTCCAGGGCGTGCGCGAAGCCGCTGTGGTGGCGCGTCCCGGACCTGCCGGGAGCGTGCTGGTGGGCTACGTCGAAGCGGATGCGGCGCCTGGGCTGGCGGCACTGCTCAAGCAGCAACTGCAAGCGGCACTGCCGGATTACATGGTGCCGGCGCAGATCGTGGTGCTGGCGCGGATGCCGCATACCCCCAATGGCAAGCTCGATCGCAAAGCGTTGCCGGCGCCTGACTGGCAGGCACGCCAGCATGTCGAGCCGCGCACGGCGCAGGAGCGTCAGTTGGCGGCGATCTGGTGTGAGCTGCTGGGCCTGGAGCGCGTGGGCATCGACGACGATTTCTTCGAACTCGGCGGGCATTCGTTGCTCTTGACCCGCCTGGTGTCGCGGATCCGCGAGACCTTTGGCCTCGATCTACCGATTCATACGCTGTTCGACTACCCCAGCGTCGGCGCCCTTGCCGCACAGCTGGAACATGCACCTGCCGTCGCTGACGACGGGTTGCAGCTGGATTTCATGAATGATTTGCTGGAAGAACTGGAGCAGGCCGAATGAGTAGTGTCCTAGACCCCAAGGTAGCGGCGCAGGACCGTGAGTTTCAGGCCATCAGTGCGCGCCTGGCACAACTGCCGCAGGACAAGCAGCAACTGTTTCTCGCCAAACTGGCCGCCGCGGGCGTCAACCTGCGGCGTCTGCCGGTACCGGGCCTGGCGCGTGACGGCGCCCTGGCTCTGTCTGCCGCGCAGAGCCGGCAATGGTTCATCTGGAAACTCGATCCCCAGGCGCCGACCTACAACCTGCACCGCGCCGTGCGCCTGACCGGCAAGGTCAACCAGGAAGCTATCGGCAATGCATTGCGCGAGATCCTCGCGCGGCATGAAAACCTGCGCAGCCGTTTCCATGAGGTGGACGGCCAGCCGCACCTGTTGATCGAACCCAAGGTCGAACTGGACGTGGTTTACCAGGACCTCGCCGAGCTTGCAGCGCCAGCGCGTCAGGCGCGGGTCGACGAGCTGCACATGGCTTGCGCCATTACCCCTTATGACCTGGCCAACGGACCGTTGCTGCGCGTGACCTTGCTGCGCCTGGCGGCCGATGAGCATCTGCTGTTGCTGGGGGTGCACCACATCGTCGCCGATGGCTGGTCGATGAACCTGCTGGTGGACGAGTTCACCCGTGGCTACAACGCCCATAACCGTGGCGTGGCCACTGAGTTGCCGGTGCTGACGGCACAGTACGCCGACTGCGCCGCATGGCAACGCAAGTTGCTGGCAGCGGGCGAGGGCGAGCGCCAGCTGGAATATTGGCTGCAACGCCTGGCCGGTGAGGCGCCGTCCCTGGAGCTGCCGTTCGACCACCAGCGTCCGGCGCGGCCCAGCGGCCAGGGCGCAGTGCTGTGCTTCGAGATCGAGCCGGCACTGGCCGGGCGCCTGCGCAAGGTGGCCCAGGCCCGTGGGGCGACGCTGTTCATGTTGCTGCTGGCGGCGTTCAAGGTGCAGTTGTATCGCTACAGCGGGCAGGGCGACCTGCGCGTCGGCGTGCCGATTGCGGGCCGGGGCAACAGTGAAAGCGAGCGCCTGATCGGCTTCTTCGTCAACACCCTGGTGATGCGCACCGCGCTGGATGGGCGTGAGTCCTTTGAAACCCTGTTGGCGCGTGTGCGCCAGGGCGCGCTGGCCGATCAGGCCAATCAGGACCTGCCATTCGAGCAATTGGTCGAGGCGCTGGCGCCGCAGCGCAGCCTCAGTCACAACCCGCTGTTCCAGGTGATCTATAACCACCAGTGGTACGACAGTGCGGCCCTGCAGACCCTGGACGGGGTGGTCATGCAATCGTTGCCGCCGGTCATGCGCGCGGTGGATTGCGATCTGGCGCTGGACACTGCCGAGGACTCCAACGGCCGCCTGTTGTGTGAACTGAGTTACGCCACCGATCTGTTCAGCGCGCCGCGTATCGAGCGCTGGCGCCGGCACTTCGAGGCGCTGCTGGAGCAGATTGCCGACCACCCGCAAGCGCGCCTGTGCGATTTCGATTTGCACGAGCCGGCGGCCTGGCAGCAGTTGTTAGCCTGGAACGCGCTGCCTGCCAGCATCCAGGACGAGCAACGGGTAGACCTGCGGATCGCCGAATGGGCGATGCGTACCCCAGACGCCCCCGCCGTGCGTTGCGGCGAGCAGGTCCTGAGCTTTGCCGAGCTTGAGCGCGAGGCCAATCAACTGGCCTGCTACCTGCACGCCCGTGGTGTCGGGCCCGAGTGCCGGGTCGGTGTCGGCCTGCCACGTTCGCCACGGTTGCTGGTGGCGCTGCTGGCGGTGCTCAAGACCGGGGCGGCCTATGTGCCGCTCGACCTGGACTACCCGCAGGAGCGCCTGGTGTACCAGATCCGCGACGCCGGCCTGGCCTGGTTGCTGGGCGACAGCCGCGACCCACGCCGGGCGCCGCTGCCCGAAGGGGTCGAGCGCCTGGACCTGGACCTGTTGGACCTGACGCGCGAGCCTGACCTGGCGCCGCCGGTCACTACCCATGGGCACAACCTGGCGTATCTGATCTACACCTCCGGTTCCACCGGTTTGCCCAAGGGGGTAGCGGTGGCCCATGGTCCGTTGGCCATGCATTGCCGGACCATCGGCGCGCGCTACGAAATGACCCCGGCCGACCGTGAATTACACTTCATGTCGTTCGCCTTCGACGGTGCCCACGAGCGCTGGCTGACGGCCCTGACCCACGGTGCCAGCCTGGTGCTGCGCGACGATAGCCTGTGGACGCCGGAGCAGACCTACCAGGCCATGGGCCGTTACGGGGTGACCGTCGCGGCCTTCCCGCCAGCCTACCTGCAGCAGATTGCCGAACACGCCGAGGGCCGCGATGACGTGCCTGCGGTACGGGTCTACTGCTTTGGCGGGGACGCGGTCCCCCACGCCAGTTTCGAGCAAGTGCGCCAGGCCTTGCGCCCGGCGTGGATCATCAACGGCTACGGGCCGACCGAGACCGTGGTCACGCCTCTGATCTGGAAGGCCGGCCCGGCCGATCACTGCCAGGCCGGTTACGCGCCGATCGGCGACCGCGTCGGCGCACGCAGTGCCTGGGTCCTGGACGCTGACCTGAACCCAGTGTCGACAGGCGTGTGTGGCGAGCTTTACCTGGGTGGCGAAGGCCTGGCCCGGGGCTATTTCCAGCGTCCGGGGCTGACTGCCGAACGCTTCGTCGCCGACCCGTTCGGCGCGCCGGGCGCACGCCTGTATCGCACCGGCGACCTGGTGCGCCAGCGTGCCGACGGGATCCTCGATTACCTGGGCCGGGTCGACCATCAGATCAAGGTCCGTGGCTTTCGCATTGAGCCGGGGGAGATTGAAGCGCGCCTGCGTGCCGACGCCCGGGTGCGCGAGGCGCTGGTGGTGGCGCGCGAAACCCTCACCGGCAAGCAACTGGTGGCTTATGTAGCGGCTGACGATGAGCAGTTGGGCGCTGAACTGCGAGCGTCGCTGCGTGAACAACTGCCGGACTACATGGTGCCGGCGCGGATCATGGTGATGCCGCAGTTGCCGCGCAACGCCAACGGCAAGCTGGACCGCAATCAACTGCCCGAGCCGGTGTGGCAGGCAGACAGCGAAGGCTACCAGGCCCCGGAGGGCGAACACGAGCAACTGCTGGCGCAGATCTGGAGCGAAGTGCTCGGCCTGCCGCAAGTCGGCGCGCTCGATCATTTCTTCGAGCTAGGCGGCCATTCGCTGCTGGCGGTGCAAGTGGTGGCGCGCCTGAAGAAACGCCTGGGCCTGGAAGTGCCGGTGCGCCAGCTATTCGATACGCCGCGCTTGCGCGACCTGGCGGTGACCTTGGCCCAGCCCGCCAACGCCAGCGCCGCGCCGTCGTTGCACGCGTTGACGCATACCGACGGCGCACCGCTGTCGTTCAATCAGCAGCGCCTGTGGTTCCTGTGGAAACTGGCCCCCGAGAGTGCGGCCTACAACATTGCGGGTGGCCTGCGTTTACGCGGCACGCTGCGGGTGACCGCGCTGCAGGTGGCATTCGAGCAACTGCAGGCGCGCCATTCGGCGCTGCGCACGGTGTTCGAGGACGATGGCGAGCGGGTGTGCCAGCGGGTCATCGACGACCTGCCAGTGGCGTTCAGCGAAGTCAGCCTGCAACACCTGGCGGCCGATGAGCGCGAAAGCCAGTTGGCCCTGCGCATGGCCGAGGAGGCGAGCTACGGCTTCGACCTGGCCGCTGGCCCGTTGATGCGGGTGTGCCTGGTGCGCCTGGCGGCAGAGGAACACGTGTTGCTGCTGACCCTGCACCACATCATTGCCGACGGTGCCTCGGTGAAACTGCTGCTGGAAGAATTTGCCAGCTGTTACCGCGCCCAGTGCGCCGGCGCGGTCCCACAGTTGCCAGGGTTGACCATCCAGTACGCCGACTTCGCCGTGTGGCAGCGGCAATGGCTGGACAGCGGCGAGTGCGCGCGACAGTTGGCGCACTGGTCGCGGCACCTGGGCCGCGAGCATCCGCTGCTTGAACTGCCCCTGGACCACCCACGTCCGGCGCAGCAGAGCTTTCGCGGCGACAGCTGCGAATTCGCCGTGCCGGCGGCACTGGCGCAGCAACTGCAGCGCCTGGCGCTGGAGCAGGGCAGTTCGCTGTTCATGCTGTTGCTGGCAGCTTTCGGCGTGTTGCTGATGCGCTACAGCGGTCAGCGCGACCTGCGGATCGGCGTGCCGATTGGCGGCCGTCAGCAAGAGGAAACCGAGGGCCTGGTGGGCTTCTTCGTCAACACCCAGGTATTGCGCCTGCAGATCGACGGCCAAGCCTCGTTCAGCCGTCTGCTGAGCCAGACCCGCGACGACGTGCTGGACGCCCAGGCCCACCAGGACCTGCCGTTCGAACAACTGGTCGAGGCCTTGCAGCCGCAACGCAGCCTCAGCCACAACCCGCTGTTCCAGGTGCTGTTCAACCACGACCGGGTCGACAGCCTGGCCAGCCTGGCGCTGCCGGGGCTGACGGTCGAGGCGCTGGCCGGCGCCCGACGCAGCACCCAGTTCGACCTGGTGCTGGACACCCGCGAGTGCGCCGACGGTCAATTGCTCGGTAGCTTCGGCTATGCCAGCGACTTGTTCGAGCGTGCCACGGTGACACGCCTTGGCGGGCACTTCCTGCGCTTGCTGCAGGCGATCGCCCAGGCGCCAGAAGAGGCGGTGGAGCGCCTGCCGTTGCTCGCCTTCGAGGAGCGCGAGCAACTGCTGCAAGGCTGGAACGCCACCGAGCGCGACTACCGCCAGGTGCCGATGCTGCCGCAACTGATTAGTCACCAGGCCGAAAAAACTCCCCACGCCTGTGCGCTGGTCTACGGCGAGCGCCAGTTCACTTATGCCGAGCTTGAGACACGGGCCAACCGCCTGGCCCACTGGCTGCGCAGCCAAGGGGTGGGTTGTGATGTGCGGGTCGGGGTGTTCGCCGAGCGCTCGGCAGAACTGGCCATCGCTTTGCTGGCGATCGTCAAGGCGGGCGGCGCCTATCTGCCGCTCGATCCGGACTACCCGGCCGATCGCCTGGCCTTCATGCTCGAGGACAGCCACGTGCCGTTGTTGCTCACCCAGCAGGCGCTGCTCGAGCGCTTGCCGGCGTGCAACGCGCCGGTGTGGTGCCTGGACCGCGACTGGGCCCAGACCGACGACCAGCCCGAGCACGCGCCCGTCATCGAGTACCCGCCGCAAAGCCTGGCCTACTGCATCTACACCTCCGGCTCCACGGGCCGGCCGAAAGGCGTGGGCAACCATCACGCGGGCCTGCTCAATCGCCTGCAATGGATGCAGGACGAATATCGCCTGGATGGCGATGATCGGGTCCTGCAAAAAACCCCTTTCAGTTTCGACGTGTCGGTGTGGGAGTTCTTCTGGCCGTGGCTGGCCGGCGCCACACTGGTGCTCGCCGAGCCTGGCGCGCACCGTGATCCGGCGCGCCTGCGCGAGGTGATCGTCGAACAGCGCATCAGCACGCTGCACTTCGTGCCGTCGATGCTCCAGGCGTTCGTTGCCGCCGGCGAGCTGGCGGCCTGTAGCGGGTTGCGCCAGGTGATGTGCAGTGGCGAGGCGCTGCCCCATGAGTTGCAGCAGCAATTCCAGGCGCAGCATCAGGCGGCGCTGCACAACCTTTATGGGCCGACCGAAGCGGCCATCGATGTCAGCTACTGGCATTGCGTCGACGAGCCGGGCCGGCACAGCGTGCCCATCGGCCGGCCGATCGCCAACACCCGCTTGATGATTCTCGACAGCCAGTTGCAGCCGGTGCCGGTGGGTGTCGCGGGCGAGCTGTACATCGCCGGCGCCAACCTGGCGCGGGGTTACCTGGGCCGGGCGGGGCTGACGGCTGAGCGGTTTGTCGCCGATCCGTTTGGCTCTGGGGGCGAGCGCATGTACCGCACCGGCGACCTGGCGCGTTGGCGACCGGACGGGGTGATCGACTATGTCGGCCGGATCGACCATCAGGTCAAGCTGCGCGGCCTGCGTATCGAGCTGGGCGAGATCGAGGCGCGACTGCTCGAGCATGGCGTGGTGCGCGAGGCGGTCGTGGTGGCCTGGCAGGGCGACGCGGGGGCGCAGTTGGTCGGTTATGTCACGCCTGACAGCCCGCAAGCCGACCCCCAAGGGTTGCTGGACGCGTTGCGCGAGCATCTGCGTGAGCACCTGCCGGACTACATGGTGCCGGCCCAGTTGCTGTACCTGGAGGTCATGCCGCTGAGCCCCAATGGCAAGCTTGACCGCAAGGCGCTGCCCGCGCCGCAATGGCAAGCACGCAGCTACCAGGCCCCGCAAGGTGAGCGCGAAACGCTGCTGGCGGCGATCTGGCAAGCGGTGCTGGGGGTGCAGCAGGTTGGCCGCGACGACGATTTCTTCGAGATCGGCGGTCATTCGCTGCTGGCGGTGCGGATCATTTCGAAAATCCGTGAAGTGTTCGCCATCGAGTTGCCCCTGCGTTCGCTGTTCGATACGCCGAACGTCGCAGGGCTGGCCTTGGCCCTTGAGCGGAGCCGCAGCACCTCGGCCGATGGCCCGCGGCGTCGGCAACGCCCGGACCGTGCGCCGTTGTCGTTTGCCCAGCAACGCATGTGGTTCCTCTGGCAACTGGACCCCGCCAGCGACGCCTACAACATGCCGGTAGCCCTGGAACTGGTGGGCGCGCTGGACCGGTTGGCCCTGGAACGCGCCTTCAGTGGCTTGCTCGAGCGCCACGAAGCGCTGCGCACCTGCTTCCCGAGCGAGGGCGGCGAGGTCTACCAGCAGGTGCTGCCGGCAAGCGGCTTCAGCCTGTCGTTCAGCGACCTGCGTGCCGCCGCCGATCCCCAGGCTGAGGCGGCAGCCTTGCGCGCGCAGCAGGCCCACGCCGGGTTCGACCTGGTCCAAGGCCCCTTGCTGCGCGGCCAGTTGCTGCGTTTGGGCGAGCAGCAGCACCACGTGCTGTTGACCTTGCACCATATGGTGGGTGATGGCTGGTCGATGGAGATCCTGGTCCGCGAACTGGGCCAGCTGTATGCCGCCGAGTGTGCGGGGGCTGACGCGGCGTTGGCAGTCTTGCCGATCCAGTACATCGACTATGCCCTGTGGCAGCGCGACTGGCTGGCCGGCGGGGAGGGCAAGCGTCAGCTCGACTACTGGCAGGCGCAGTTGCAGGACGCGCCGCGCATCCTCGAGTTGCCGGCCGATCACCCGCGTCCGGCGCAGCAGAGCAATCGTGGCGCGAGTGTCAGCGTCAGCCTGCCGGAGACGCTGGCGGCCAATCTGCTGCGTCAGGCGCAGGCCCATCACGTGACGCCATTCATGCTGTTGCTGGCAGCCTTCAATGTGCTGCTGCAACGCTTGAGCCGCCAGGATGACCTGTGTGTCGGGGTGCCGGTGGCCAACCGCTTGCGCGGCGAGTGCGAAGGCCTGATCGGCCTGTTCGTCAACACCCAGGTGCTGCGCACCCGCATCGATAGCGCGCAGCCGTTCAGCGCCCTGGTGCTGCAGGTACGCGACAGCGTGCTGGCGGCCCAGGCGCATCAGGACTTGCCATTCGAGCAACTGGTGGAAGCGCTGCAACCGCAACGCAGCCTCAGCCACAACCCGCTGTTCCAGGTGCTGTTCAGCCTGCAGCGGCACGACGTGGCGCTGCGCGATCAGTTGCCCGGGCTGCAGTTGTCGAGCCTGCCGGGCGAACGACGCACTGCGCAGGTTGATCTGGGGCTGTTTGTCGATCAGCGTGGCGAACAGCAGTTTGATTGCACCTTCAATTACGCCAGCGATCTGTTCGAGCGCGCCAGCATCGAGCGCCTGGCCGGGCATTTCCTGCAACTGCTTGAAGCCCTGCTGGCCGAGCCTGCCCGGGCACTGGGGCGGGCGCCACTGCTGGCTGCCAGCGAACGCTCGGCGGTACTCGCCGCCGGTGCTGCCCACGACCACGGGGTAACCGATTTTGACCTGGTGCAACAATTCCAGCGCCAGGCCGCCCGTGTGCCGCAGGCGATTGCGCTGCGCCAGGCAGATCTGTGCCTGAGCTACGCCGAACTGAATCGCCAGGCCAACCGCTTGGCTCACCGCCTGCAAGCCGCGGGGGTGGGGCCGGATGTGTTGGTGGGCGTGTGCCTGGAACGCGGGCCACAGCTCCTGGTGGCCTTGCTGGCCGTGCTCAAGGCCGGCGGCGCCTACGTGCCGCTGGACCCTGAGTTCCCGGCCGAACGGCTGCGGCACATGCTCGATGACAGCGGCGCTGCGCTGTTGCTCAGCGAGACCTCGTTGCAGCCCGCGCTGCAGGCGCTGGGCACGGTCGCCGAGTGCTGGTGGCTGGATCAACTGGAGGAGCAAAGCCGCGACAGCAACCCAGCACCATTGGCCGGCGGCGAGCATTTGGCCTATGTGATCTACACCTCCGGTTCCACCGGCAAACCCAAGGGCGTGGCCGTGCGCCGTGCCGGGCTGGGCAACTTCCTGGCGAGCATGGCCCAGGCGCCGGGGCTGGAGCAGAACGGTCGATTGCTGGCCCTGACCTCGCTGTCGTTCGACATCGCGGTACTGGAGCTGTATTTGCCGCTGGTCAGTGGCGCCAGCGTAGTGCTGGTGGACCGCGACACCGCCCGTGATCCTGAGCGCCTGTGGGCGCAGATCGAACAACAGCAAGTGACCGCGATCCAGGCCACGCCTTCGACCTGGCGCATGCTCGCCGAACACCCAAGCCTGCCGGCCCTGGCCGGCCGCCAGGTGCTGTGCGGTGGCGAAGCCTTGCCGGCCGATCTGGCGCGCAGCCTGAGCGCGGTCGCCGGTGGTTTGTGGAACCTGTATGGCCCGACCGAGACCACGGTGTGGTCGGCGCGTTACCGGCTGGACGCCGAACACCCGCAAGTGTTGCTCGGCGAAGCCCTGGCCAACACCGCGCTGCACGTCCTCGATGATGACCTTGAGCCGTTGCCGCCAGGCGTGGCCGGCGAGTTGTACATCGGCGGCGAAGGCCTGGCACGGGGTTACCACGCCCGGCCGGCACTCACGGCCGAGCGTTTTGTCGCCGACCCGTTTGGCGACGGCGCGCGGCTGTATCGCACTGGCGACCTGGTGCGCCGCCGCGCCGATGGTGCGCTGGAATACCTGGGCCGGATCGACCAGCAGGTGAAGATCCGTGGGTTCCGCATCGAGCTGGGCGAAATCGAAGCCTGCCTGCTGGCAGAGCCCGGAGTGCGCGAAGCGGCGGTAGTCGCGCGGCACAACCAGTTGATTGGTTATGTGGTGGCCGAGCCCGACGACGCGCTGTTGGGCCGCTTGCGCGAACGCCTGCAAGCACAACTGCCGGACTATATGGTGCCGGCGCGGTTGATGCGCCTGGAGCGCATGCCGCAGACGCCGAACCGCAAGCTCGATCGCAAGGCCTTGCCGGAGCCGGAGCTGGAAACCCGCGCGCATGTGCCGACGCAAGGCGCGGTAGAAACCCTGCTGGCCGCGATCTGGCAAAGCGTGCTGAACGTGCCTCAGGTCAGTGCCGAGGACAACTTCTTCGAACTGGGCGGCGACTCGATCGTCTCGGTGCAAGTGGTGGCGCGGGCCCGTGAAGCCGGCCTGGCGCTGACCCCGCGTGACCTGTTCCTGCACCAGAGCGTGCGGGCGCTCGCCGCCCAGGCGCGGCCATTGGAGGAGGTCGCGTCGCGCGCTGTGGTACGCATCGATCTCAGTGCTCTCAGCGCGCAAGCCCTGGACGCGCTGCCGGTGGGGCTGGAGGCGATTGAAGACATCGTGCCGCTGTCGCCGATGCAGCAGGGCATGTTGTTCCATGCCCTGGACACCGGCAGCGAGCTGTATGTGAACCAGCTCGACGTGGTGATCGACGGCCTGGATGCACCGCGCTTCATTGCCGCCTGGGACGAGGTCAGCGGGCGTCATGACAGCCTGCGTGGCAGCTTTGTCTGGCAGGGTTTTACCGATGCCATGCAAGTGATCCATCACGCCGTGACGTTGCCGGTGGAGCAATTGGACTGGCGTGCATTCACGCCCACCGAGGAACAGGCCCAGGCCGTGGCCCGTGAGCAGCGCGAACGGCCGTTCGACCTGAGCCAGGCGCCACTGCAACGGCTGTTGCTGGTGCAACTGGGGCCACGGCGCTATCGCCTGGTCTGGACCTATCACCACCTGCTGCTCGATGGTTGGAGCCTGTCGCTGCTGATCGGCCAGGTCCTGCGTCGCTATCTCGGCCAGCCACTGCCGGAACCGGGCCGCTACCGCGACTACATCGACTGGTTGCAAACCCGCGACCCGCTGGTCAGCGAGCGCTTCTGGCGCGAGCGCCTGCAGCCGCTGGAAGAACCGACCTTCCTCGCCCAGGCACTGACCGGCAAACGCAGCGAACGTGGTCACCAGGCGATCTACAGCCACCTGGACAGCGTGCGCACCGGGCGCCTGAAGGATTTTGCCCGCAGCCAGCGGGTCACCCTCAATACCCTGGTGCAAGCCGCCTGGCTCCTGCTTCTGCAGCGTTATACCGGCCAGCGTTGCGTGGCATTCGGTGCCACAGTCTCGGGCCGGCCTGCGCAATTGCCCGGTTCCCAAGACACCCTGGGGCTGTTCATCAATACCCTGCCGATCGTCCAGGCGCCGCTGCCCGAGCAGCGCTTGGGCGACTGGTTGCAGGAGCTGCAGGCCTACAACCTGGCGGCGCGCGAACACGAGCACACACCCTTGAGCCAGGTTCAGCGCTGGGCCGGGCGCGGTGGCCAGGCGCTGTTCGACAGCATCGTGGTGTTCGAGAATCAGCCGGTCGACCGTCTGCTCAGTGAATGGGACGATGGCGAGCTGCAGTTCGAGACGGTGCGCGGCCATGGCGTGACCAACTTCGCCATGGACCTGATGGTCACCCTCGGCGACGCGCTCGAGATCGAGTACATGTTCCTGCGCGAGCACTTCGACCTGAGCCAGGTGGAGGGCATTCGCGGTCACCTCGAGCAACTGCTCGAGGGCTTCTGCGCCAGTGCCGACACAGCGCTCGGTGAGCTGGGCATGCTCGGCGAAGTCGAGTTGCGCGCCCGGGCCCAGGCCAACCACCTGGCGCAGCGGCGCAGCTTGCCGTCGGTCACCCAGGGCATCACGGAATGGGCGCGGCGCAGCCCGCACTGGGATGCGGTGCTCTGCGGTGAACAACGCCTGACGTTCGCTGAACTGGAGTCGCGCTCCAATCGCCTGGCGCAGTTCCTGCGGGCCCAGGGGGCAGGGCCGGAAACCGTGGTCGGCGTGGCCTTGCCACGCTCGGTGGACTGGCCGGTGGCGCTGCTGGCAGTGCTCAAGTGCGGCGCCGCCTACCTGCCGCTGGACACCGCTCATCCGGCCAAGCGCCTGGCCTTCATCATGGGCGATTCGGGCATGCGCCTGTTGGTCACTCATTCCAGCCTCGCCGGGCAACTGCCGGTACAGCAGGGTGTGATTCCCTTCGCACTGGACCGCCTGGCGCTGGAAGGGCTGGACGATCAAGCGCCGGTAGTGGACCTGCATCCCGACAGCCTGGCCTACCTGATCTACACCTCCGGTTCCACCGGACAGCCGAAGGCGGTGGCGGTGGCCCACGGGCCGCTGGCCATGCACTGCGAAGCGATCGGTGAGCGCTATGGCATGAGCCCGGCGGACCGTGAGCTGCACTTCATGTCATTTGCTTTCGACGGTGCCCATGAGCGCTGGCTGGTGCCGCTGCTGTTCGGCGCCAGCCTGCTGGTGCGTGACGATGAGCTGTGGACCCCGGAACAGACCCTGGCGGCCATGACCGCACACGGCGTCACGGTGGCCGCGTTCCCGCCGGTTTACCTGCAAGCGCTGGCCAGCCAGGCCGAGGCCGCAGGCAAGGCACCACCCGTGCGGGTGTATTGCTTTGGTGGCGATGCGGTGCCTGAGGCCGCGTTCGAACGTGCCCGCGCGGCACTACGCCCGCAAGCGATCATCAATGGCTACGGACCGACCGAGACCGTCATCACGCCGCTGTTGTGGAAGGCCGAAGGGTCGACCACCTGTGGTGCGGCCTATGCGCCGATTGGCCAGCGGGTCGGCGCGCGCACCTTGCATGTACTGGATGCCGACCTCAACCCGGTTCCCGAAGGGGTGGCCGGCGAGTTGTACATCGGCGGCGAAGGCCTGGCGCGTGGTTACCACCAGCGCTCGGGGCTGACGGCCGATCGCTTTGTGGCCGATCCGTTCAGCGTCGGCGGCCGCCTGTATCGCTCTGGCGACCTGGTGCGCCGCCGTGCTGACGGCACCTTCGATTACCTGGGACGGCTCGACCATCAGGTCAAGGTTCGCGGTTTCCGTATCGAGCTGGGTGAGATCGAAGCGCGCTTGCGTGAGCAGCCGGATGTGCACAGCGCAGTGGTGGTCGCCCGCGACAGCCAGACCGGCAAGCAACTGGTCGCCTACGTGGCGGCGGTGGCTGCCGAGGGCCTGGGCGAATCATTGCGCCAGCGCCTGTGCGAGCGGCTGCCGGACTACATGGTGCCGGCTCACGTGGTGGTGCTCGAGGCGTTGCCACTCAACCCTAACGGCAAGGTCGATCGCCTGGCCTTGCCGGCGCCGCAGATCAGCCTGGATAGCCGCTTCGTCGCCCCGCAGACCGCTGAGCAACGAGCCCTGGCGCAGATTTGGCAAGAGGTGTTGGGTGTGGAACGGGTGGGGCTCGCCGATAACTTCTTCGAGCTCGGTGGCGACTCGATCCTCAGCCTGCAGGTGGTGTCGCGGGCTCGCAACCATCCGCAGTTGCAACGGGAGATCCGCCTGCGCGACCTGATGCGCAAGCCGACCATCGCCGAACTGCTGGCGGTCGTCGACGCGCCGACGGCGGGCGCGATCACCGCGGAGCTGGCCTTGCCCGAGGGTGAACTGTTCAACCTGCTGCCGATCCAGCAGTGGTTGTTCGACGTGCCGATGGATCAGCGCCAGCACTTTAACCAGGCGCTGCTGTTGGACGTGCTGCAACCGCTGCAGACCGAGGCCCTCAAGCAGGCGGTGCAACAGCTGCTGGTGCGTCACGAGGCGCTGCGGTTGCGCTTCGTCCAGGGGCCGGGTGGCTGGGCGCAACGTTACGCCAGCCTTGAGGAGGTCGAGCAAGTTCCGGTGCTCTGGCAACAAGACCTCGCCGACAGCCAAGCCATGGCAGCGGCGATCCAACTGGCCCAGCGCAGCCTCGACTTGACCAACGGCCCGCTGCTGCGGGTGCTGCATGCACGGCTGGCAGAGGGCGGCGAGCGCCTGCTGCTGGTGGTTCATCACTTGGCAGTGGACGGGGTGTCCTGGCCAGTCCTGCTCGAGGACCTGCTGGCGACGTACCAGGCCGCATGCGCCGGGTGCGCGCCTGAGTTGGCGTTGCCTGGCAGTCGCTACCGTGACTGGGCGCAGCGCATGCAGGCGCGGGCGCGCAGCCCTGAAGGCGAGGCTGAGCTGGATTACTGGAAGCACCAGTTGGGCGCGGATACGCCGCCGAGCCTGCCGGTCGATAACCCGCGTGGGCGCAATCTGGTGGGCACTTCGGCCGAGGTCCGGTTCACGCTTGATCAGCCGCGTAGCCAATTGCTGCTCAAGGCTGTGCCGGCGGCCCTGCAGGCACAGATCAATGATCTGTTGCTGAGCGCGCTGTCGCGTGCCGTGTGCCGCTGGAGTCAGCACGATTCGGCGTTGATCCAGCTCGAAGGTCACGGCCGCGAGGACCTGTTCGATGAACTCGACCTCAGCCGCACCGTGGGCTGGTTCACCAGCATGTTCCCGGTGCACCTGCACCCGGGCAACGGCGAGGTGGCCGAGTCGGTCCGGGCGGTGCGCGAGCAATTGGCGCAACTGCCGGAGCGCGGCCTGGGCTTTGGTGTCCTGCGTTACCTGGGGCGTACCGAAGTGCGCGAGGCCCTGGCGCAACTGCCGCAGCCGCGCATCACCTTCAACTACCTCGGGCAACTCGACCAGGCGAGCAGCCCACAGTCGTTGTTCGGCGCCGCGCCAGAAAGCCTGGGCGACTTCCACAGCCCGTCGGCGCCGTTGGCCAACTGGCTGGAAATCATTGGCCAGGTGCATGACGGCCGCTTGGGAATGCGCTGCATCTATAGCGCCAAGCGCTACCGCCCGCAAACCGTGCAACGGCTGCTGGACACTTTCCAGGCCGAGCTGCACAGCCTGATCGATCAATGCGCGGGGCTCGAATGAGCCGCGCGACCCCCTTTCAAGGATATTCATCCATGTCATTGCATCCTGAACTGAGCGCTTTCCTCGACCTGGTGGAGGAGGGGCGGCTGGCCGGCCGTCCACCGCTGCATGCCTTGTCGGCGGAATTGGCCCGCGACACCTTCGAGCAGGCTTCCGCTGGGCTGGTTTGGGCTTGGCCCCAGACCCAGCAAGTGGCACGCCGCGAGTTGACGGTTCGTACCCGCGACGGCGCCAGCCTGGCGCTGCGCCTTTATCTGCCCGAGGTCGCTGGCGCGCAGCCGTGGCCGGTGCTGTTGTACTTGCACGGTGGCGGTTATGTGGTGGGCAGCCTGGATTCCCATGAGGGTATCTGCGCAGAGCTTGCCTGGCGCACGCCTTGTGCGGTGCTCGCGGTGGATTATCGGCGGGCCCCGGAGCACCGTTTCCCCACCGCGCTGTTCGATGCCGAGGATGCCTTGTTGTGGCTGGTGGCCGAGGGCGCCGAGCATGGCCTGGACGTGACCCGGCTGGCGGTTGGCGGTGACAGCGCCGGCGCGACTCTGGCCACCGTGCTGGCAATCCAGGCGGCGCAGGCACCGCAGCAATGGCCGCCGATTCGCCTGCAGCTGCTGTGCTATCCCACTACCGATGCTTCGCGCCGTACGGTGTCCAGCGAGCTGTTCGACGAAGGTTACTTGCTGGAGAGCGCGACGCTGGAGTGGTTCTACAGCCACTACCAGCGCACCCCGGCCGATCGCTTGGACTGGCGCTTTTCGCCACTCCTGTGTGAGCACTTGCAGGGCGCGGCCCCGGCGTTCGTCGGGCTGGCCCAGTACGACCCGTTGCACGATGAAGGCCAGGCCTACGCCGAACGCTTGCAACAGGCGGGGGTGACGGTGACCTGCCGCTCCTACGCCGCGACCCACGACCTGCTGCGGATGGGCGCGGTCATGCCGGGTGTGGATCAGGTCTACGCAGAGTTGGCGAGCCATCTGGCCCAGGCATTGGCGAACTGAGGACAAGACGGCCGGGCGCCAAGCGCCCGGCAGGGGAGGGTCAGCCCGCGAGCAGCGGGCCGAAGTCGTCGCGCTCAAGCACCATCAGTGCCGCGCGTTTGTGTGGGAAGTCGAACTCCTTGTGCTTGCGAAAGCCGACCGAGGTCATGTAGCCGATCATCTTGTCGTTGTCGGCCCGAGGCTCGGCCACCACGCGCTGGGTGCGCGATTCGTCGAGCAGCAGCCAACTGACCAGCGAGCGCAGCCAGCAATCGACCTTGGCCGGGCCGCGATGATGCTCCTCGCCCACCAGCATATGGATGCCGCGGTCGAATTCAGCTGCCGGGTAGAACGGCGCGATGCGGTCATGGGCAGCCCAGTAGACCTCGTAATAGGCAAAGGGCTGGTCATTCAGGCAGCCGATGACGCTGAAGATGTGCGGGGTGTCGCTGATCTTCTGCAGGTATTCACGGTGCTCGTCGAGCGTGCCTTGCTCCTGCCAGAAGTGCGCGACGCGCGGGTTGTTCTGCCAGCGGTTGAACAGCGTCAGGTCCTGCTCGATGTCCAACGTGCGCAAGGACATCCACAGCCCCAGTTGCTCGTCGTAGCGACGGTAGAGCTCGCCTTGGGGTTTGCTGGCGATAGCGGCGGTCAGCGCTCCGGTGGTCATGTTCATCCAGGCAGCTCCATTCAGGCGGACGCCGACAGGGCAGTGTCGAGCAATTGCAGGTGCTCGTGCTCGCAAGACTCGGCCATCTCCAGCAACGCCTCGGAGATCTCCCAGGCGCGTGCCGGCAGGACCGACAGCAGGGTATCGCTGAGGCCATGGTTGGCCTCCGAGAAACCCTGGACGAATACGCCGGCCTTGAGGTTCGGCGTGGCGCGCACGCGGTAGCTGCGCTCGACGTCGAAGTCGCCCAGGTAGTCGGCCAGCGGTGCCAGCAGGGTCTTGTGCGAGGTGCGTTCGTAACCGGTAGCGAGGATCACGGCATCGTAGTGCTGGACTTCTTCCTGGCCCGTGGCGACATCGCGCAGGTGCAGGCGCACTCCGTGTTCGCCGGACGTGGCGCTCTGCACCTGTGTCCGGCAGCGGAAGGCATGGCGCTCACGCTTGGAGACTTTCTGGCGATAGAGAATGGCGTAGATCTGTTCGATCAAGTTCAGGTCCACCACCGAATAGTTGGTGTTGTGGAATTCGCTGATCAGCCGCTCGCGCTCGGACTCGGGCTGGTCGAAGAACAGGTGGGTGTTTTCCGGGGCGAAGATCTGGTTGACGAAGGGGCTGTCGTCGGCCGGCTTGAGCACTTCGCTGCGCAGGATCAGGTCAACCTTGACGTTCGGGTAGCTGTCGTTGAGGTCGATGAACGCCTCGGCCGCGCTCTGCCCGCCGCCGACCACGGCAATGCGCATTGGCTCACCACGGGCGCAGCGTTGCTGGGTGATGCGGCTCAGATACCGCGAGTGGTGGAACACCCGGTCGTCGTCGCGCAGGTCCCGGAACACCGCCGGAATGCGTGGCGTGCCACCGGTGCCGACCACTACCGAGCGGGTGCGTCGGCGATGTTCGCGGCCCTGGCTGTCGACCGAGACCACGTCCAGCAGTTCGACGCTGCCATCCATGCCAATCACCGGCTCGACCCGGTCGACGCGGTTGCCGTAGGCACACTGCTCGCGGAAATGCCCGGCGACCCAACGCAGGTAGTCGCTGTATTCCATGCGGCAAGGATAGAACGTGCCCAGGTTGATGAAGTCGATCAGGCGGCCGTGCTGTTGCAGGTAATTGACGAAGCTGTGGCGGCTGGTGGGGTTGCGCAGGGTCACCAGGTCCTTGAGGAAGGAGATCTGCAATTCGCTCTGGCTGACCAGGGTATCGCCGTGCCAGTGATAGTCAGTCTGCCGGTCGAGGAACAGGCTGTTGGCTCGGCGACCCGCCGTTTCGGCCTGTTCCTCGAGGGCGATGGCCAAGGCCAGGTTGGAAGGGCCGAAGCCGACGCCGATGACGTCGAAGGGCTTGTTGCTGGACTGTCGCTGGGACATTCGCGAATCCTCCTTTGAAGTGGTGCCCTGAGCGAGCGGCCATGTGCAGGCCGTGTCAGAGGCGTTCATGAGAGTTGACGAATGAACCGACAGCTTCTTCAGAAGTGGTCGAAGGAGCGCGTAGGCAAATGAACGATTTAGAGTGAAACCAACCAAAAACCAAGTGGATGGAGTAAGCTTGGCGAAATTCTTCCGCTGTCTACCACCATGCCCAACCCCTCTGTTCCCCAGCAATCCCCGAGCGAAATGGCCGCCGACTGGTGCGTGCGTTTGCATTTCGAGGATTGCACCGACGCGGACCGTGCCGAGTTCCTGCGTTGGTACGATGCCGACCCGGAACACGCTGCGGAGTACCTGAAGATGTGCCGGGTGTGGCAGGTCAGCGAGCAGTTGCCACCGCGGGCGCAAGCGCCGCTTGAGGCTCGTTCGCGGCGCCGCCGCGCGCCGTTGCTGGCCCGCGCCGCGGTGCTGGCGTTGGCCGTGGGAGCTGCATGGGCGGGCGGTTGGTCGGGTGGCATGTTGCCGGGCAGTGTGCGCTACTTCATGGCCGAGCAAGCGCGACGCCAGGTTCAGCTCCCCGATAACAGTCAGGTGGAACTCAATCAGCGCACCGGCATGCTGTACCTGGGCTTTCGTGATCGGCGCCAGGTGTTGCTGCGTGACGGCGAGGCCTATTTCGATGTGCAACGCGACGTCGACAAGCCGTTCTTGATCAGTACCGACAACGCCAGCGTGCGGGTCACCGGAACGCACTTCAATATCTGGACCGCACCGGCGCAGACCACCGTCAGCGTGAGCGAAGGCACGGTACTGGTGTCGCGTGGCGAGGACGGCGACGGCCGCAACCAGGGCACCGAACTGACTGCCGGTTTGCAGGCCGTGGTGAGCCAGGGGCGCATGCTCCAGCTCAAGCGCATCGACCCCGCGCGCTCGATGGCCTGGCGCAACGGCAAGCTGATGTTGGACGACATCAGCCTGCGCGACGCCATCGTACAGATCAACCGTTACCTCAAGGTGCCCCTGCAACTGGAAGGCAACGAAGTCGGCGAGCTGCGTTTCGGCGGCATCTACGACACCAGCGACCTGGGCCAGTTGATCAGCGCGCTGCCACGGGTGCTTCCGGTAAAACTGCGTCGTGGCGATGACGTGATCCTGATTTCGTCCCGCTGACCTGCGTCTCGGCAGTTATTTACAGCTAATTTGCTGAACAAACCCCACTCTCATTCGTCGATCAGGCATGCCCCTTAACACGCCCTCATTCCGGCCGTCTGCGGACGGGACGATGACGGGCGTCAAGCCTGGAAGCCGAGACAATGAGTGCACCTGCACGAAGTACCTTGCATGAATTGACGCAGGTTTTGCGTCCCTTCTGGCCGTTGCTGCTGGTTTCGACCGTGCTGGGCATTCTCGGCGGCTTGAGCATCACTGGCCTGCTGGCGACCATCAACCACGCCCTGCACGCCGAAGGCGGCGCCAGTCGCGGGGTGTTGCTGGGTTTCGCCGGGCTGTGCCTGATGGCGCTACTCGGCTCGGTGATCTCGGACATCGGCACCAACTACGTTGGCCAGCATGTGATCGCGCGGCTGCGCAAGACCTTGGGCCTGAAGATCCTCAGCGCGCCGATCGATCAACTGGAACGCTACCGCAGCCACCGGCTGATTCCGGTGCTGACCCACGATGTCGACACCATCAGTGACTTTGCTTTCGCCTTCGCGCCGCTCGCGGTGTCGTTCAGCGTCACCCTTGGCTGCCTGGTGTACCTGGTGCAGTTGTCGCCAGGGATGTTCCTCACCACCACCCTGGCGATTCTGCTGGGCTCGGTTGCCCAGTATTACGCCCGGGCTCGTGGCATCAAGGGCTTCTTCGAGGCCCGTGACCTGGAAGACGATCTGCAAAAGCACTACCGCTCCATCGCCGAGGGCGCCAAGGAACTGCGCATCAACCGTCCGCGCCGCCAGCGCCTGCTCAAGGACAGCATCGAAGGCACTGCCGACAGTATCTGCCGCAAGCAAGTCAACGCGATCAACCAGTTTGTGGTGGCCAAGGGGGTCGGCTCCACGCTGTTCTTCATCGTGATTGGCGTGGCCCTGGGGTTCCAGGCCATGTGGCCGAGTACCAGCACCGCGACCCTGAGCGGCTTCATCCTGGTGCTGCTGTACATGAAAGGGCCGCTGGAGCATCTGCTCGGTACGCTGCCCAATATCAGCCGTGCGCAAGTGGCGTTCCGCCGGGTGGCCGAACTTTCCGAGCAGTTCGCCTCACCCGAGCCGCACTTGCAGGAGGCAAACGACAAACCGCTGCCTGAGCAAATCCACAGCATCGAACTGCGTGACGTGCATTACCGTTATCCGAGCGAAGAGGGCGCCAGCGGTTTTGCCATCGGCCCGGTCAACCTGTCGATCCGCAAGGGCGAGATTGTGTTCATCGTCGGCGAGAACGGTGGTGGCAAGACCACCCTGATCAAGCTGTTGCTGGGCTTGTACGTACCCCAGAGCGGCAGCCTGCTGCTCGACGGCAAACCGGTCGACGCCACCCAGCTCGACGATTACCGCCAACTGTTCACCACCGTGCTGTCGGACTTCTTCCTGTTCGAGGACCTCGTCCAGCAGGGCGCCGATGTGCCGCCAGAGGCGATGGTGTACCTGGAACGCCTGGAGATCGCCCACAAGGTACGCATCGAAGACGGGCGTTTTTCCACCCTCGATCTGTCGACCGGCCAACGCAAGCGCCTGGCGCTGCTGCAAGCGTGGACCGAGCATCGCCCGGTGCTGGTGTTCGACGAGTGGGCAGCGGACCAGGACCCGACCTTCCGCCGCATCTTCTACACCGAGTTGCTGCCAGACCTGCAGCGCCTGGGCAAGACCATCGTGGTGATCTCCCACGACGACCGCTATTTCGATGCCGCCGACAGCCTGTTGCGCATCGACAACGGCCGTCTGGTGCAGCACCACGCCAGCGCTGTCGAGGCCGGCTGAGGTGAACCTGACCCTGGCCCAGCGCTTGCCGCCGGACCTGCAGCCGCTCGCGGCGCGGATGCGTGTGGTGCCCGGCAGTGAGGCGCCCGCGCTGAGCCGCTGGTTGCAACCGGACATGCTGGCGCCGGTGTTGGCGCGTTATGCCCGGCATTGGCCACAGGCCGATCCGCGAGCAGTTGCATCGCAATGGCACCAGCAGCTCTGCGCGCTGATCCTGCCACCGCTGCTGCTGGCGCGCCTGCTGTATGCCGAGCCTGTAAGCCTGGACCCGCAGCAGTTGCGTATCTGCGTGAATGAACAGGGCGAACCTGACGAACTGCATGTCCCGGCGTCAGGGCCGGCGCTACTCCACGAGGGCAATGGCGCACGCCAGCTGGACGCGTTCGATGAGCAACTGCTGCAGCCTTTCGTCAACCGTTTTGCCGCCCATACCGGGCTGTCGCCGCGCCTGCTGTGGGGCAACGTGGCGCTGTGTATCGACTGGGTCATGGAGGTGGCCCAGGGCTGTGTGCCAACCCGCGCGCTAGGGGAAGCGCGGGCGCATTTTTGCAGCAGCCACCAGGGGCAGGGCAGCCAGGCCTTGCGCAGTGCCTTGCGTCGCGACGCCGCTGGAGCGGTCAAGCGCCGGGTCTGCTGTCTGCGTGAGCGCCTGGGGTTCGAGCGGTGTGCGGCCTGCCCCCTGGCCACACGCCAAGCCCCATCCAATATGCCAACAAAACTATAAATCCATAGGGAACATCATGAGCGTTCATCCACTGAATCAACCGGCACAGCGCCTGCGTCGCTGCATCGCCGCCGCTACTCTCGGGCTTGCCATGGCGGTGGCGGTCCCGGCGCTGGCCGAGCCTGTGCAGATCAACATCCCGGCCAAGTCGCTGTCCTCGGCCTTGTACGAGCTGGGCAACCAGGCGAAATTGCAAATCATCTACAATCAGGACACCGTCTCCGGCCTGCGCAGCCGCAGTGTATCCGGGCAGATGGAACCTGAAGAGGCGCTGCGCCAGTTGATCCAGGGGACCGGCATCGCCTATCGGATCGAAGGCAATCATGTGACCTTGCAAGGCAGCTCCGACGATGCGGCGCTGACCCTGCCGGTCAGCAGTGTGGTCGGCCAGGCGTACAGCTCGGTGAGCGCCGATGACGGCTATGTGGCCAAGCGCGCTTCGGCGGGGACCAAGACTGACACGCCGATCATCGAGACGCCGTACTCGGTGTCGGTGGTGACCCGTGAGCAGATCGAAGCTCAGCAACCCAAGACGGTCTCCCAGGCCCTGCGCTACACGCCGGGGATCAACGCCGAACTGGCCGGCCCGCAGTTCGTCACCGACCAGTTGACCATCCGTGGCTTCCAGCAAGGCACCGGGCGCATGCTGCGCGATGGCACCCGCACCTTCCTGCCCGACTTCCTTGGCTGGGACGCCCCCGAACCCTATGGCCTGGAGCGGATCGAAGTCCTGCGCGGTGCCAGCTCGGTGCTCTACGGTGCTTCCGACCCCGGTGGCCAGATCAATCTGGTGAGCAAACGCCCGACCACCGAACCGTTGCGACAAGTGCAGTTGCAGATGGGCAACCACGACTACCAACAGACCGCCTTCGACCTCGGCGATGCGCTGGATGAGGAGGGGGTGTGGAGCTATCGCCTGACCGGCCTGTTCCGCGAAGCCGATGCCCAGGCCGACCACATCACCAACCGTCGCGAGTACCTGGCACCGGCCATCAGCTTTCGTCCCAACGACGATACCGAGCTGACCGTGCTGGGCGAGTACCAGAAGCAGACGGGCAACTTCGCCAACCCATTGCCCGCCCAGGGCACGGTGTTTCGCGACCCGCGTGGCCGCCTGGATCGCGATACCTACGTCGGCGACAGCGCCTACGATTACATGACCAACGAGAAGACGTCGTTGGGCTACGTGTTCGAACACGACCTGAACGAGATCTGGACCCTGCGCCAGAACGTGCGTTACAGCGACTACCGCCAGTCCAGCTCCGAGATTGCCTTGTACGGCCCGGCGGGCGACGTCTACTCGCGCTACAACGACCAGCGCAAGGGCGACGGCCGGCTGTTCACCATGGACAACCAGGTCCAGGCCAACTTTGCCACGGGGCCGGTGGAGCACACCTTGCTCACCGGGGTCGACTACAACAACGGCAAGTTCAACCAGGACCAGTCGCTGGACTTCATCCTGCAGCCGTTCGACGTGTTTAATCCGGTCTATGGTAAACCGCTGACCCTGGTCCCGTTCAGTGCCTCCAGCTATGAGCAGAAACTGTCGCAGACCGGCGTGTACCTGCAGGATCAGTTGAAGATCGACAAGTGGGTGTTCCTGCTCGGTGGTCGCTACGACTGGGCCAGCAACCAGAAGGACGACCGCGCTCCGCAGACCCAGAAGGATGAGAAGTTCAGTGGTCGTGCGGGCCTGGTCTACCTGTTCGACAATGGCTTTGCACCGTACGCCAGCTACAGCGAGTCGTTCTTGCCAGTAATGGGCATGACGCTGGACAACTCGCAGCTCGACCCGGAAATCGGCAAGCAGTACGAAGTCGGCCTGAAGTATGAGCCGCCAGGCAGCAACAGCCTGTACACCGTCGCGGTGTTCGACCTGACCAAGCAGAATGCCACCGAGTACGTCAGCGGCTTCGCACGCCAGGAAGGCGAAGTTCGCTCCCAGGGTGTCGAGTTGGAAGCCAAGACCGAGATTACCCAAGGCTTCAATCTGATCGGCAGCTACACCTGGAACGATGTCGAGGTCACCAAGTCCGACGTCGGCAATAAAGGCAATACACCGTTCCGGGTGCCGGAGCACATGGCGTCGATCTGGGGCGACTATATCGTCCAGGGCGGCACGTTCGAAGGGCTGCGCCTGGGCGGCGGTGCCCGCTACGTGGGCAGCACCTTCGGCGACTCGGCGAACAGCTTCAAGGTCGACAGCTACACCGTGGTCGACGCCTTGGTCGCCTACCAACTGGGCAAGGTCGATGCCTCGCTCGACGGTATGGAAGTCTCGCTCAACGCCTCGAACCTGTTCGATAAAGAATACGTGGCAGGCTGCTACAGCAACGTTGGCTGCCAGTACGGCCAGCAGCGGACCGTGTATGGCACGATGAGCTACAACTGGTAAGTCTCTTGGGACTGGGCCGTGCTTGATTGCACGGCCGTAACTTGTTACTTGAGCCCAAGGCAAAAACGCTAACGTCTCAAAGCCCCCCTTGGACATTCGCCGTGGCGGCCTCTGGGCCTCTGGGGTGTTGGATTAGACCGAGTACATATCCATTTCTTCCGTAACGGCCTCCTATGGTTCCGCTTTTACAGCGGCTCACTTTTGGACAGCGCAAAAGTAAGCAAAACGCTCTTACCCCACCACTCGGTGCCTCGCTTAGGCTCGGCATGCCCGTACTCCGACATTGATTTGGGGTGCCGCCGCAATGGGCCATCCCTGGCCCAGTGCGGCTAAACCGGCGTCCTGCCGGTTTACCCCCCAAATCAATATCGAAGTACGGCCAGCGTGGTTAACGGGGCGCCCAGGATCAAAAGCCAGAGCCAGAGCCAGAGCCAGAGCCAGATCAAAAGATGGCCGACTTCGTCAGCGTCTTAGGAAGTAGAAGCGACACCGCGCATGCCCCAACGATCAGGTCGGCTTTTAGGCCGCCTCGCTTTGTTT